>NZ_JBSVRF010000003.1:0-528074 GCF_054052025.1 Luteimonas sp. A478 | reverse complement strand
ACACCAGGATCGCGCCGTCCATCTGGGCAGCACCGGTGATCATGTTCTTCACATAGTCCGCGTGACCCGGGCAGTCCACGTGGGCGTAGTGACGGGTCTCCGACTCGTACTCCACGTGCGAGGTCGAGATCGTGATGCCACGGGCCTTTTCTTCCGGAGCGCGGTCAATCGCGTCGTACGCGCTGAAATCACCGCCGAAACGCTCCGCGCCCACCTTCGTCAGCGCCGCCGTCAGCGTCGTCTTGCCGTGGTCAACGTGACCGATCGTGCCCACGTTCACGTGGGGCTTGGTGCGCTCGAACTTGTCCTTTGCCATGGTTGCGTATCTCGTCGGAACTGGAATGGATGTGGGGAACCGCGCGCACCCCCTACCGGGGGTGCTTGTGATGTGGTGCTCACGAATGGAATCGAACCATCGACCTCCTCCTTACCAAGGAGGTGCTCTACCGACTGAGCTACGTGAGCGTATTGAACCTGGTTGTCTTGCCTGCCTGAGAATCCTGCAACCGCGGGTAGATCAATGGAGCGGGAGACGGGAATCGAACCCGCACCATCAGCTTGGAAGGCTGAGGTTCTACCGTTGAACTACTCCCGCGCCGCGTGATGCATCGTGGTGGAGGGAGGTGGATTCGAACCACCGAAGGCGTAAGCCAGCAGATTTACAGTCTGCCCCCGTTGGCCGCTTGGGTATCCCTCCGGTCGACATTTCTCGTAGCCGGTGAAACAGCCCGTAATTTTCACCATAAAGCGGGCCGTTGTCAACGCATGAAATTCATTTCCCCGAAAAACCTTGTTTCAGCACGCTGCGGAAGCCTCCGGGGGGAGGCACCATGCCTGTTCAGGCCACTGAATGCAACAGGTCCGGGCTCAGACGTTGAACCGGAAGTGCAGCACGTCCCCTTCCTTCACCCGGTATTCCTTGCCTTCCAGCCGCAGCCGCCCGGCCTCGCGGGCCCCGGCCTCGCCGCGATAGCGGATGAAGTCGTCGAAAGCGATGGTTTCAGCGCGGATGAAGCCTTTTTCGAAGTCCGTATGGATCACTCCGGCGGCCTGCGGCGCAGTGGCGCCACCCTTGACCGTCCACGCGCGAACCTCCTTCACGCCGGCGGTGAAATAGGTCTGCAGGCCCAGCAGCTGATAGGCGGCGCGGATGACACGGTTCAGGCCCGGCTCCTCCAGCCCCAGGTCGGCCAGGAACTCACCCCGGTCGGCTTCGTCCAGCTGGGCCAGCTCTTCCTCGATCACCGCCGACACCGGTACCACTTCGGCGCCCTCGGCCTCGGCCCGGGCACGCACGGCGTCCACGTGGGGATTGTCGATGAATCCGTCCTCGAGCACGTTCAGCACGTACATGACCGGCTTGAGGGTCAGCAGGAACAGGTCGCGGACCAGTTCGCGTTCGTCTTCGTCCAGACCGATCGCCCGCGCCGGGGTGCCGTCCGACAGCGCCTTGTAGAGCTGATCGAGCACCGGCATGCGCGCGATGGCGTCCTTGTCGCCGCCCTTGGCCGCCCGCTCGGCGCGCTGGCGCGCCTTTTCCACCGACTCCAGGTCGGCCAGGGCCAGCTCGGTGTCGATGGTCTCGATGTCCGAGATCGGATCCACCTTGCCCGCCACGTGAACAATGTCCCCGTGCTCGAAGCAGCGCACCACGTGGGCGATCGCATCGACCTCGCGGATATGGGCCAGGAACTTGTTGCCCAGGCCCTCGCCGCTGGAGGCACCGGCCACCAGGCCGGCGATATCGACGAACTCGATCACCGTTGGCAGCACCTTCTGCGGATTGATGATCTCCGCCAGCTGCTGCAGGCGCGGGTCCGGCACCGGCACCACGCCCACGTTGGGTTCGATGGTGCAGAACGGGAAGTTGGCCGCGGCGATCCCCGCCTTGGTCAGCGCATTGAACAGGGTCGACTTGCCGACGTTCGGCAGGCCGACGATGCCGCATTTGATGCCCATGTGAGTTCTAGTCCGTGCGTGTATGGAGCCGGGTCATGGCGTCCATGAAGTTGCCCTGCGCGGCCAGTGGCAGCGCATCCAGGGCGCTGTCGATCGCCCGCGCAATCAGAATGTCGTCCTCGGCCGAGGGACGCCCGAGCACCCAGGGGGTGACCATGTCCTTGTGTCCCGGATGACCGATGCCGATGCGCAGCCGGTGGAACCGGCCGTGACCGAGCAGGCGCATGGTGTCGCGCAGCCCGTTCTGGCCGCCGTGGCCGCCATCGAACTTGAGCCGTGCAGTGCCCACAGGAAGGTCCAGCTCATCGTGCGCCAATAGCGCCTGCTCCGGATCAATTTTCCAGAACTGCAGCGCGGCAAGCACTGATTTACCGGACAGGTTCATGAAGGTCGCCGGCCTCAGCAGCCGTACCGGCTCACCGCCCAACTGGACCTGCGCGGTCTCACCGAACAGCTTGGCGTCCAGCCGGAAGCGCTCACCGGCACGCTCGGCGAGCGTATCCAGAAAGCGGAACCCGGCGTTGTGCCGGGTCCGTGCATATTCCGGGCCGGGATTGCCCAGCCCGACGATAAGACGCAGTCCTGCCATCGTAAAAACGCAGACCTGCCGCGCCCGATGGGGACGCGGCAGGCAGTGCGCTTACTCGTCCTTCTTGTCGGCTTCGTCGGAAACCTTGGCTGCCGGCACGTCGGCGGACGGCTCCTCGCCTTCTGCCGGCTCTTCCTCGACTTCGACGCGGGCCGGACGCGCGGTCACGATCGCATCGTCGTGATCCTTGCCCAAGGCCAGCTGCGGAATCTCGACGCCCTCGGGCAGCTTGATGTCCGACAGGTAGAGGGTGTCGCCCAGCACCAGCGCCGACAGGTCCACCTCGATCGAACCAGGCAGGTTCTTCGGCAGGCACTCGACCGTGACCTCCCTGAGTTCGTGGCTGACCAGCACGTCGGCCAGCTTGCCGGCCGGGGAGACTTCCTCGTTGATGAAGTTCAGCGGCACCGAGGTGCGCAGCGTCTCGCCGGCGGTCACGCGCTGGAAGTCCAGGTGCAGGATCTGCTGCTTGTACGGATGGCGCTGCATGTCACGCAGCAGCACCGGCTGCACGTCATCGTTGAGGCTCAGGTCCAGGATCGACGAGTAGAACCACTCGTGCTCGCTGGCCAACAGCACATCGTTGTGGCTGAGCTGGATATTGACCGGCGGCAGATCGCCACCGTAGACAATTGCAGGCACCTGGCCGCTGTGGCGAAGGCGGCGGCTCGCACCCTTCCCTTCGTCCTCGCGGCGCTGGACCTTGATTACCTGTGAAATGGGCATGTTTTCTTACTACCTTGGTTGATGAGCCGCCTCACGGCAGCCTGGATGACTCTTCCGCGACCAGAAGAGCCTGGATTGGTTCAGTCCACGTAGAGCGAGCTGACCGACTCGCCGAACGCGATCCTGCGGATGGTTTCGCCCAGCAGCTCGGCGACGCTGAGCTGGCGGATGCGATCGCAGGCCTCGGCGGCCTCCGACAGCGGGATGGTATCGGTGACCACCAGCTCGTCGAGCTGGGAGTTGTTGATGTTGCTGATCGCGGCCCCGGACAGCACCGGATGGGTGCAGTAGGCCACGACTTTCCTGGCGCCGTTTTCCTTCAGCGCCGCGGCCGCGGCACACAGGGTGCCGGCGGTGTCGATGATGTCGTCCACCAGCACGCAGGTCTTGCCGCGCACGTCGCCGATGATGTTCATCACCGTGGCCACGTTGGCGCGCGGACGGCGCTTGTCGATGATTGCCAGGTCGGCGTCGTCCAGGCGCTTGGCGATCGCCCTGGCCCGCACCACGCCGCCAACATCCGGGCTGACCACCACCATGTTGTCGGTGCCGTGCGCGCGCCAGATGTCGGCCAGCAGCAGCGGCGAGGCATAGACGTTGTCCACCGGGATATCAAAAAACCCCTGGATCTGGTCGGCATGCAGGTCGATGGTCAGCACCCGGGCGGTGCCGACCGCACCGATCATCTTGGCCGCCACCTTGGCCGTGATCGGCACTCGCGACGAACGCAAGCGGCGGTCCTGGCGGGCATATCCGAAGTACGGGATCACCGCCGTCACGCTGGCGGCCGAGGCGCGGGTCAGCGCGTCCACCAGCACCAGCAGTTCAACCAGGTGCTCGGCGGCAGGCGCGCAGGTGGACTGCAGCACGAACACTTCCTGCCGGCGCACGTTCTCCTCGATCTCGACCTGCACTTCGCCGTCGGAGAACTTCGACACCAGCGCCTTGCCCTGGCGCGCGCCCAGCTGGCGACACACGGCCTGGGTCAGCGGCCGGTTGGCGTTGCCGGAGAAGATCAGGATGTTGCGATCTTCTTTCATGTGATGTGTGCGCATTGGTGATTGCCGTGACGGAAGGTGCCGGAATGGCAGGGGCGGCAGGATTCGAACCTGCGGATGCCGGGATCAAAACCCGGTGCCTTGGACCTCTTGGCGACGCCCCTGTGGAACCGTATTTTCAAGTGCCTGATACAGCGTGGACCGCGCCATGCCTTCCGCCACCCAGGCCCTGAGGCCGGCTGGCAGCGCGGCGCGCGCCGCTTCGGCGGCCTCGCAGGTTGCGAATTCGACGAAACAGCCGCTGCCCGTCCCGGTCAAGCGCGGTGAGCCGACGCGCGCCAGCTCGGCGAACACGGAATCGATGACCGGTTCGCGGCGGCGCAGCACCGGCTCGAACGCATTGCCGAGCGGAGCTCCCGAAACAAAGTCCGCTATTGTCGCGGGCTGGGCATTGCGCGTCAATTCTGGAGTCTGGAACAGCTCCGCGGTTCCCACCCGCACCCCTGGATCCACCAGCAGATACCAGGCTGGCGGCAGCTCCAGCGGCGTCAGCCGCTCGCCCACCCCCTCGGCCCAGGCACTGTGGCCGCGCACGAATACCGGCACATCCGCGCCCAGTTGCAGGCCCAAAGCCGCCAGCCCGGGCGTATCCATGCGGGTGTTCCACAGCCGGTTCAGCACCATCAGCACGGTGGCGGCGTTGGACGACCCCCCGCCAAAGCCGCCGCCCATGGGAATGCGCTTGTCCACGGCGATATCGGCGCCCTGCCCGGTGCCGCTGGCCTGCTGCAGCATCCGCGCTGCACGCAGCAGCAGGTTGGAATCATCCGGAACGCCGGCCAGCCCGGGGCCGTGCATCCGGACAAGACCGTCCGGACGCGGACGCAGAAACACCGTATCGCCCCAGTCGAGCAGCCGGAACGCGGTCTGCAGGCAGTGGTAGCCGTCCCCACGCCTGCCGGTGATGCGCAGGAAGAGATTCAGCTTGGCCGGCGCCGGCCAGCGGCTCCAGCCGTCCCCGTCAGGCCCGCCCATGCTCAGCTTCCGCCGGGCGCAGGCGCGCCCAGCGACCACTCGTCAACCATCAGGCGCACCCGGGCCTGGCCGCGCTCGGCGTCGATCCGGGCCGGCAATGCCGTTGCCTCTGCGCCCGGCCCCTCCGGCGGCTGCCAGCGCACATAATCAATCGTCCAGCCGCCCTGGCGAATCCGCACCAGCCGTCCTTCGGCGGAAAACTCCAGCTGCGCGGCCCCGAATGTGGCCTGATCAGCGCGGGTTCCGGCAGCCCACGCCGCTAGCGCAGCAATGGGAACCTCCATGCCAGTTGCCTCGTACAGCAGCTCCATCGGATCCGGCCCCTGCAGCGGCCCGCCGTCCAGGCCATCGATGCGGGCACCGCCAGGGCCGGCGGACAGGCTCCAGCCCTGGCGTGTAACCGGCGCCCTGAGCATGACCCGGTATTCCCGCTCCGCCTGCCACCACTCCAGCCGCCCACTGCCGCCGTCGCTGCCATTGGAAAGCGCCACCCGGCCGCTGAAGGCCACCGGGCCGGCAGCAGTCAGCAGCGCCTCACGGGCGGACACCCGAGCCTCGGCGGCGGCCAGCGCAGGCCCGGACAGCAGCGCTGAATCCGGCGCGCGTACGGGCTGGCTCACGCAGCCGGCGAGCGCGAGCGCAGCAAGCAGAGCCAGCAACCGACCCGCTGCAATCACAGCTCCACTCCCGTCAATTCCAGCGATCTCAGCAGGGCCCGATTTTCAGGGTCAAGCTCATGCGCCTTTTCGAAGAATTCCCGCGCCTCGTCGTGCCGCCCGAGCACCCACAGCACCTGGCCCACGTGCGCGGCCACCTCGGCTTCGCGCAGCATCGACCAGGCCCGGCGCAGCTCCACCAGCGCCTCTTCGTGCCGGCCCAGCTGGTACAGGACCCAGCCGTAGCTGTCGATGATATGGGCGTTGCCCGGCTCCGCCAGGCGTGCGCGATCAATCAGGGCCAGCGCCTCCTCGTAGCGCTCGGTGCGGTCGGCCAGGGTGTATCCCAGCGCGTTGAGTGCGTGTACGTTCTCCGGCTCGGCCACCAGCAGCCGGCGCAGGTCGGCTTCCGCCCGGTCGATGTCGTCGCGCCGCTCCCACATCAGCGCGCGTGCGTAGAGCAGCGCGCCCTCGTCCGGCCAGATGGCCAGGCCGCGGGCGTAGACATCCAGCTCACCCGGCGCGTCGCCGGCCTCGCGCCGCAGCTCGGCCTCCATGAGGTAGGAGTCCCGGTGCAGGTCTTCGTCGATGGAGGCGTCGGCCTGCAGCGCGCGTAGTTCGGCAAAGGCGTCCTCGCGGCGATCGAGGTCGAACAGGGCCTTGGCTGCGCGCAGCCTGGCGATATCCCTCTGCACTCCGCCGGGAACGCTGCGGTACCACTCCAGCGCCTGGCCTGGACGCTCCATGTATTCGGCCAGCTGACCGAGCAGCAGGCGCCAGCCCGGATGCGGGGCGTCGGCGCGCGCGGCCAGCTCGTCGTACAGCTCTTCCAGGCGCTCGCTGTCTTCGGCGCGCACCAGCAGGGAGGCGCGCATGGCGTAGCTGCGCTCGTCCTGCGGCCCCATGGCCATCACCCGCGCGGCGGACTCCAGTTCCTCAAGCTGCTCATACTGGGCGGCGATCGCCAGCCGCAGCTCGGGCGACTGCAGCGCCTGGGCTTCGATCCGCTCCAGCGCCTCCCGCGCGGCCTCTTCATCGCCTCCCTCCCTGGCCTGGGCTGCACGCAGCAGGGCCACGCGCGGCTCGTCCGGGAAACGCCGCACCACTTCTGTGACGATGCGACTGGACAGCTTTTCGTCGCCAAAGCGCTGGGCCAGCCCGCCAAACCCCAGCCAGGCGCGAAAATCGTCGGGCACGGCGTCGGCATCCAACAGCCGCCCCAGGATCCGCGCCGAAGCCTGCTGGTCGCGGGTGCCCGTGCCCAAGGCGCCCACCGCGTAGCCCCAGGCGCGTGGGTCAGGATCGCGCAGCAGGCGCTCCAGCTCCCGGCGCGCGCGCCGGTCACGTCCGGTACGCAGCAACCAGCTGGCCTGGGCCGAGCGCATGGACAGGCTTTCCGGCGCCAGCGCCCGCCACTGCTGCAGCGCCTCGCCCAGCAGGACGTCGTCGTTCTCCACCAGTGCCACCTGCACCGCCCTCTCCACCAGGGCGGCGTCGCCCCCTGCGGCGTCGGATGCCTGGAGGAACCAGCGCACGGCTTCGTTCAGCTTCCCCGCACGCAGCGAGAACTCGGCCGCCATGGTGGCACCGACGGCATCGCCAACCTCAGCGGGAGCCGGCTCCTGTGCACTCGCAGCGACTGGCAACACCAGGGCCGCAGCCAGCAACCAGCTGCGCAAAACAGGACCGATCAGCCCCCGGCCACGGACTGGAAGGCGGTGTTTGGCATATGGAACAGGCATTGCGGGCGGGCGGGCCGTAAAATAGGGGAATCGGAAGCAAGCTTATAGCAAGCCACTGAACGGACCAGACACCAGCAACATGAGCATCATCGCCCTGGGCATCAATCACCGGAGCGCCCCCATCGCCCTGCGCGAACGGGTGGCATTCTCCGGCGATGCGCTGTCCATTGCGCTGGCCCAGATGCGCGCTCTGCCCTCGGTGCGGGAAGCCGCCCTGCTCTCCACCTGCAACCGCACCGAGCTGTATGCGGTGGCTGAAGACGGGGGCGAATCCCTGGTCGACTGGCTGGGCAGCGTGCCCGGCGGCGCCGGCGATCTGCGCGCCTACCTGTACCACCATCAGGGGAACGACGCGGTGCGGCACCTGTTCCGGGTGGCCACCGGGCTGGATTCACTGGTGCTGGGCGAGCCGCAGATCCTGGGCCAGGTGAAGGAAGCCTGGACCATCGCACGCGGCGCCAGGTCCCTCGGCAGCCAGCTCGACCGCCTGTTCCAGCAGGCTTTCGTGACTGCCAAGCGGGCGCGCACCGAGACCCGGATCGGCAACAGCCCGGTATCGGTGGCTTCGGTCGCGGTGCGGCTGGCGGAAGAGTCCTTCGCCCGGCTGGATGAATCGAGCGTGCTGCTGGTGGGCGCCGGCGAGACCATCGAACTTGCGGCCCGGCACCTGTCCCAGGCCAAGGTGAAGCGGCTGATGGTGGCCAACCGCACCCTCGCCCACGCCCAGGACCTGGCCTCCCGCCACGGCGGCGTGGCCCTGCCGCTGGCCGAAATCGACCGCCACCTGGCCCAGGCTGACGTGGTGTTTTCCGCCACTGCCAGCCGCGAGCCGGTGCTGCGCCACGACCAGGTGGAAGCGGCGCTGAAGGCCCGCCGGCACCGGCCGATGCTGCTGCTGGACCTGGCGGTACCGCGCGACATCGCGCCCGAAGTGGCCAATCTGAAGGACGCCTACCTCTACACCGTGGATGACCTGGAACGTTCCGTGGAGGACAACCGCCGCAACCGGCGTGAAGCGGCGGAAGCCGCCGAAGCCATCGTGGAGCTGCAGGTGGCGCGTTTTTCCGAAACGCTGGCCGTCAGCCACATGACCGGCCCGCTGCGCCGGCTGCGGGCACACGGGGAAAGCGCGCGCGAGGACGTCCTGGAACGGGCCCGTCGCCAACTGGCCGCTGGCCAGGATCCGGAGCAGGTGATCGAACGCCTCGCCCACACCCTGACCAACCGCCTGCTCCATGCGCCCACCGCCGCGGTGCGCGAAACCGCCCGCAGCGGCAACACCGAACTGGCCCACGCCCTCGATCGAATCCTCACTTCCGAACGCACACGCGATGCTTCCGACCCTGCGCCATAAGCTGGAGGCGCTGGCCGAGCGTCGCGATGAACTTGAACGCATGCTTGCCGATCCCGATGTGGCCGGCGACCAGACCCGGTTCCGCGCCTACTCCCGGGAATTTTCGCAGCTGGAGCCGCTGGCGGTCGCGCTGGCCGATGAAGTGCGTGCGCGCGCCGACCTGGCCGAAGCCGAGACAATGCGTCGCGATCCCGAGCTGGGCGAGCTCGCCGAGGAGGAAATTGCCAGCGCAAGCGCCCGGCTGGAGGAGCTGAACCGCGTGCTGCTGGGACTGCTGGTGCCGCGCGACGCGCGCGACGACGGCGATCTGTACCTGGAAATCCGCGCCGGCACCGGCGGCGACGAAGCCGCCATCTTCGCTGGCGACCTGCTGCGCATGTATGGCCGCTATGCCGAAAACCGTGGCTGGCGGCTGGAAGTCGAATCAGCCAACCAGGGCGAGCACGGCGGATTCCGCGAGGTGATTGCCCGCATCGAAGGCAAAGGCGCCTATGCAAGGCTCAAGTTCGAGTCCGGTACCCACCGCGTGCAGCGCGTGCCGGAAACCGAATCCCAGGGCCGGATCCACACCTCGGCCGCCACCGTGGCCATCATCCCGGTGGAAGACGAGACCGAACCGGTTGAACTCAACCCTGCCGACCTGCGGGTGGACACCTTCCGTTCCTCCGGCGCCGGCGGCCAGCACGTGAACAAGACCGACTCGGCCATCCGCATCACCCACTTGCCCAGCGGAGTGGTGGTGGAATCGCAGACCGAGCGCTCCCAGCACGCCAACCGCGACAAGGCCATGAAACGGCTGAAGGCGATGCTGGCCGAGGCGGAGGCCACCCGCCGCGCCGCCGCCACCGCCCACACCCGCAAGCTGCAGGTCGGCAGCGGCGACCGCAGCCAGCGCATCCGCACCTACAACTACCCGCAGGGCCGGATCACCGATCACCGGGTGGAAGGCCTGACCGTCTACGACCTGCCCAATGTGCTGGAAGGCGGCCTGGACGGGCTGATCGACCGGCTCGCCAGCGAGCACCAGGCCGAAGAGCTGGCGCAGATGGCCTCGTCCGGCAACTGAGCGGCCGCGTGGCGCGGCGGCGCTGGAGCCGCTACGCTCACCGGATGAACGCAAACGATCAATCCACTCCCCTTTCCATCTGCGTGCTGACCGTTTCCGACAGCCGCACCCCTGAAACCGATACTTCCGGCGACTGGCTGGTCCAGGCCCTGCTGGCGGAAAGCCACCGCCTGGCCGACCGTGCCCTGCTGCCCGACAACCGCTACCTGCTGCGGGCCAAAGTGTCGCAGTGGATTGTCGATGAAGCGGTGGACGGCATCATCGTGACCGGCGGGACCGGCTTTACCGGGCGCGATTCCACCCCGGAGGCCCTGCTGCCGCTGCTGGACAAGGAAATGCCGGGCTTCGGCGAGCTGTTCCGCGCGCTTTCGTACGAAGAGATCGGCACCTCCGCCCTGCAGTCGCGCGCGTTCGCGGGCGTGGCCAACGGCACCTTCCTGTTCTGCCTGCCGGGCTCCACTTCCGCCTGCCGCACCGGCTGGGAAAAGATCATCCGCGAACAGCTGGATGCACGCACCGGACCCTGCAACCTGTCCACGCTCCGGCCCCGCCTGAAGGAATAGGCCATCAGGCTGGCAGCCGCCCGGGACAGTGCAACGCAGCGGCACCTGTGGTGCCGACTGGCGCTGGCCTGCCTGCTGCTGCTTTCCCTGTCCGGCCAACGTGCCCAGGCGCAGGAAGAGGACGGATCCCACGGTGACGGCATCGCCGGTGCCACTCAGACTGAGCCGGAAGACCCGTCCGCCGCGGTCACCAACTTCGACACCGTCCGCGTGGTCGGCAAGCGCCCGGAGTGGGTTGATCCGTTCGCATTCCGGCCCCTGTTTGATCCGGACGCCAACACGTTCCAGCGCCACTGGAACGAGCCACCCAGCGTGGAGGATGTGTCCCTCAGCGGGGGTTACATCCTGCTGGGCATCAACTACGGCCTGCTGAAGGCCGCCGAAGCGGTGACCAGACTTCCGGGATGGAAGCATCAGGTGCAGCCTGCAACTGCCCGACCACCGCCGCTGGATGCCGCGCAGGCGGAGCGCGCCGCGCGCCTGCGCGATGCACAGGACCCTTGAGTTCACGCGCGGGAATCAGGCGCGGCGGGACCTTGCGTTCCATCAGTCAGCGCCACAAGCCGGGCCAGACCCCGTAAATTGGGCCCATCTGTTACCAATTTCCGGGATTCCACCCAATGTCCACACTGTTCAAGAGCTTCGACCTGCACGGGCTGCCGCTGCGAAACCGCATCGTGATGGCGCCGATGACCCGTTCGCGCGTGCCGAGCACGGTGCCCGATGCTCTGACCGCCACCTACTACGGCCAGCGCGCGAGCGCCGGCCTGATCATTACCGAGGGCGCCCAGGTGTCCGAGCAGGCCCGTGGGTATCTGTTCACGCCCGGAATGCACACCACCGCGCAGGTGCAGGGCTGGAAGGCCGTGACCGCCGCCGTGCACGAGCGCGGCGGCGCCATCTTCGCCCAGCTCTGGCACGTGGGCCGTGTGGCGCACTGTTCGGTGCAGCCCTACGAGCGCGCGCCGGTGGCGCCGGTCGCGGTGGCGGCGAAGGATGTGAACGCTTTCGGTTACCGCGAAGACGGCACCCCGGGGCAAATGCCGGTGAGCACGCCGCGGGCGCTGCGAACCGATGAAATCCCCGGCATCGTCGCCGATTTCGTGGCCGCGGCACGCAACGCGATCGAGGCCGGATTCGACGGCATCGAGATCCACGGTGCCAACGGCTACCTGTTCGAACAGTTCATCAATGGCGGCCTCAACACGCGCGACGACCGTTATGGCGGCCCTGATATCGACAACCGCCTGCGCCTGCTGCTGGAGACCGTCGATGCCGTCTCCGCGGCCATCGGCGCCCACAGGACCGGCGTGCGGGTGTCTCCGTTCAACCGGATCTTCGACATGCCCGCCTTCGACGGCGAGTCGGACACCTGGATGGCGCTGGCCCGCGAGCTTGAGCAGCGCAAGCTGGCCTACGTGCACCTGAGCAACCGCGGCAGCGTGCTGGCCAATGCCGGACGCGAATTCCTGAAGGAGTTCCGCGCCGCCTGCGGGGGCACCTTCATCATCGCCGGCAACTACGACCGGGCTGGTGCCGAGGCCGACCTGCACGACGGGTTCGGTGACATGGTCGCCTTCGGCCGTCCGTTCATCTCCAACCCGGACCTGGTCGATCGCCTGCGCAACGGCTGGCCTCTGGCCGATGCCGACGAGGGCAGCTTCTACGGCGGCGGGGCGGCGGGCTACACCGACTACCCGGCGTTCGAAGAAGAGCCGGCAACCGCGTAGCGGAAGGTTCGGGGGCCGGTTTTACCCCACCGGCTCCGAGGCCTCTCCTGCCAGCGCCGGTCCACCCGCTTCGGCGATCGCGGCCTCGATGTCACGTGCGCTGATCGGCCCCAGGAACTGCCTGGCCACGCTGCCATCGGGGGCGATCAGGTAGGTCATGGGCAGTCCCCGCGGCGTGTCGAAGTCCGACGGCGGATCGTAGACGTCGATGATCGCGATCGGATAGGTCACCGGATACTGCTCGAGAAAGCCGCGCAGCGCATCCTCCTCGATGTCCTCATAGGCCAGCCCCACCACCTCGATGTGCTCGCGCATGCTGGCCAGCGCCGAGAGCTCGGGCATTTCCTCGCGGCACGGCGCGCACCAGGTGGCCCAGAAATTCACCACCACCCACTTGCCCCGATGGTCGGCCAGGTCGTACTGCGCTCCGTCAAGGGTCTGCAACTGCAGCGTAGGCACGGTGGGTGCCCGGCTTTCGCCCGGTTCCTCTGAAACCGTCGCCGCCGGCGACTCCGGTGCGGCGACCGGCTCAGCCGGCGATGAGTCTTCACGCTGGCAGGCGGCCAACACCGCGCAGGCCAGGATCAGGGCCAGCAGGTAGCGCTTCTTCATGTGTCCTCCCTGGGAAAGTCATACAGGCTGCCGACCCTGCGCCTGAGGTGCTCGCGCAGGGGCAGGCGAAGCTCGTCCACTGCGGCTGCTGCGGCTGCGCCCAGCGCATCGTCGCGGCATGGCAGGCGTGCCTCGGAGATTGGCACGCGCAGCTGGCAGGCTTCGTAAAGTTCGGCCAGGGTCAGGTCATCCAGATCCCGCGCCAACAGCCATTCACCGGTTTCGGCGCGCATGACCAGGCCGATCTCCGTCAGCTGCCCCAGCATCTGCTGCACCAGGCTGTCGGTCAGGCACGGTTCCAGCGCCTGCAACTCGTCGCTGTGCAATCCCTTCCCGTCGCGCCGCGCTTGGGCAAAGCGGCCCAGCAGACGCAACAGTCCGTACATTTCATAGCCTTCCGGCAGGCGCATGGCCGCCGGCTGGTAGCGGAATGCCGAAACCGAGGCGGCAAACGAAGCGCCCAGCAGCACCGACACCCACGCCATGTAGATCCACAGCAGCAGGATCGGGAAGAACGCCACCTGGCCGTAGATGCGCTCGTAGGCATCGAAACTGCCCAGATAAAACGCCATCAGGCGCTTGAGGACCTCCAGCAGCAGCGCGGCCAGCAGCGCGCCGGCGAAGGCATGGCGCCATTTGACCGTGCGGTGCGGCACCACCCGGTAGATGGTGGCAAACGCCAGCAGCTCGATGACGAACGGCGCCAGCCCCACCAGATTGCGCTGCAGCCACGCGCCCGACACGGTGCGGAAGATGTCCAAAGCGAACACGCTGGTCACCACCGCGATCGACGCGCTGGCCACCAGCGCGCCCAAGGTCAGCACCGTCCAGTACACCAGGAAGCGGGAGATCTGCGGGCGTGCCGCCTTCACCCGCCAGATCCGGTTGAAGCTGGTTTCCACGCCCTGCAGGGTGATCAATACCGTCACTACCAGGGTGATGACGCCGACCGCGGTGAGCTGGCCGGTATTGGCCGAGAACTGCAGCAGGTAGGATTCCACCGCCTGCGCTGCGCTGGGAACGAAGTTGGTGAAGATGAAGTCCTGCAGCACCGCGCTCCACTGCTCGAACACCGGAAACGCCGACAGCACGCCGAAGATGACGATCGACAGCGGCACCAGGGCCAATACCGTGGTGAACGACAGCGCGCCGGCGGCTTCAAGCAGCCGGTCGTCGAAGAACCGCCGCCCCAGGAAACGCACGAAGGAACGCGCGCGTGCGCGGTCAGCCAGGCGGTCCTTCCAGTGGTACGTCGATGCTCCCATCGCAGCGAGATTACCCGAAGACAGCGCGACATCCGGTGGCGGCGTACCGGCGGCCGGGCGGGGATGATCTATCCTTGCCGCTTTCAAAGGGTGGGAAGATGACCGAAATTCTGGTGCTCTACTACAGCCGCAACGGCGCGGTGGCGCGGCTGGCGCGACAGATCGCGCGCGGGGTCGAGGAAGTGGACGGCTGTCGCGCACGGTTGCGCACGGTTCCGCCGGTGGCAGCCGTCACCATCACCGCCGAGCCGCCCGTGCCCGCCGAAGGCGCACCCTTCGTGGAAGCCGCGGATTTCGATGAGTGCCACGGCCTGCTGCTTGGCAGTCCCACCCGTTTCGGCAACATGGCCGCCCCCCTCAAGCACTGCATCGATGGGCTCGGCGCGCAGTGGGCCAGCGGCACCCTGGTGGACAAGCCCGCTGCGGTGTTCACCTCGTCCTCCACCATGCACGGCGGGCAGGAGTCCACCCTGCTGTCGATGATGATCCCGCTGCTGCACCATGGCTGCGTGATCGTGGGCATCCCGTTCACCGAGCCGGCGCTCAGCACCACGCGCAGCGGCGGCACGCCGTATGGGGCCAGCCACGTGGCTGGCACGGGTGACGATGCGCGCCCCAGTGATGATGAAGCCACCCTCGCCCGGGCCCTGGGACGGCGCGTGGCAAAGCTTGCGGCCAAGGTGGCGTCATGACCCCCCGTACGCTGCGCATCGTCCACGCCGCCACGCTGATTGCCCTGGCCGGCCTGTTCGCCCTGTGGTATCTGGGTCGCGGCCACATGGCCACGGCGCTGGTGGTCTTCATCGGCCCGCCGCTGTTGCTGGGCGTCGGCGTGCTCGCTGGAAGCCGTCTGGCGACGTTCTGGTCCGGCGTGGCTGGGCTGCTGTGGTTCAGCCACGGGGTGATGGAAGCCTGGAGCACGCCGGGGTACCGCTTGCTGGCAATCATCGAAATCCTGCTGGCAGTGGCGATCATCCTGCTGGCCAGCTGGCCGGGCCTGGCCGCCCGCCAGAGGAAACGGTCCGGCTGACCCACTGGCCAATGCTCCGGCATTGTCGCCGGGCGGATAGAATGCACGCTCTTTCCGCTGCCTGATTGCCCGAACGCCCTATGGAAGAACTGCTGATCGTCACCACCGGCGGCACCATCGACAAGGTGTATTTCGACGACAAGTCCGACTTTCAGGTGGGTGAACCCCAGATCGGGCAGATCCTGCAGGAACTGGGCGTCGCGTTCCGCTTCCGGGTGATCCCGATCCTGCGCAAGGACTCGCTGCACATCGACGATGCCGACCGCGAGTTGATCCGCGCCACCATCGCCGCCCAGGCGTGCCGGCACGTGCTGATCACCCATGGCACCGACTCGATGGTGGAAACAGCGCAGACGCTGGAAAGCCTGGCCGACAAGACCATCGTGCTCACCGGCGCGCTCAACCCGGCCCGCTTCCGCGGCTCGGACGCCGAATTCAATATCGGCACCGCAGTGGGCGCCGTGCAGTCGCTCTCGCCGGGCGTCTACATCGCCATGAACGGCCGCGTCTGGAATCCACGCGGCGTGCGCAAGAACGTGGATGCAAACCGCTTCGAAGCCGCGGGCTGAATCGCCCTCAGCGCGGGCGCTGCGGCTGTACCGGCAGCGCGTGCATCATCGTCTCGGCTTCCACGTACTGCACTTCGGGATCCGCGGCCAAGGCATCAAACAGGCGTCGCGCCTCGTCACGATCCAGCGGCCGGTCGGCCACGAACAGGTCCGCACCGACTCCCAGCCGCCGCTTCCACTCCAAACGCGGGAGTGAGTGGTTGGCGTCTGCGCCGGCACCAGCGCCGGCAGGGTAATCCGGATTCTCCAGCCTGGCCTGAGCCGCGTGCGGATCCCGCCCCGGTGCGCTGTCCGGCCGGTACTTGATGATGAATTGCTGCCACGGCCCTTCGCCGTCCAGCCCCTGCGTTGCCTGCACGCCACCCTCCCGCGTTGCCATGCCCACACAAGCCGCTGCCAGCAGCAGGCACGCAACGCTTACGACCGCAAACCACCGGATCAGAACATGCCGGTCTGCAGGCGCGCGGCCTCGGACATCATGCTGGCATTCCACGGCGGGTCGAACACCAGTTCCACATCGGCCTCGGCCACGGTGGGGATCATTTCCAGCCGGTGACGCACATCGTCCACGATGACGTCGCCCATTCCGCAGCCCGGCGCGGTCAGGGTCATCTTGATCCCGACCGAACGCTTGCCATCCTCGGCCGGCTCAACTGTCGCCTCGTACACCAGGCCCAGGTCGACGATGTTGATCGGAATTTCCGGATCGAAACAGGTGCGCAGCTGCTGCCACACCAGCTTTTCCACCTCGGTCTCGCCGGCACCTTCGGGCAGTTCGATCGGCGGAGGGACCTCCTTGCCGATCGCCTCCGCGTCGCTACCGGCGATGCGGAACAGGTTGCCTTCGACAAACACGGTGTAGCTGCCACCCAGGGCCTGGGTGATATAGCCAACGCTGCCGGCGGGCAGGATGACGGAATCGCCCTGGGGCACCAGGACGGCGGGGCAGTCACGCTCGAGGCGTACGGGTTCACTGGTTCGGGAATACATAGGCTGATCAATGGGGGCAGTGCTGCGCACTCACAAGCTGCATTGTATCGCCGCTGCCCCGGGGCTGTATGCTGTCGCGCCCCCGGACCCCATGCGCCCATGACCTCCAGGCCCGCCGCGACCCCACCCTGGTTCACCCTGCTGCTGTTGCTGCTGGGCATCGCCGGCTGCGCGGCCCTGTGGGTGCTCGTGTCGATGGCCACCGGCGCCACGGTCAGCTGGATGGCGGTGGTCGCCGCCCTGGATGCCGCCCTGCTGCTGCGCCTGGCGCGGGTCCGCCCCGGCCTGTCGCGCGCCCTGTGGGGCGTGCTGGCCACCAGCGTGTGCATTGTGCTCTCTGTCTGGGTGGTCGTGGCCGGGCTGCTGGGACGGATGCTGGGGCTCACGCCCTGGGAAGCCGCGCTCAAACTGGGGCCCCAGCATGCCTGGGTGCTGACCCAGACGACCCACGGCGCAGCCGATATGGCCTGGCTGGCCGCGGGCTTGGTGATCGCCGCCGTGCTTTCGCGGTAAGCGGCGACAATGGCGCGGCGGGCGGTCAGTGCCCGCCATCGAGCGCCTTCAGTTCGCTGACCAGGGCGCTGGCCATGTCCGCGCCATCGCCGTAGAGCATGCGGGTGTTGTCGGCGTAGAACAGCGCATTCTCGATCCCGGCAAAGCCGGTGCCCTTGCCGCGCTTGATGACGATGGTGTTCTTTGAATCAACCACGTCCAGGATCGGCATGCCGTAGATCGGGCTGGCCGGGTCAGTTTTGGCCACCGGGTTGACCACGTCATTGGCGCCAATCACCAGGCTCACGTCGGTATTCCTGAATTCGGGATTGATGTCGTCCATATCCACGATCAGGTCGTACGGCACCCCGGCCTCGGCCAGCAGCACGTTCATGTGCCCCGGCATGCGCCCGGCCACCGGGTGGATGGCGAATTTCACCTTTACCCCGCGCTCGATCAGGCGCTGGCTCAGCTCCCAGATCTTGTGCTGGGCCTGGGCCACGGCCATGCCGTAGCCGGGCACGATCACCACGCGCTCCGCATAGGCCATCATCGCCGCCACGTCACCGGCCTCGATCGGCTTCTGGCTGCCGGCGATCTCCCGCTGCTCGCCGCCGCCACCGCCGAAGTTGGAGAACAGCACGCTCTTGATCGAGCGGTTCATGGCCTTGGCCATGAGCCGGGTCAGCAGGATGCCCGCCGCACCCACCATCATGCCGGCGATGATCAGCGCCTCGTTGCCCAGCACGTAGCCCTCGAACGCCACCGCCAGGCCGGTGAGCGCGTTGTAGAGCGAGATCACCACCGGCATGTCGGCGCCGCCGATCGGCAGGGTCATCAGCACGCCCAGCGCCAGCGCCACCAGGAAGAAGGCGATGATCCACGGCACGCCCAGGGTCCACATCGCCAGCCCGCCCAGCACGATCGCGGCGACGAACACGCCGGCATTGAAGACCTGCATGCCGGGGAAGGCGTAGCGCTTGTCCATGCGCCCATCCAGCTTGGCCCAGGCGATCAACGAGCCGGACAGCGCCACGGCGCCGATCAGCGCACCGGTCACCGCCAGCAGCGGCACCACCACGCCCGGCGTGGTCCCGGCATCGGACCAGCGCAGCAATTCCACCGCACCGATGGCTGCCGCAGAGCCGCCGCCCAGTCCGTTGTACATGGCCACCATCTGCGGCATGTCGGTGATTGCCACCTTTTTGCCCGAATACCAGGCCAGCGCACCGCCTACCGCGATCGCCACCAGGATCAGGGCGATGTTTTCCAGCCCGGGCAGCAGGAACGTGGCCACGGTTGCGATCAGCATGCCCAGCCCGGCCCACTGGATACCGCTGCGGGCGGTGCGCGGGGAGGCCATCCGCTGCAGGCCCAGCAGGAACAGCGTGGCGGCCGCCAGGTAGCTGATCCTGACCACCAGCGACAGCACTTCCGGCCCGGTCCAGCTCATGACCCGCCCCCCTTGGCGCCGGCACCGGGCTTGTTGCCGGTCTTGAACATCTCCAGCATCCGCTCGGTGACCACATAGCCGCCGGCAGCGTTGCCGGCACCCATCACCACCGCCACGAAACCGATGATTTTCTCCACCGTCGTATCCGCGTGCCCCAGCACCACCATCGCGCCGATCAACACAGCCCCATGGATGAAATTGGAGCCCGACATCAGCGGCGTATGCAGGATCACCGGCACCCGGGAAATGATCACATGACCGGCGATTGCCGCCAGCATGAAGATGTACAGCGCCACAAATCCATCGCCCATGCCCTACTCCCTGCCGGAAACCTGAGTTGAACCGCATCATAACCACACACGAACGTCATGCCGGCCGGTCAACCGCAGCCGCATCCACGCGTTGTCAGTGGCAGACCCCGATAACCAAGGTGCACGGTCAACCGGATGGACGGCAATCTTGCCAGGCAATATGACGACACCAGCGTGGCCGCGGCGCAGCCGACCCTGCGCCCGAGCGGTAAGCTGGGCCTGGTGAGCAAACCAGCCCCCAGCACCGATCCGCGCGCGCCTGTCCGGGCACAGGAAGAAACCCTGGATGCGTTCTTTGCCGGCGTACGTGCCCGCGCTTTCCGCTTTGCCGAGATCGGCCTGCGCAGCCGCGATGACGCCCTGGACGCGGTGCAGGACGCCATGACCCGGATGCTGGGTTATCGCGAACGTCCATCCGCGGAGTGGCCGACCCTATTCTGGACCATCCTGCGCAGCCGGATCATCGACATCCAGCGCCGGCGCACGTTCCGCCTCGGCTGGATGACCAGCTCCGAAGACCGGGAAATGGAGGGCCCGGAATGGGCCGACGATGCTCCGGATCCCTCCCGGGCCCACGACAGCCGCGAGGCCTGGGCACGACTGGTCGAGGCCCTGCGCGAACTGCCGCGCCGGCAGCGCGAAGCCTTCACCCTGCGCGTGCTGGAGGAGCTGGACGTGGCCACCACCGCGCGGGTGATGGGCTGCAGCGAGGGCTCGGTAAAAACGCACCTGTCGCGCGCGCGCGGCGCACTGCAAAAAAAACTGGAGGAGTTCCAATGACCGGCGACACCCACAATCCGCAGCATGTTGACCACGTTGCCCGGGCGCTCCACGCCAGGGCCGTGGCCCACGTACCGGCACAGACCCTGGCCCGACTGCGCCCGCGGCCGGAACCGGCACCCACCCGTCCCACCTGGCTGGCCCGGCCCGCTGGCTGGGGACTGGCAACCGCCTGCTCGGCGGTGTTCATATTCGCGGCAGGCATGTACGTGCTGGTGTCCCCGGATGCCCTTGATCCCCAGCCGTTCCCGGTTGAAACCATGGCCGATTCCGCCGCGTCCGTCCCGGCACCCGCCTTCGACCCCTACGACGATCCCCTGAGCACGTTCGCAGAGGATCCCGACCTGTTTGTCTGGCTGGCCTCCGATGCCCAGCCGGTCGCGATGGAGTAAGCACATGCGAATCCCCACACTTGCCGTGGCGCTCGCCCTGGGGCTGTCCGGCCTGGCCGGACCCGCGCTGGCGCAGGCCCCGCAGGACCTTCCCGAATGGGACCAGCTGACCAGCCAGCAGCGCGAAGCACTCATCGCCACCGTGCGCGACCGCTGGAACGACGCCCCCGGGCAGCGCGCGCGCATGCTCCGTCATGCCGAGCGCTGGCAGCAGATGTCGCCCGAAGAGCGCCAGCGCGCCCACCACGGCATGAAGCGCTGGCGTGACATGAGTCCGGAAAGTCGCGAAGAAGCACGCGCGCTGTACCAGCGGATGCGCAGCCTTCCCGCCAGCGAGCGCGAAGCCTTGCGTGAACGCTGGAAGGAAATGACGCCCGCTGAACGCCGCGACTGGCTGCAACAGAATCCGGTGGAGCGCTGACGCCCGATCCGGCAGGTCCGGGCGGCATCGCTCCGGAGCGCGGCCTCACCCGTCCGCGGCAGCCTTCTCGCGCTCCGGCCAGACCGTCTTCGCCAGCAGCTCGTCTTCCCAGTCGAACGCAAGCGCGCCGTCCGCGATCAGCAGCTGGACGAAATTGAAAACGTTGCGCGCGTACATTTCGCTGGCGTGCTGTGCGCCTTCGCTGGCGAGGTTCAGCGGGCCGGAAATCGTCACCCCGTCCTGGACGAACGTTTCACCCGGGCGGGTCAGTTCGCAGTTGCCACCGGACTCGGCGGCCAGGTCCATGACCACCGTGCCCGGCTTCATGCCCTGGACCATCTGCGCGGTGATGATCTTCGGCGCTGGCCGTCCCGGCACCGCCGCCGTGCTCACGATCACGTCGATGTTCTTCAGGTGCTCGCCCAGGCGCCGCTGCTGCTCCGCGCCCTCCTCCTCGGTGAGCTGGCGCGCGTAGCCGCCTTCGCCCGCGGCGCTTACGCCCAGGTCGAGGAATCGCCCGCCAAGTGATTCGATCTGCTCGCGGGTTTCCGGCCGCACGTCGAAGCCTTCCACCTGTGCCCCCAGCCGGCGGGCGGTAGCGATGGCCTGCAGCCCAGCCACGCCGGCGCCGATCACCAGCACCTTCGACGGCCGGATGGTGCCGGCGGCGGTGGTCAGCATCGGGAAGAACCGGGGCGCCAGCCAGGCAGCGGCCAGCACCGCCTTGTAGCCGGCCATGCCGGCCTGCGAGCTGAGCACATCCATGGCCTGGGCCCGCGTTGTACGCGGCAGGCGCTCCAGCGGGAAAGCAAGGATTCCACGCGCGACCAGCGCCTCGCCACGCGCTGGATCGGCCTGCGGCTGCAGGATGCCTACCAGCACCGCTTCCTGCTTCAGGCCCGCGATCGCCTCCGCCGCAGGGGGCTGCACGCACAGCACCAGGTCGGCATCAGTCACCGCATCCCGGGTTGAATCCACCAGGGTGGCCCCCGCATCGGCGTATGCCTGGTCGGGAAAGTGGGCGCCTGCACCGGCGCCCCGCTCCACCAGCAGCCGCGCACCCGTGGTGGCGAGCTTGCGGCAGGTTTCCGGGGTGAGTGCGACGCGTCGCTCCCCCTGTGCGGTTTCACGCGCGACACCAATGGTCAGCGTCATCATTCGCCTCCGTTTCCCTGATCGGACATCCTAGCGCGAATCATTCCGCCGCCGGGCAGCCCAGAGTCCTCTCGATGCGGCGCAGCGCAGCCTCCACCGCTCCTTCGACAGGACGCGGCAACAGCCGTCCATCGGCGAGCATGCCGGCCAGCTCCTCCGGTGACAGCAGCAGTTCGCGGGTGCCCTGCGCTCCCACCAGCAGGCTGTCACCGCTAAGTGGGCTGCACCAGGCAATTCGGAGTGTACGAACCGGCTCGCCCGCCTCCATCTGCACCAGGATCCGGCCCGGATCCAGCCCTTCCAGCCCGTCAGCCACCGCGGCGGGGCCATCCGTCCCGGCCGTCTGCGCAAGCGGCTTGAAGCCGTGCACCCGGCGTGGCGCATCCGGGTTGGCGAGTTCCCCTACCAGCGTGGCCACCTGCGATCCGACCCCTGTGGGCTCCAGGCCCAACGCGGCATAGCAGTCGTGCAGCCGTGGCTGCAGATCGATCAGGCGTGCGGCCACCTGCGCGCCCTGCACCTTTGCTGCGTCCGCATCCAGTCGCACGAGCGCATCACCCAGCTCCCGCGCGGCGGCATAGCGCTCCGATTCCGGCCCGGCACGCAGCCAGGCCTGCACCAGCGACTGGCGCCAGTACTCTTCCAGGAACACCGTCACGGCTGGCAACAATGGCCGTTCGTGCAGGCGTGACGCCAGCTCACGGTCGGCCTCACGGCGCGCCGCCTCCAACCGCTCCCCGCCCTCGATCGCCTGCCAGGCCCTGCGTTCGCTGACCGCAGCCCGTCGGCGCAAGGGCTCCAATGCGCTTTCAAGTCGTGCCAACGCCCGTGCGAACGCGGCGTCATCTCCGTGATATCCGTCGACCACTTCCCGCGCCGCTTCGTCGGCCAGGTCGTGCAGCCCGGCGTCATGCGGGCCTATACGGCGATTGCCGTCCCACAGCTCCACCAGCAGCGAAAGCAGTCGCGTCGCAGCCGGCTGCGGGGCATGCTCGAACAATCCCGGTTCAGCCAGTGCCAGGCGCAGGTAAGGCAGCGACAACCGGGTCAGCCACTCGCGCCCGCCGGATGACAGCTGATGGTGCGCGGCCAACTGATCGAACAGCATCCCGATCAGGTCCAGCGCGTCCTCCTGCTCGACCGACGGCCGTGCGCTGGCACTGTCAATTCCCAGGCTGCCGGCCACGCGGTCCAGGCCGTTGCGCATCAGCCCTCCGTACCCGGTGCGCGAGTCCACAGGCGGCACCGGCTCGCCCTGCAACAGGGAAAGCACCGCCAGGAACTCCTCCGGCCGCAGACTGCGCACGCCCGGCACACGCCCGCCGCGCGCTTCCCGCCGGGAGCGGACGCGGTGCCGCAGGACGTTGCCCCGCACTGCGTCGCTGCGGTTGTGCGAAGTCGCGGCGGGCTCTCCACGCCGGCCTGCGTCAGCCGGGACGAGCGCGTTGTCCTCGCCCCAGCCCCGCGCCGCATCGCCCCTGCGCGCGCTGACCATGGTGGCGGCGAGGGTGGCGTAATCGCTGACCCCGGCCAGCGCGCATCCCGCATCGGCCAGCTGGCGATTGCACCAGCCGTAGACCCCCACCAGGCTTTCGCCTGCCAAGCGTTCAAAGTGGCGCAACAGCGCAGCGCGCAGGCGCGGACCGCAATCGGCCGGGGTAAAAGTGTAGAGAAAACTGTCAACCAGATGCTGCGGCGAAAGCGGGTTGGCGGGGCGCACCTTGCCCCCCATTTCAGCCGCCAGCGACCACAGCCTCCTGTCGAGGGTGTCGAGAACATCGGCGTGGCGCCGCTCCAGGGCCTCGATCGCCGGCTGCCCGATCAGCTGCGCCTGCAGCTCATCATCCGACACCAGACTGAATGCGTCGTGCACCTCCACCCGGGGCGGGTCCGGCCATCTCGCGAAGGCACGATGGAAGTGGATCTTCCAGCGCCGCTCGTAGGCGATGATCTGGCCGGCGATGATGTTCAGGTTGGCAATGTCTTCTGCGCCGTCGTGCGGCGGCGCCTCAGCGCGCATCTGCCGGAGCAGCGCAGCCTTCTCCGCCTCGATACAGCTGGTAAGCAACGGCAACAACTGCGCCGCTACCCCGGCCTCGAGCGCTTCCACCAGCTCGGCGTACGTAATGCCGTCCCCGTCATCACGCCTGTCCCGGCCGGGTTGCCCCTTCACCATGGCGTCCCTTTCCACGAATCCACTCCCCTGACCGCTCACCGAACATACCAGTCCGTGACAGAGGTCGCAGTTTACGCGTTCGCCGCGAAAAGCCGGAAGCCGACCGCCAAGTGCCGAAGGCGCCTGGAACGTGGGGAAAGAAGAATGCGGGACGCGATCAGTCGTCGTTGACAGCGCGCAGCGGCGGGGCCGGCGGCTGGTTCAGCCGCTGCCAGAGTTGTTTCATCGCCTCGTCGAAGGGTGCATCCACCGAGCGCACCACGACCCGGCCGTTGGCCACCAGTACTGCGAGCTCTTCCGGCGAGACGACCATCTGCCTGACACCGCGCCGGTTGACGATCAGAAAGCGCGATGTGAGTGGACTGATCCAGGCGATCCGGGCCGCCGATTCACGGCCATGCCGATCCACCAGCCGCAGGCCCTGGCCCACCCGCAGGCGGCGCATGCGCGCGGCGATGGCGGGATCGTGCTCAAGACTGTCCAGGCCACCGGCCAGGCGTAATGGAATGCCCGCCTCCTCTTCACCGGTTTCGTCCAGTGCGTCACCGTGCGGCTCGTGTACGGAACGCGGGGTGTCGGGCATGGCCAAGGCGGAAATGATCCGCGCCACGGCATCGCGCGCAGCGTTGGCATCAAGGCCGCAGCTGGTGTAGCACTCGCCCAGCGGCGCCTGCAGGGCCAGCAGCTGCGCGGCGACGGCCGAACCGCGCACCTGCGCCGCGTCGGCATCCACCTGCACCATCGCATCGCCCAGGCCGATCGCACGGCGATGGCGCTCTGAATCCGCGCCGTCGCGCAGCCAGGTCTGGGTGAGGTAGTGGCGCCAGTGTTCGTCGATGAAGTGGGCAATGGGCCGGGTCAGCGGCCGCCTGGCCAGGCGCGACGCCACCAGGCTGTCGGCATTGCTCCGCGCCGCCTGCAGCCGTTCGCGGCCGTGGATGGCCTCGGCCACGCGCTTTTCCGCCACTCCCGAGCGGCGACGCTGCTGATCCAGCTGGTCGCGCAGCTCGCTGGCGGCCAGTTCAAAGATCGCCTGGTCGTCGCGGTATTCCTCCACCACCCGGTCCACCGCATGCTCCGCCCGGTCCAGCGTTTCCCGGTCCTGCGGGCTTTGCCCGGTGTTGCCGTCACAGGCCTCGGTCAGCGCATCAAGCAGGCGCCTGGCAGGATGGCTGCGGCGGTTGAACATGGAATCATCGGTCAGCGCGACCTTCACGTACGGAACCACCAGCCGGCCGTACATCGACTGGGCACGGCGCAGCAGGTCGTTGGCCTCGCACAGCGACTGGAACAGGATGCCGACCAGGTCGATCGCATCTTCCTCGTCGGCGGCAAAGCGGGTGGTGGAAGGGTCGAGCCCCAGCTGGCGCACGCCGCCCAGGATTTCCGCGCGGATCACGTCGGCCAGCGCGCGCTTGTCCTCACCGGCCAGCACCCGGGCGTAGGGCGCGGGATCTTCCCCCTGCAGCAGCGAGGCGACGCTGAGCATGTCTTCGGCATCCAGCACCTGGCCCGCGGCTTCGGCAGCGGCCTCGGCCACCGCCCCGGCTTCCTCGGCCACACTGCCGCCGTCATCGGCCGGCACCGCATGCACGCCGCCGCTGGCACGCCAGGCGCGCAGCTGTTCACGGACAATATCGCGGTAGCGCAGCGGCTGGCCCTCACCCGGAACACCCCCGGGCGACCTTGACGCCGCACCGCCGGAAAAAGTACCGGCGCTGGCTCCGGCCTGCCCTGCTCCGGCCTGCCCTGCTCCAGCCTGCCCGCCTCCAGCCTGCCGCACTCCAACCTGTCCACTGCCGCCCTGCCCGGCAATGGGCTCCACCATGCCGCCGTCTGGAACCCAGGACTCAGCAGCCTCGGCAACCCGGGGCGAAGACCCGGCATCTCGCCCGCGGCCGGCGGGATAGTTCCGCCGCGCCGATCCCGCGCCCTGACCGCCGTACTCGGCTTCAGCCAGGGTGCGGTTGGCCATGACGTAGACCTCGCCAAGGACCTTGGGCAGTCGCTTGTCGAACTGCTGGAACACCATCGTGCGCAGGCCCGGGGTCAGATCGTCTTCGTCGAACAGGGCGACGAAAGACGACACGGCCACTTCCGGGCGCAGCGGATTGCGCGGCTGCCCTTCGATGCCGATGCTGGCGGCCAGCGCCTCCAGCCTTTCATCCAGCTGGGCCAGCGGATGAAGGAACTGGTGTTCGAGCAGTTCGACGATCTGCTGTCCGGCCAGGTAGGTCTCCAGCTCGCCCTCGGACATCAGTTCCAGGTCTTCGGGCCGCTCGGGCTCGACGGAGGGCTCACGCCAGAATTCGAACGACTCCTCGATCGACTCGCGGTAACGGTTGGCGAGTTCCAGCGCGCGGTGACTGAGCGCGAGCACCGCCACGCGATCTTCCTGTGCAGCGCTGAAGTTGTGCCCGGCCAGCGCCGCCAGCCGCGCCTGCTCTTCGATCGCGCTCCAGAATCCGGACAGCACGCCGACCAGTTCGGTAACGGCTTCACGCTTCAGGCGCTCGAGGATGCGCTCCGCATCCCGGCTCCCCGAAGAGGCCGTACGAAGGGACAGTCTGTCAGCGATGTCGTCTCTGGACGGCATTCGGGTCACAATCAGGGGGAAAGGCACGGACTACGTGCCACACCTGTATACCATCCTGAATGAACAATCACGAGTCTGTGAACCCCGTCCCAGATGGCGCCGTTCAAGGGCGCTGCCTGCTTGAAAACCGCCGTTCCACCCCCGCCCGTCAGCTTGCCGCGCCAGGGCCGGATCCGGCCAGCCTGCTGAGGATGCTCGGCGCCGCAGTGCGCGTCCCCGACCACGGCAGGCGGGAGCCTTTCCGGTTCATCACCATTGAAGGCGCAGCCCGCGCGGCACTGGGCGATGAGCTGGCCAGGATCACCCTGACGGCCGATCCCGACGCAGCCCCGGCCGCAGTTGAAAAGGACCGGCAGCGTTTCACCCATGCGCCGCTGGTGGTGGCCGTGGTCGCGGTGTTCGACGAGGAAGACACCCGCATTCCGGAACAGGAGCGCCTGCTCACTGCCGGGTGCGTGTGCTTCTCGCTATTGCTGGCAGCCCAGGCGGAAGGTTTCGGTGCGCAGTGGCTGACCGGTTGGCCCGCATATGACGCGAACGTGGCCAACCGGCTGGGGCTATCGGCGCAGGAGCGGATCGCCGGCTTCATCCATATTGGCACTCCCACCCACGAAGCTCCTGAGCGCGAACGGCCCGACCCGACCGCCCTGCTCACCACCTGGCAACCGTGACGGCGGACCTCAAGACCCGACCGCCACTGCACCTGGTGGATGCCAGCCTGTACGTGTTCCGGGCCTGGCATTCAATGCCGGACGAATTCCAGGACGCCGACGGCTGGCCCACGAACGCCGTCCACGGATTCGCCCGCTTCCTGCTGGAACTGCTCGAGCGCGAGCGTCCACGGCACATCGTGATCGCGTTCGACGATGCCGTGGACGGCTGCTTCCGCAATACGCTCTATCCACCCTACAAGGCCAACCGGCCGCCGACGCCGGACACGCTCAAGCGCCAGTTCGCCTACTGCCGGGCGCTGTGCATGGTGCTGGGCCTGAACGTGGTGGGCCACGGCGAATACGAGGCCGACGATCTGATCGGCAGTGCCCTGCATCAGGGCCGGGGCATCGGCCATCGTGGCGTGATCGTGTCGGCCGACAAGGACCTGTCCCAGCTGCTGCAGCCGGGTGACCAGCAGTGGGATTTTGCCCGCGGGATGCGCTGGGGACCCGACGGCGTACATGCCCGCCACGGCGTTCACCCCGGGCAGATCACCGATTACCTGGCGCTGTGCGGCGACAGCGTTGACAACATCCCGGGCGTGCCCGGCGTGGGAGCGCGCACGGCAGCGGCCCTGCTCGCCCACTTCGGCAGCCTGGATGCGGTGTTGGAGCGGACCGATGAGGTGCCGTTCCTGCGCCTGCGCGGCGCGGCGCGCGTGGCCGCCTCGCTGCGCGCGCACCGCGAAGAAGTCCTGCTGTACCGGCAGCTGACCACCATTGCCTGCGATGTACCGCTGGGCGAGAGCGCTGCCCCGTTCCCGCGTGGACAGGCCGAGCCCGACGCGCTCTGGGCACTGTGCGAGGCCATGGATTTCGGCCCGCTCACCCGGCGCCGCTTGCACGAGGCTGCCAACCTGCCATTCACCCCTGCCCCGGACGCCTATCGATGAGCCACCCTGCCTCTGAAGACACCGAGCTGCTCCATGAAGGAAAGTGGCTGCGCCTGGTCAAGCGCGGCCGCTGGGAATGGTGCGAACGCACCCACAGCGCCCGAGGCCTGGCCGTGCAGGTCATCGCCGTCACCCCGGACGACCGGGTGCTGTTTGTGGAGCAGTACCGCGAAGCCATCGGCGCCCGCGCGGTCGAGATGCCGGCAGGCCTGGTCGGCGATGACGACGACAACGACACCATCGAAGCGGCGGCTCGGCGCGAACTGATCGAGGAAACCGGTTGGGAGCCGGGCCACGTCGAGGTGC
Organism: Luteimonas sp. A478; assembly: GCF_054052025.1. Taxonomy (NCBI): domain Bacteria; kingdom Pseudomonadati; phylum Pseudomonadota; class Gammaproteobacteria; order Lysobacterales; family Lysobacteraceae; genus Luteimonas; species Luteimonas yangxiaopingae. The sequence goes on along the minus strand of NZ_JBSVRF010000003.1, from coordinate 499,502 downwards.
TGGTGGGCGGCCCCACCACCGCCGGCATGAGCAGCGAGCGCATCGTCATGGTGCGTGCGCGGGATCTGCGCCAGATCGGCCCTGGCGGCGGCGTGGCTGGCGAGGACATCATCGTGCACGCCATTGCACGCGCCGACGCTCCTGCCTGGCTGATGCACAAGCATGCCGAAGGCTACGAGCTGGATCTCAAGCTCTGGGCCGGCCTGTGGATGATCGACCGCAACCCGGATGGCAGCCCTGCCTGAGCGGCAACCTATTCCGCGAAGCGGTCGGTAGCCTGCACCAGCGCATCGGTGTTTTCCGGCTCGAATGCCGAATGTCCGGACGCCGGGGTGACCATCAGCTCGGCCTTCGGCCATGCCTTGTGCAGGTCCCAGGCGTTGTTGACCGGACACACCACGTCGTAGCGCCCGTGCACGATGATCCCGGGTATATCCACCATCCGGTACACATCGCGCAGGATCTGACCGTCCACTTCGAAGAACCCGCGGTTGTGGAAGTAGTGGTTCTCGATCCGGGCAAAGGCCAGCGCGAAGGCAGGGTCTCCATGCCCGCTGACGAAATCCGGATCCTGGTGGAGGAATGAGGTCGAGGCCTCCCACACGCTCCAGGCCTGCGCCGCCGCCAGCCGGGTGGCTTCATCGTCGCTGGTCAGGCGGCGGTTGTAGGCGGCGATGAAGTCGTCACGCTCGTCTTCGGGGATTGCGGCCTGGTACTGCTCCCACGCTTCCGGAAACAGCCGCGAAGCGCCCTGCTGGTAGAACCACTCCACCTCCCAGCGACGCAGCATGAAGATGCCGCGCAGCACCAGCTCGCGCACCCGGCGCGGATGCTGCTGGGCATAGGCCAGCGCCAGGGTTGAGCCCCATGAGCCGCCGAACACCTGCCAGGCATCAATCCCCAGGTGCTCGCGCAGTTTTTCAATATCGTCCACCAGGTGCCAAGTGGTGTTGTCGATCAGTTCCGCGTTGGGCGTGGAGCGACCCGCACCGCGCTGGTCGAACAGCACGATCCGATACCTCGCTGGATCATGGAAGCGGCGCATCCTGGCGCCGGCCCCGCTGCCCGGTCCGCCATGCAGCAGCACCACCGGTTTGCCCTTGGGATTGCCACACTGTTCGTAGTAAAGGGTGTGGCGCCCGTCCACCTGCAGCATGCCGCTGTCATAGGGCTCGATCTCCGGATACAGCGTGCGCATTCGGCGCCTCTCCAAGGTCTTTTCCAGCAATGAAGTCTAACAGCGGCTCAAGGCCCTTCCGCCGTTCCCGGCCGTTGGCCCAGGGTCACCCGGTCCCGGGCTTCCAGATCGCGCACGGTCTCCACCGCTTCCAGCCCTGCATCTGTGAACAGCCCGCGCACCGCCTCGCCCTGCTCCAGGCCGTGCTCAACAAGCAGCCATCCTCCGGGCCTCAGGTGCCCGGGCGCTCCGGCAACGATGATCCGCAGTGCATCCAGCCCGTCACGGCCCGAAGCCAGGGCCGCAGGCGGTTCAAAACGCAGGTCGCCGCGACCCAGGTGGGCATCGTCAGCGGCGATATAGGGCGGATTGGAGGCAATCAGGTCGAAGCGCTGGCCGGACACGGGCACGAACCAGTTGCCCTGGACGAAAGCGACGTTGGCCAACTGGTGCTCCCGCGCATTCGCCTTCGCCACCATCAGTGCGTCGGTGCTGCGGTCGGTGGCCACTACCTGCGCCTGCGGCCGTTCGCTGGCCAGGGCCAGGGCAATCGCGCCGCTGCCGGTGCCCAGATCGAGCACTCGCGGCGCCGTGCCCATCGGTATCCGTTCAAGTGCCAGCTCCACCAGACGCTCGGTTTCCGGGCGCGGGATCAGGGTGTCGGGGCTGACGGCCAGGTCCAGGGTCCAGAAACCCCGCCGACCGGTCAGGTAAGCCACGGGTTCGCCCGCCTCGCGCCGCTCCACCAGCGCCTGGAAACCCGCGACATCTCCGGCGCCCACGGGTTGGTCCCCGTACGCGTACAGCCATGACACCGATCGCCGCAATACGTGGGCCAGGAGAAGCATGGCGTCCTCCGGCGCAATACGCGCGCGCGCCCAGCGCAGCAATTCATCCGGACGCGTGGGGTTCACTTCATTCATTGGCCGATCCTATGGTGGCGGCTGGAAAGCGTCCATCCATCACTACGAGTGGTCGCCCCGCAGGTCTTTGGCGTAGGGAATAGGAGCGCAGTCAAAGCCGCGTCCCACCCTCCTTGCTGGACTCCTTTGTCAGGCGAATTGATAGGCTAGGCCTATTGGATATATCATATCTATCGATTTGCCATATCGATTCACTGTACCTATCATTACCCCTGTCGCCGGCACTGCCCGGCCGCTCTCCCCCTCTCTCAACCGTAGAAACGAGGAATCCATGTCCCTGATCAACACCGAAGTCCAGCCGTTCAAGACCACCGCCTACCGCAACGGCGAGTTCATCGAAGTCACCGATGCCGACCTGAAGGGTCAGTGGTCGGTCCTGATCTTCATGCCGGCCGCGTTCACCTTCAACTGCCCGACCGAGATCGAGGACGCAGCCGAGAACTACGCCGAGTTCCAGAAGGCCGGCGCCGAGGTCTACATCGTCACCACCGACACGCATTTCTCGCACAAGATCTGGCACGAAACCTCCGATGCGGTGGGCAAGGCCCAGTTCCCGCTGGTCGGCGACCCGACCCACCAGCTGACCCGCGCTTTCGGCGTGCATATCGAGGAAGAAGGCCTGGCCCTGCGCGGCACCTTCGTCATCAACCCGGAAGGCGTGATCAAGACGCAGGAAATCCACGACAACGCCATTGCGCGTGACGTCACCGAGACCCTGCGCAAGCTCAAGGCCGCCCAGTACGTCGCCGCCAACCCGAACGAGGTCTGCCCGGCCAAGTGGAAGGAAGGCGAGAAGACCCTGAAGCCGTCGCTGGACCTGGTTGGCAAGATCTAAGTCCTGCTTCATCCAGGCTTGACCTGTCCCACTTCACTCCCGTCCCCGCATCCGCGGAGGCGGGAGTGAACCGGAGCCCGTGCCCGCTGCCTGCCCGCAGCCGCCAGCCCCGCCGCGGATTCGCGCGGGCTCCGGTTCACTCCCTCCCCCCCTCCCTCCCCCACGTCCGATGCCGCCCCACGGCGCGTCACGACCCCCGCTATCGCCTGCAGGAGATTTTGCATGTTGGATGCCGACCTCAAAGCCCAGTTGAAGGCTTACCTGGAGCGCGTGACGCGCCCGATCCAGATCACCGCGTCGGTCGACGACGGTGAAAAATCCGCCGAGATGCTGGCCCTGCTGGAAGACCTGAAGTCGGCCAGCGACAGCATCAGCGTCGAGGTCGTGCGCGATGACAATGAGCACAAGCCTTCGTTCGCCCTGACCACCCCGGGCCAGGACATCCACCTGCGTTTCGCCGGCCTGCCCATGGGCCACGAGTTCACCTCGCTGGTGCTGGCCCTGCTGCAGGTGGGCGGCCACCCCTCCAAGGCAGCCCAGGAGACGCTGGAGCAGATCCGCGGCCTGGAAGGCGAGTTCCTGTTTGAAACCTACTACTCGCTCAGCTGCCAGAACTGCCCCGACGTGGTGCAGGCGCTGAACCTGATGGCAGCCCTGAACCCGAACATCCGCCACGTGGCAATCGACGGCGCCCTGTTCCAGGAAGAGGTCGAAGCACGCGAGGTGATGGCCGTGCCGACCGTGTTCCTCAACGGCGAGGTGTTCGACCAGGGCCGGATGAGCCTGGAACAGATCGTGGCCAAGATCGACACCGGCGCCGAAGCGCGTGAGGCCGAGAAGATCGCCGCCAAGGAGCCCTTCGAGGTGCTCGTGGTCGGTGGCGGTCCGGCGGGCGCTGCAGCCGCCATCTATTCCGCGCGCAAGGGCATCCGCACCGGCGTGGCCGCCGAGCGTTTTGGCGGGCAGGTGCTGGACACCCTGTCGATCGAGAACTTCATCTCGGTGCCGCACACCGAAGGCCCGAAGCTGGCCGCTGCGCTTGAGCAGCACGTGCGTGAATACGAAGTGGACATCATGGACCTGCAGCGCGCGGAGGCCCTGACCGCGGCGGGCGAAGACGGCCTGCACGAAATCAAGCTGGCCAACGGCGCCTCGCTGCACGCGAAAACGGTGGTGCTGTCCACCGGCGCACGCTGGCGGCAGATGAACGTGCCCGGCGAGAACGAATACCGCAACAAGGGCGTGGCCTACTGCCCGCACTGCGATGGCCCGCTGTTCAAGGGCAAGCACGTGTCGGTGATCGGCGGCGGAAACTCCGGCGTCGAGGCCGCGATCGACCTGGCCGGCATCGTCGCCCACGTGACCCTGTTCGAGTTCGACACCAAGCTGCGCGCCGACGAAGTGCTGCAGCGCAAGCTGCGCAGCCTGCCCAACGTGACCATCCTCACCAATGCCCAGACCACCCGGGTGCTGGGTGACGGCAAGCGCGTGAGCGGCCTGGTCTACACCGACCGCGCCAGCGGCGACAGCCACGAGGTGAAGCTGGACGGCATCTTCGTGCAGATCGGACTGCTGCCCAATACCGAATGGCTCAAGGGCACGGTGGAACTGTCCGACCGCGGCGAGATCGTCACCGACGGCCATGGCCGCACCAGCGTGCCGGGCGTGTTTGCCGCGGGTGACTGCACCACCACGCCGTACAAGCAGATCGTGATCGCGATGGGCGAAGGCTCGCGTGCGGCGCTGTCCGCGTTCGACCACCTGATCCGCACCAGCGCCCCCAAGGTCGCCACGGCGGCAGGCGAGGCAGCGTGATCGCGCGCGCGGGCCAGGCGGCACGGCCGTGAACCTGCGCGACATCTACTACCTGGTCGCGCTGGCCGACCACAAGCATTTCGGCCGCGCCGCGGCCGCCTGCTTCGTCAGCCAGCCGACCCTGTCCACCCAGATCCGCAAGCTTGAAGAGGAGCTGGGCGTGGCCCTCGTGGAGCGCACGCCGCGCCGGGTGATGCTGACCCCGGCCGGGCTTGACGCGGTCGAACGCGCCCGGCGCATCGTGGCCGAGGTTGAGCAGATGAAGGAGGCCGCCCGCAGGGAACAGGACCCCGAGTCCGGCACGGTCCGGCTCGGCATCTTCCCCACCCTCGGGCCCTATCTGCTGCCCCACGTGGTGCCGCAGATCCGCACCCGGTTCCCGCAGCTGGAGCTGCTGCTGGTCGAGGAAAAGAGCGACGTGCTGCTGGCCAGGCTGCGCGATGGCCGCCTGGACGCGGCGATCCTGGCCCTGCCGGTGCCCGACGACCAGCTGCACAGCGAGCTGCTGTTTGAAGAACCCTTTGTGCTGGCGGTCCCCGAGGCCCATCCACTGGCCACGCGCGGCCCGCTGCGCATGCAGGACCTGGACAACGAACGACTGCTGCTGCTCGAAGATGGCCACTGTCTGCGCGAGCAGGCGCTGGAAGTCTGCCACCTGGCCGGCGCCCATGAGCGGGGCGAGTTCCGCGCCACCAGTCTGGAAACCCTGCGCCAGATGGTGGCCGCCAACGTGGGCCTGACCCTGCTGCCTGTCCTGGCCGTACAGCCGCCGGTTGCGCAATCGCCGGACATCCGCCTGCTGCCGTTCCAGGATCCCCCGCCCAGCCGCAGGATCGCGATGGTATGGCGCCGCAGCTCGGCCCAGGACGGGTTCCTGCGCAACCTGGCCGAAATATTCAGGCTGCTCCCGCCGGGGTTGTTCGCCTATGATCCGGATTTCCAATCCGGCTCCGCCGGGGCGGGGCCAGCGCCAGACGCTTGAATGCGGCTGCAACCGGGGCTACGTTAGGAACAGACCGACTGCGGGCGGCGCACGATGCGTCGCCCGTTTTTGCTTATGAGCCAATGCCCGACCGGGCCCTTCCAGGAACCAGACCCATGACCGACAGCCGGCACAGCACTCCGCCCCCAGGGCTGATCGTCTCCAGCATCGACGCCGCCCGCCTGGAGGCGCTGCTCGAGTCCCCGCGCTGGCGCGACCTGCCCGCGGCCGAGGCACTGCAGGATGAGCTGCTGCGGGCCGAAGTGCGCCCCGTGGGTGAAATGCCCGCGGGCGTGGTCGGCATGCACTCGCGGGTGGAGTGCGAAGACGCGGAATCCGGCAAGCATTACCACCTGACGCTGGTCTATCCACATGAGGCCGACGTTGCCACCGGCCGGGTATCGGTGCTGGCGCCGATGGGCAGCGCACTGATCGGCCTTTCGGCTGGCCAGCACATTGACTGGCCCAACCCCGACGGGCGCGCGCTGCATCTGAAAGTCATTGCCGTCCAGCCGCCTGAAGCGGTTGGCTCTGCCTGAGCGGCGACCCCAGTCCGGTTTACGCCCCGACGCCGACCGGGCAGGACACCCCGGTACCGGCAATGCCGCAGTAGCCGCCGGGGTTTTTTGAAAGATACTGCTGGTGCTCGTCCTCCGCATAGTAGAAGCGCGGCGGAGGACGGGCGATTTCAGTGCTGATCCCACCCAGCCCGGCTGCCTGCAGGCGTTCAGCGTAAGCATCCCTGCCTGCCAGCGCGATGCGCTGCTGTTCGGGCGTTTCGCAGTGGACAACCGAGCGGTACTGGCTGCCGATATCGTTGCCCTGGCGCATGCCCTGGGTGGGGTCATGGCCTTCCCAGAAGATGCGCATGAGCTCGTCGAACGGCAGCTGCTGTGGGTCATAGACCACCAGCACCACTTCGGCGTGTCCGGTCTGCCCGCTGCACACTTCCCGGTAGGTGGGGTTGGGCGTGTGGCCCCCGGCATAGCCCACCGCCGTGGTCAGCACGCCCGGCACGCTCCAGAAAATGCGCTCCGCCCCCCAGAAGCAGCCCATGCCGAAATGCACTCGCTGGGCGCCTTCAAACCCTCCGCACAGTGGGCGTCCGTGCACGTGATGTTCGTTATGCAGGGGCAAGGGTGTATCCCGTCCCCGCAGCGCCTCGGCTGCTGACGGCAGCCGCTGTTTCCACGCCCCGATGCCTAGCATGACCCGTTCTCCCGGTTGATCCATGCATCCATGATGCAGCTGTTGCCCGCTGCGCCCAAACGCCGACCGACGCAGCGTTCAGGCCGCGTGCGTAGGCAGTCTGGAACGACCCTTGAGGCTGGCCAGGAAAATTCCGGCCAGGGTCAACGCCAGGCCCAGCCAGGCGCGCGGTTCAACCTGCAGATCCAGCACCACCAGGTCCAGCAGAAAGGCCACGATCGGCTGCAGGAGCAATAACAGGCCGATCACCGCCACGCTCAAATGCGCCATCGCCCGCGAGATCAGCACCCAGCTCAGACAGTGGCCCAGTCCGGCCAGCACCAGCAGCCAGCCCAGCGACTGCCACGACGGGATCACAAACGAGCTGCCCTCGGCCAGCCCGGCCATGCCCAGCAGCAGCGCGCACATCAGCGCAATCAGCGCCAGCACCTGGACGATCGGCGCCCGCTGATGGCCGGCAGCGGTACCGGCTGCATGCGCCTCGCCCTGGGCACGCCGGAGCGCCAGGTTGTAGAGCGCATAGCACAGTCCGGTGGCCAGCCCGGCCAGCACGCCCCAGCGATAACCCGCCGGCAGCGTGTCCCAGTCGCCACCCAGCATCAGGTACAGGCCGAAAAACGCCAGGCCAATCCCGGCCATGAAGCGCGGTCCCACCCGCTCGTGGAACAGCACCACCCCGGCCAGCGCCATGAAGAACACCTGTCCGTTGGCAAGCAGCGTCGCCAGTCCAGGGCCGACCAGCAGAATGCTGCGGTGCCACAGCCACAGGTCGGCGGCAAAGGCTGTGGCGGCCGCGACCGACCACCACCACACCTGGCGCGGCACTGGCCGCCATCCGCGCTGCAACAGGATCACCGCCAGCAGCATGAGGCCGGCGAAAAGCATCCGGTAGAAGGCCGAGATCGTTGGCGGGGTATCGGCAAAGCGCACCATCAGCCCGTTGCTGCCGATCACCGCCGCGCCTGAAAGCATCCACAGCAGTGCCCTGCTCCGCCCATCACCCTGCTGCTGCATCTCGCACCGCACCTGATATCAAAGAGCCCGGAAGCTTAGCAGCGGTCTGCTTCGCCGATCAGGTGGCCCGCCCGGTCAGGTAAAGACCGCGGGCGCCACGTGCACGCAGTTGCGCCCGGCACGCTTGGCTGCATAGAGCGCCTTGTCGGCGCGTTCGATCGTGGCCTGTGGGCTACCCTCACCATCGCGACGGGTGGCCACGCCTACGCTGACGGTCAGCTTGACCGGCTGGCCTTCCCAGTCGATCACCTCTCGCTCCACCGCAGCGCGCAGGCGTTCACCCACCTCCCGGGCTGCTGCACCGGTGCATCCCGGCAGGATGACCACGAACTCCTCGCCACCGTAGCGGCCGAAGATGTCCCTTTCTTCCAGCGCTCCGGCCAGGGCGCCGGCCACCGCCCGCAGGCACTGGTCACCCGCCGCGTGCCCGTAGCGGTCGTTGATGAGTTTGAAACGGTCCAGATCAACGAACAGCACCGACAGCGGCAGGCCGTCGCGGTCGGCCTCGGCAAAACAGCGCCCCAGCCACTGATCCACCGAGCGCCGGTTGAGGCTGCCGGTCAGGGCGTCAAGTTCCGCCGACTGGCGCAGCTGGATGGCCGCGATGGCCTGGTCCACCTGCATCTGGGTGGTACGGCAGAACTCGCTGGCCAGCGCCATCTCATCAGGTGCCAGCCCTTCCCCCCCGGCCCGGCGCAGCAGCAGTGCCCCCCACGCTGGCGCCCTGAGCCTGAGCGGGATCACTGCTTCGGTGAATGCCCCTGCAGCAACCGTCAGGGGCTGCTGCAGCGCAAGCCCTGCGGCCGCCTGCCTGCGCAGGACCAGGGCACGCTCGCTCAGGCCTGCCACCACCGCGTCGTGCGAGTCGCTCGGCTCCACCAGCAGCAGGCTGCGTCCGTGATAGCCCTCGGCCAGCACCGCCAGCCCGGAAACGGGCAGCAATGGCAGCAGATGGGTGGCCATGATCTGGAATCCGCTCCAGGCGACCTCCGCCTGCCCCACCTGGCGCAGCCTTGATTGCAGCGCATTGACCAGCTCGGTACGCGCTGCTTCACGCAGCATCCTCCGCTCGCTTTCAATACGCGCTTTCTGGTCACGATCGCGCTGCTCACGGTATTCGCTGATCCGGTGCACCAGGCCAATCGCACACAGGGTCAGGAACAGCACCAGGGCGCCCTGGTAAAGAAACCGGGTAAGCAGCGGACCTAGCAGGTGCATGTCCGCCAGCAGCTCCAGCGACAGCGCCACCGCGATCAGAAGCAGCAACAGCAAGATCAGCGGCCAGGCCATGGCCACCCGCCGGCGCACCGCATCGCCAAACAGGAGCAAGCTGCCGCCGCCCACGGCCAGCCAGCATACGAATGCGACCTGACGCCACGGGAGCGTTGGCAGCCCCACACCCACCAGGCACAGCGCGGCCAGGCCGAGCATTGTCCAGAACGCGACATCCATGGTCCGCGCCACCCTCTCCGCTCCGGGCGACTGGCCCACGTATTGCTGGATCAGCCGGACCCAGGTTGCCAGGAACAGGAAAACCAGAGCCCACAGCCCGGAAGTCCGCCAATGGGCCATCACCCGCAAACCAGGCAAGCCGTACAGATGTCCGTTGACCGCCGCCAACATCAGTACCAGCGCACTGGCACAGACGAACAGCGTGAGAAACACCCGGTCACGCGCCGCCGCATAAAGTGACAGCGACAGCATGGCCAGCATCAGCAGGCTGGCATAGATCACTGCGCTGCCTACTGCAGCCGCCTGCTCCAGCCGCGCTGCTTCGATGACCGGCATGACCCGCGGCTGCAGGCTGGCACCCGGGCCCGGATGGGCGTGCAGGGTGGCCACTATCGGCCCTTCCCAACGCTGCGGCAGCATGAAGACATAGCCACCAGGCAGCACCCCTTCGACCGGGTCGGGAGCGAAAAAGTCGCGCTCCGCGCTGCTCCAGCCATGGGCTTCCAGCCAGATCGCATGCCGCGACACGCGCGGCACCCATATCACCCACGGCGAAGCCCGCGACTCTTTCGCAGGAAGGTTGAACCGGAGTTGCAATGTGCCGGGGGCGGCTCCGCCATCGGGCGTGATGATTTCCACGGCGACGGGAGAGGTGCGGGCGCTTTCAGTGGTCGCCAACCCGCTTCCCACCAGGACCAGCAGGACCAGCAGCCCGACGACATGCCACACGTCGCCACGCCGCGGCTGCCCGCCAGCCCGGGACCTCAACATGGCGCGGTTCCATCCTTGTGTACCTGCTGCAGCACCTGATCCCCCCTGACCGGTTCAACTGCGCCTGTGTCGCCTTTTAAGCAAAGGATATGCCATAAAAGCGTTATCCACATCACATTTGCAACCAATAGAGGTGGGGGATTCTGTCCAATGGAACGGATGGAGCTTCGATGCCACCCCCCGCGGCTCCGCAATCCGGGCCGTCAAGGCCTACACTAGGCGCCCGTTTTCGCATTGTTCCGCATGACCAGCTCTGACGCCCCAGCAAGCCTCCCCGCCCGCCCGCAGACCACTACCGACCGCAAGCCGGACCCGGCTCCGGTCGAGCGCCAGGACTTCGTCCGCCAGATCGTCCGCGACGACCTGGCCAGCGGCAAGCACAGCTTCATCCGCACCCGGTTCCCGCCCGAGCCCAACGGCTACCTGCATATCGGCCACGCCAAGGCGATCTGCCTGGACTTCGGCATTGCCGAGGAATTCAGCGGCGTGTGCAACCTGCGCTTCGATGACACCAACCCGGAGAAGGAACACCCCGAGTTCGTACGTGCGATCCAGGATGATGTGCGCTGGCTCGGCTTCGAATGGGCCAGCCTGCGCCACGCGTCGGACTATTTCGGCGTGTTCTACCTGGCCGCCGAGAAACTGATCACACAGGGCGACGCCTATGTGTGCGACCTGAGCGCGGAGGAAGTGCGCCAGTACCGCGGCACCCTGACCGAGCCGGGACGCAATTCACCTTGGCGCGAGCGCTCGGTGGAGGAGAGCCTGGACCTGTTCCGGCGGATGCGCGCGGGCGAGTTCCCGGACGGCGCCCGCACCCTGCGCGCCAAGATCGACATGGCCAGCGGCAACATCAACATGCGCGACCCGGCCCTGTACCGGATCAAGCACGTGCCGCACCAGAACACCGGCGACGAGTGGGTGATCTACCCCATGTACGACATCGCCCATGCGCTGGGCGACGCCGTGGAAGGCATCACCCACTCGCTGTGCACGCTGGAGTTCGAAGACCACCGTCCGCTCTACGACTGGTGCGTGGACAAGGTGGATCTGGCCGGCAACCCGGAACTGCTGGAGCCGCTCAAGCAGAAGGGCCTGCCGATCGAGGCCGCCAAGCCGCGCCAGATCGAATTCTCGCGCCTCAACATCAACTACACGGTGATGAGCAAGCGCAAGCTCACCCAGCTGGTGGCCGACGGCCTGGTGGACGGCTGGGACGACCCGCGCATGTACTCGCTGCAGGGCCTGCGCCGGCGCGGCTACACCCCCTCGGCGCTGCGCCTGTTCGTGGACCGGCTCGGGGTCAGCAAACAGAACTCGATGATCGATTTCTCGGTGCTGGAAGGCGCGCTGCGTGACGACCTGGACGCGGTGGCACCGCGGCGCATGGCGGTGATCGAGCCGCTGAAACTGGTCATCACCAACCTGCCCGAAGGCCACGAGGAACAGCTCACCTTCGCCAATCATCCCAAGGATGAATCGTTTGGCAGTCGCCAGGTGCCGTTCTCGAGCGAGCTCTGGATCGAACAGAGCGATTTCGCCGAAGTGCCGCCCAAGGGCTGGCGCCGCCTGGTTCCCGGGGGCGAAGTGCGCCTACGCGGCGCCGGGATCGTGCGCTGCGACGAAGTGATCAAGGACGATAGCGGCCAGGTGATCGAACTGCGCGCCACCCTGGACCCTGAATCACGGCCCGGCATGGAAGGCGCCAACCGCAAGGTCAAGGGCACCGTCCATTGGGTCTGCGCTGCACGGGCCGTGGCGGCTGAAATCCGCCTGTATGACCGCCTGTTTCTGGTGCCGGATCCGGATGACGAATCCGAAGGCAAGACCTACCGCGACCATCTCAATCCGGACTCGCGCCGCAGCGTGCAGGGCTGGATCGAGCCGGCCGCGGCGGTGGCCGAGCCGGAGGACAGCCTCCAGTTCGAACGCCAGGGCTATTTTGTTGCAGACCGCCAGGACCACCGCGCTGATACCCCGGTGTTCAACCGCAGCGTCACCCTGCGCGACACCTGGGCCGCCAAGGCCTGATAGGGAGGAAGCATGCGCCACCGCCTGTTGCTGCTGCTGTCCGCCACCCTGTTGGCACTGATGCTTGGCGCCTGTGCGGCGCCGACGACCGACGCCGGCGTCCCGGGGGGCATGGATCCCGCGCCACAGGCGACCAGCGGCCTGCCCAACCTGGATTACAGCTGCCAGGTCGACAGCGACTGCGAGGTCAAGAACGTTGGCAACTGCTGTGGCTACTTCCCGGCCTGCGTGAATGCGGCCGCCGAGCCGGATCCGGATGCCGTCATGGCGCAGTGCGCCGAAAGCGGGATGGCGTCGGTGTGCGGATTTCGCGAGATCCAGGCCTGCACCTGCACCAGCAACCGCTGCGAGGCGGTGGACCAGTTCGCAGCGCCGTTGGAGCAGAAATGATGCTTGCAGCCTTGCCCGGGCGGGTCGAACTTGCCCTGCCCGATTGGATCGAAGATGTCGTGGCCGGCGTTGGCGCGGTGACCGGCGATGAAGCCAAGGTGGCGCTGGCCATCGAACTGTCCCGCCGCAACGTGGAAGCCGGCACGGGCGGTCCGTTTGGCGCAGTGGTCTTCGGGCCGGATGACCGCGTGGTAGCCGCTGCGGTCAACCGGGTCATACCGCAGGGGTGCTCGGTGGCCCACGCCGAAATCATGGCCTACATGCTGGCCCAGCAGCGTGTCGGCCGGGCGCGCCTGAACCGCGACGAGAACGACCAGCCGCTCGGCTCCTATGTATTGGCAACCTCGGCGCAGCCCTGCTGCCAGTGTTACGGCGCGACCGTCTGGGCCGGCGTTGACCGGCTGCTGATCGGAGCCCGCTCGACGGACGTGGAAGAATTGACCGAATTCGATGAAGGGCCGCTGCCCGCCGACTGGGTCGGCGAGCTTGAGCGCCGCGGCATCGCCGTGGTCCGCGACCTGCTGCGCCAGGATGCCCGCACCGTGCTGGCTGCCTATGGCGGCGGCGACGGCGTGCGGTACTGATCATGGCCGGAACCCTGCTGTGCTACTGCCGCGCCGGTTTCGAACCCGAGCTGGCGGCCGAACTGGGCGAGCGCGCTGCGTTGGCCGGATTCCCCGGCTACGCCCGGGCCACGCGCGGGGATGGCTATGTCCTCTTCCATGCCGGCGAAGAAGGCCCCGGCCTGTCACAGGCCCTGCCCTGGCAACGGCTGGTGTTCGCCAGGCAGAAGCTGGACCTGATCGCGGAGCTGCCGCAGATCGACGCCAGCGACCGGATCACCCCGGTCATGCAGGCGCTTGAAGGCCTGGGCCGCTACGGCGACCTGTGGGTGGAGCATCCTGATTCGGACGCGGGCCGGCCGCTTTCGGCCCTGGCCCGGAGCTTTGGCAACGCCCTGCGTCCGGCGTTGCGCAAGCGCGGCTTCCTCAGCGAACGCGACGAGCCCCGCCTGCCGCGGCTGCACGTGTTCCTGCTGGCCGGCGACCATATCCTGCTCGCCCGGGCGGACCGCGCTGACAGCGCGCCCTGGCCATTGGGCATCCCGCGCCTGCGCCTGCACTCCGATGCGCCGTCGCGCTCGGCGCTGAAGCTGGAAGAAGCCCTGATGGCCCTGCTTGACGAGCGCGAACGCGAGAAGTGGATCAAGCCCGGCATGCGCGCCGCCGACCTGGGCGCCGCACCCGGCGGCTGGGCCTGGGTATTGACCCGCCACCACGTCCACGTCACCGCGATCGACAACGGACCGCTGCAGCCGGCGCTTCTGGACACCGGCCTGGTCAGGCACCTGCGTGAAGACGGCTTCCACTGGAGCCCCGACCGCCCGATGGACTGGCTGGTCTGCGACATGGTTGACCAGCCGCGGCGCGTCGCCGCCCGTATGGGCGACTGGTTCCGCAATGAGTGGTGCCGCCACGCGATATTCAATCTCAAGTTGCCGATGAAAAAGCGCTGGCAGGAAGTCCAGCTGAGCCTGGATCTGTTCCAGCAGACGGCAGAGCGTCCCGTGCACATCCGCGCGCGCCAGCTCTACCATGACCGCGAGGAAATCACGGTTTTCGCGACTGTCCGCTGAACGCCGACGGGATTTATCCGCAATTTCAAGCGGATTTCATCGCTGCACCTCCAGCATGGGCATACCGGCGTCATATGCGCTGTATCGGCGTCGGCCATCCCTATTGGAGAAATCCCGTGAAGCCCAGCCAAGACATCCGCAGCCTCCGGATTGCAATCCTGGCGGCGTTGGCCATCCCGTTCGCCGCGCTCGCACAGCCGGCCCCGACCGAACCCCCGGTGGATCCAATCACCCCGGTCGACACCACGCCCCCTGAAGCGGTGCCGCCCACCGACCCGGTCGAGGCCGCCCCGCCGTGGACGGATGAAACCCAGCCTCCGCCGGCCACGCCGCCCGCACAATCAGACACCACCAGCCATGTGCTCGGGAACGAGCAGGGTCGTGACGTGACGCTGCACGAGCATCCGCCGAGCTCGGTCGTGGGTGACTACAGCGTTGATTTCGACACCCTTGATACCGACAGCGACGGGCACATCAGTCGCAGCGAAGCGCAGGCCAATCCGACCCTTTCCGCCGAATTCGACGGCGTGGACCGGGATGGCGACGGTCAGCTGAGCCGTGAGGAACTGGCGGGCTGGAATCGCTGAAGCGCCTGCATTGTCCGGCTGCCCCGCTAGAGCCCGGCAGCCCGCCGCCACAGCAGATGTGCGACCGGGCCGATCCGCGAGGCCGCGCCAAACAGCTGCCCACGCAGCAGCGTGGGCAGCAGCGCGTCGTTGGAGAACACCCGATCGATGCCGTCGAACGTGCACGCGGCGACGGCATTCTCGCTTTTGCGCCGCCGCGCCCAGCGCCGCAGCCGATGCGGGGAGTCCCAACCTTCGCCCGCGCGACGCACCAGCTCGCGTAACCCGTCCACGTCGCGCAAGCCCATGTTCACTCCCTGGCCGGCCAGCGGATGAACGACGTGGGCAGCATCGCCGAGCAGCAGCAGACGGCCCTGTTGGGCGGTGTCTGCCAGACGTAACCGCAGGGGGAATGCCGCACGGGGCGAACGCGGGCGCACTGTCCCCAGACGGCCGCCGAACGCCCGGGTGAGCGCATCACCGAACGCGGCATCATCCAGCGCCAATACGCGCGTCGCCTCCGCGTCGGGCAGCGACCAGACGATCGAACAGCTGCCATCAGCGCAGGGCAGGAAGGCCAGCGGGCCTCCCGGAAGGAACCGCTGCCACGCGGTGTCCTCATGCCCGAGCTCCGCATCCACGTAGCCCACCACGCCGCGCTGGCCGTAGTCGCGGCCGCGGGTGCCAATACCGGCCATGCGGCGCAAACTGGATTCCGCTCCATCGGCGGCAATCACCACCCGCGTTGCCATGCGGCGGCCGTCGTCGAGCTCCAACCGAGCGCCGTCCTCATCCTGTTCGAACGACTGCACCCGGGCCGGGCAATGCACATCCACTCCAGCCGCGGGCAATGCCGCACGCAGCCGATCCACCAGCAGGCCGTTCTCAACGATCCAGCCCAGCGCATCGCGTGCATAGGCATCGCCGTCAAACAGCAGCTCGTCTCCACCCGCCGCATCCCAGACCCGCATCCGCCGGTAGGGGTGGGCGCGCGCCAGGCGGATCGCATCCCAGGCACCAATTGATTGCAGCAGCGCAATGTTGTCCGGAGCCAGGGCGAACACCCGCAGGTCCGGCTGCTCCCGGCTCCAGGGTCGGGCGGACGCGGCTTCCACCAGCTCAACCCGCAATCCTTCGCCGGCCAGCGCCAGCGCGCAGGTCGCGCCGACCACGCCGCCGCCAACCACCACCGCGTCGCTGCGCATCCGGCGGCTCATGCCTGCGACCTCCGGCACAGCGCCGGCACCTGCCCGCGATAGCCCATGGCTCCGCCCGCCAGTCGCGCCTGCAGTGCAGGCAGACGGTCCACCGCCAGTAACCCGAGGCCACGCAGCGGCCGCAGCAGCGGCGCATCGTTGGCGGTCACCCGGGCCAGGCCGTCGGAAAATTCCAGGGTGCGTTCCCGGTCCTCACGGCGCAGCTCCTCGTAGCTGCGAAGCATCTGTGCGCTGCCGGGATCGTCGCGGTGCGCGGCGAGCAGCTCGGCCAGGGTCAGCGCATCGCGCAGGCCGAGGTTGAAGCCCTGGGCACCCACCGGGTGCATGCTCTGGGCGGCGTTGCCCACCAGGACCGCTCTGCCAGCCACGGTGCGCCGCGCGACCACCCTGACCATGGGATAGGCGCTGCGCGGACCGGCAGCCAGGAACCGTCCGGCGCGCCAGCCGAAAGCGGCCTGGATACGCGCAAGGTAGGTCGTCTCGTCCCAGGCCATCGCGGCTTCGGCCTGCCCGCCGGCCACGCCGTGGACCACGCCGTAATGGCGGTCGCTGCGCGGCAGCACCGCGGTGGGGCCGTGGGCGGTGAAGCGCTCCCAGGCGGTCCCATCGGGGGAGTTGGAGGTGCGCACCCGCGCCACCAGCAGGGTCTGGTCGTAGTCGCGATGGTCGGCCTCGATCCCCAATGCAGCGCGCACGCCGCTGGCACTGCCGTCGGCGCCGACCAACAGGCGTGCATGCACGGTGCGCTCGCCCTCGTCCTGTGCAATCCGCACCCGGCACAGATCGCTCTCCACGCTGCAGCCCACAAAGCGCGCCGGACGATAGCGGGTCAGGCCGTGCAGCTGCGCCAGGCGTGTTTCCAGCGCCTGGCCAAAATCACTGGCCACAACCACCTGGCCAAACGCCTCGCGACCGTAGTCGGCCGCTTCCATGCAGACCCGGCCGAAGTCACCCGCCCGGCTGACGTGGATGCGCCGGATGAGCCCCGGCGGCATGCGCAGTTCCTGCATCACACCAAGCGCGGTGAGCGCATTGACCGTGGCGTCGGCAAAGCTCAGGTTGCGCTGATCGAACACCGGCGGCAGGGAGCCTGCGGGCGATGCCTCGACCTGGGCGACATCCATCCCCAACCGGTCGAGCGCGATCGCCAAGCTGGCTCCAACAAGGCCGCCGCCGACGATCAGTACATCGTGGCAGGGAGGGCTGGAGTGGGAGCTGGGTTGCGGCATTGCGCTATGCTATCGCCTTCCACTCCAAAAGCTCCGCGACCAGCCGATGAACAGTTCCGACCAAGCTCCCAGCCTCGCCCTCGGTCCCCTGCTGCTGACGGGCCTGATCGTCGCCGCCGCACTGACCCGTCTGCTGCCGCAGCCGCCGAACTTTTCGCCGGTGATCGCCATCGCGCTGTTTTCCGGGGCCTACTTCGCGGGCCGCCGCTGGGCGATGCTGGTGCCGCTGGCCGCCATGCTGGTATCCGACCTGGCGCTGGCTGCGACCAATGGCGGCATCTACCTGCAGCACATGACCAGCCCGGTCGCGCTATCGGTCTACGCCTGCATCCTGCTGTCCACTCTGGTCGGCTTCGGCCTGCGCGGCAAGGTCAGCAGCGTGCGCGTGCTGGGCGGGTCGGTCGCCGGCTCGGTACTGTTCTTCGCGGTGACCAACTTCATGGTCTGGACCACGGCCACCACGGTTCCCGGCCACGCCCACTGCGTCGCGGGCCTGGCACCCTGCTACGCGGCAGCTATCCCGTTCTTCCACTGGACCCTGCTGGGCACGCTGTTCTGGTCGGCGGTGCTGTTTGGCGGGTTCGAATTGCTGCGCCGCCGCGTTCCGGCGCTGCGCGCCCAGACCGCCTGACGGCCGCCGCCGGTGGGCAATCGGCTCTCGAAGATCTACACCCGCACCGGGGACGACGGCACCACCGGTCTGGGTGACGGAAGCCGGGTGCCCAAGGATTCCGCGCGGGTCACCGCCTACGGCACGGTGGACGAGGCCAACTCCACCATCGGCCTGATCCAAGCCTGCAAGCTGCCCGACGAAGTACGTGACGTGCTCACCCGCGTCCAGCACCAGATGTTCGACCTTGGCGGGGAGCTGTGCATCCCCGGCCACGCGGCGATCCAGGATGCCGATATCGAACATCTGGAAGCCAGGCTTGACCACTTCAACCAGCAACTGCCGCCGCTCAAGGAATTCATCCTTCCCGGTGGAGGCGAAGCCGCTGCACGCTGCCACGTGGCCCGTACCGTGGTGCGCCGTGCCGAGCGCGAGGCGGTCACGCTGGCCCGCCACGAACCGGTCAGGGCCCAGGCGATCCACTACCTCAACCGTCTGTCCGACCTGCTGTTCGTGCTTTCACGGGTGCTGGCCCGCGTTGACGGGCACGGCGAAGTCCTCTGGGATCACGACCGGCGCAAGCCGTGAGCCTGCGGGTTTATACCCACCCCGCCTGCATCGCCCATGACACCGGGGAAGGCCATCCCGAGCGCCCCGAACGCCTGGGCGCAGTGATCCAGGCCCTGCGCGACGGCATGCCCGGCATCGACTGGCAGCAAGCCCCTTCCGCCAGCCGCGGACAGCTGCTGCGGGTGCATTCGGAATCGCTGCTGCAGACGGTGCTTGAGACCCAGGTGACAGGGACCATGCACCTGGATCCGGACACCATTCTTTCCCCTGCCTCGGCCGAAGCTGCGCTGCGTGCGGCGGGCTCGGGCATCGCCGCGGTCGATGCAGTGATGGGCGGCGAAGTGCCGGTGGCGTTCTGCGCCGTGCGCCCGCCCGGCCACCATGCCACCGGCGGCGAGACAATGGGCTTCTGCCTGTTCAACAACGTTGCCGTTGCCGCTGCTCACGCACTCGATCGGCATGGCCTGACCCGGGTGGCGATCATTGATTTCGACGTCCACCACGGCAACGGCACCCAGGCCATCTTCGAGTCAGAGCCGCGGGTGATGTATCTCAGCTCGCACCAGGAATCGCTGTACCCGGATACCGGGCAGCGCCGCGAACGCGGTGTTGGCAATTTGGTGAACGTGCCGCTGGCCGCCGGCACCGGCAGTCGCGCCTTCCGCGAGGCGTGGAGCGAGCGGCTGCTGCCGGAGCTGGACGGTTTCAAGCCCCAGCTGCTGCTGGTTTCAGCGGGCTTCGACGCCCACTGGCGCGACCCGCTCGCCCAGCTGCAGCTGGACGGCGAGGATTTCGGCTGGCTGACCGGCGAGCTGCGAACGATCGCTGTACACCACGCCGCAGGTCGCATGGTGTCAACCCTTGAAGGCGGCTATGACCTGCGTGCGCTGCAGGAAAGCTGCTTGGCCCACGCGCGGGCACTGCTGGGCAGTCCGGATGCGCACCGGGACTGAGGCACCTGCCGCTCAGTCGCCTTCCGGCGTGGCCTTGAAGTCCAGTGCGGCGGAATTGAGGCAGTAGCGCAGCCCGGTCGGCGCTGGGCCATCCGGAAACACGTGCCCCAGGTGGGACTCGCAGCGCGCGCACTTCACTTCAACCCGGCGCATGCCGTGGCTGAGGTCCTCATGCTCGCTGACCGAATCAATGGCGATCGGCGCGTGGAAGCTGGGCCAGCCACTGCCGGAGTCGTATTTCGCGCCGGACCCGAACAATGCACTGCTGCAGGCAACACAGAGGTAGGTGCCCGTCTCCTTGTGGTCCCAGTACTTGCCTGTGAAAGGCGGTTCAGTGGCGGAACAGCGGCACACCGCATACTGCTCATCGCTCAACACCTCGCGCCATTCAGCCTCGGTTCGGTCGTTTGGCTTGTTGCTCATCGTTTTCTCCATGGTCCCGATGATGCCTTACATGGCATTGCATTGCCGCTTTACAAGGGATGCGGCATGCTGGCGACCGCTTTTGGACTGACCGGAAAACCCTGCGTGCGCCGAGCCCTCCGCCTGCTGCCATTGCCGCTGTGCATTGCCTTTTCCCTGACCGCGCTCGCCGATGAGCGCCCGGGAATGTGGCGCCTGTGCCCGTTGGAAGATGCTGTCCCCGAGTTTCCCGATGCCCCGCCGCCCTCGGGTACGGCAGCGGACCGGGACCAGTACCCCACCGACATCGAAGGCGATGCGCTCAGCGGCGTCTACGACCAGGTGATGAACTACGACGGCAACGTGTCGTTGCGCCGCGGCGATCAGTTCCTCAGCGCCGACAACCTGATGTTCGACGCCCAGACCGGCACCTACACTGCGGAAGGCAGCGTCCGCTACCAGGATTCGGGCATGCGCATCGTGGCCGAGCGGCTGCAGGGCGATCAGCAGCAGGACTCGCACAGCATCGGCGGCGTGCGTTACCAGCTGATTGAACAGCGCGGCAGCGGCGGCGCGGATCGCGCGGAACTCGCCGGCGACTACGGCTCGCTGTACGGGTCAACCTATTCCACCTGTCCGCCCAGCGAGCGCATGTGGGAGCTGCGCGCGCGGCAGATCGACATCGACATGGAAGACGGCTTTGGCACCGCCCGTGGCGCCACGCTGCGCCTGGGATCGGTGCCGGTGCTGTACGTGCCGTGGTTCAAGTTCCCGATCGACGATCGCCGCAAGACCGGCCTGCTGTACCCGGCAATTGGCTACAACAGCCGCAACGGCTTCGACTACAGCCAGCCGATCTACCTCAACCTGGCGCCCAACTACGACATGACCCTGGAGCCGCGGCTGATGAGCCGCCGCGGCCTGCTGCTGGGTACCGAGTTCCGTTACCTGACCAACTCCGGTCGCGGCACGTTTGAAGTTGAGTACCTGCCCTCGGACGACCTGGCTCCCAACGAACGCCAGCGCGAGATCGACGAAGGAATCCACCCGGAGAACTGGCGCAAGGAAGACCGCGGGATGTTCCATTTCAACGGCCGGCACAACATCAACCGGACCTGGCAGGCCCGTGCCAACCTCAATTGGATCAGCGACCCCCGCTACTTGGAGGACCTGAGCAGCAGCCTCGCCGAGTCCTCGCCCAGCACGCTTACCAGCACCATGGGCGTCTACGGAAGGGGCCGCTATTGGGATGCGGCGGTGACGGCCGATTACCGGGTGCTGTCCGATTACACCCTGCGCGAGCGCAACCTGCCCTACTACCGCCTGCCGCGGCTGTATGCGAACTGGGAGCAGCCTCTGCGGCCCTGGCTGGTGGCCGGCATGCAGACCGACCTGACCCGGTTCGCCCATGTCGACAGCGGGTTCAAGCCGGGCGGAAGCCGCATCGACCTCAAGCCCTACGTCTCGCTGCCGATTGAAGGGGCCTCATGGTACGTGCGTCCAAGCATGGCTTGGCGCTATACCACCTATCAGCTGGACGACGCTCTGGCCCGCAGCATCAACTCCGCGGCGCCGGATACCTCGCCCAGCCGCAGCCTGCCCATCACCAGCGTGGATGCGGGCCTGTTCTTCGACCGCGACACCCGATTCCGCGGCGAGAACTACCTGCACACGCTCGAGCCGCGGCTGTTCTATCTGAACGTCCCCTACCGCTACCAGGACGACCTGCCCCGGTTCGACACCCGCAACCTGACCTTCAGCTGGGGCCAACTGTTCCGCGACAACCGCTACTCCGGCGCCGACCGCCAGGCCGACGCCAACCAGCTCACCCTGGCCTTGAGCACGCGCATGCTGCGCGAGTCCGATGGCCAGGAGAAACTGGCGCTGAGCGTGGGCCAGATCCGCTACTTCGAGGATTCACGGGTGGGGCTGACTCCCACAACCGGCCAGATCGAAGACGGCAAATCTTCCTGGGTCGCCGAAGGCAGCTACGCGGTCAACGACCGCTGGACCTTCAACGCCGGCTACCAGTGGGATCCCAAGGACCGGCGCGACGACCTGGTCGCCCTGCGCACCCGCTACCTGCTCGGCGACGACGGCATCGTCAACCTCGGCTACCGCTATCGCCGCAGCCAGCTGGAGCAGGTGGATTTCTCCTTCCTGTACCCGATCAATGCCACCTGGAGCCTGGTAGGCCGGTACTACTATTCGCTCCGCGACCAGCAGGTGCTCGAGGGCATCGCCGGTATCCAGTGGGACAGCTGCTGCCTGGCTGTGCGTCTGGTGGGCCGCCACTATGTGCGCAACCGGCTGGGCGAGACCAACGATTCCATCCAGCTGGAAGTTGAACTGAAGGGCCTGGGCTCGGCCGGACCCGGCATGGAAGACCGCCTGCGCCGTGCTATTCTCGGCTATTACCGTGACGACCTCTATCTGGTGCCTCCGTCCGAATTGGGCGGCCGCGGCGACGATGGGGACGACTACTACTTCGACCCCATGCCATGAAGAAACTCCTCCTTTCCCTTCTCGCCGCCGCTCTTCTGGGTGGTACCGTGCATGCCCAGCAGGTGCAGCCACTGGACGAGATCGCCGCCGTCGTCGACGAGGACGTGATCCTGCGCAGCGAGCTTGACCGCGCGGTTGGCAACATCCAGATCCAGTTCGCCGATCAGGTCGGGCAAATGCCTCCGCTGCCGATCCTGCAGCGCCAGGTACTGGAGCGGCTGATCCTGATGCGGCTGCAGACCGACCGCGCTGCCGACACCGGTATTCGCGTGGACGATGCGGAAATCGACGCCACCATCGAAGCCATCGCCCAGCAGAACGGCGGCACGGTCGATCAGCTGCGCATGCAGTTGGAAGCCGACGGCATGGCGTTCAGCGAGTTCCGCAGCTCGCTGCGCGAGGAGCTGATGACCCAGCGCCTGCGCCAGCGTTTCGCCCAGACCCGGATCGTGGTCAGCGAAGGCGAAGTTGATGCCGCCCTGCGCTCGCAGGACGGAGGCACCCAGTTCCGCCTGGCCCACATCCTGGTGGCGGTGCCTGACGGTGCCACGCCGGAACAGATCAACGTGGCCCGGGAAAAGGTCGAAGGCATCCAGGACCTGATCGAACGCAACGACATGGACTTCGCAGCCGCAGCGGTGCGCTACTCCGACAGCCCCAACGCCCTGGAAGGCGGCGATCTGGGCTGGCGCCGGATTGATGAGATCCCCGCCGCGTTCGGCACCGCCGTACCCACCATGCAGCCGGGCAGCATGCTCGGCCCGTTCCAGGGTCCCAGCGGTTTCCAGCTGCTGCAGCTCGTGGATGTGCGCGATACCGCCGGCAACAGGGTCACCCAGTACCAGGCCCGCCATATCCTGATCCGGGCCGGCCAGGACCCCGCTGAGGACGCCTCGGCCCGGTCGCGTGCCGAAGCGCTGCGTGCCCGCATCGTTGCTGGCGAGGACTTCGCCGAAGTGGCCACACAGGAATCGGAAGACCCTTCCAGCAGCCCCCGCGGTGGTGACCTGGGCTGGTTCACCGACGACCAGTTCGGCCCCGAATTCGGCAGCCAGGTGGCCCCTCTGGAGGACGGAGGAGTGTCGCAGCCGTTCCGCACCCAGGCCGGCTGGCACGTGGTACAGCGCCTCGCTTCGCGCCAGGCCGAGGTTGACGATGAAGACCGTCGCAACCTGGTTCGCGAAAGCATTGGCCAGCGCAAGCTGGAAGACGAGTGGAACCGCTTCCAGCGCGAGCTGCGCAGCGAAGCCTACGTCGATATCCGGATCGGCGACGGCGCCGACACCGACGGTTGAGATGGCCCGTCCCCGCCTTGCGCTGGTACCGGGCGAGCCGGCCGGCGTAGGGCCGGAACTGTGCGTGGCTGCGCTGCAGCGCGACTTCGGTGCTGACATCACCATTTATGGCGACCGGGCCAGCCTGGTCCGCGCGGCCGATGTGCTGGACCTGCCCCTGCCACTGGGTGGGACCGGCCCCGGTCGTGCGCAGTTGATCGAAGTCACCCATCCCCTGCTGCCCGCTTTTGGCACACCCGACCCGGCCAACGCCGCCAGCGTCATTGCCGCGCTGCGCGCCGCCACCGACGCCTGCCAACGTGGCGAGATCGATGGGATGGTCACCGGCCCGGTGCACAAAGCCGTCATCAACACGGGAGGCATCGCCTACAGCGGCACCACCGGGTTGCTGGCCGGATGGACGGGGCGCGAAGTGGTGATGATGCTTGCCAACCAGGTGCTCAGGGTTGCCCTGGCGACCACCCACCTCCCGCTGCGCGAGGTGGCCGACGCCATCACCGCGCCCGCGCTGGAACGGACCCTGCGGATCCTGCATGCCTCGATGCAGGAAGACTTCGGCATATCCCGGCCGCGCATCGCCGTACTCGGGCTCAATCCGCATGCCGGCGAAGATGGCCATCTGGGCCGCGAGGAGATCGAAGTGATCCAGCCGGTGCTCGAACGCTTGCGCGGCGACGGCATGCAACTGCTGGGCCCGCTGCCGGCGGACACCGCATTCCTGCCTGCAAAGCTGCGCGAGGTGGATGCGGTGCTGGCCATGTATCACGACCAGGGCCTGCCGGTGCTCAAGCACAGCGGCTTCGAGCACGCCGTCAACCTCACCCTCGGCCTGCCGTGGCCGCGGGTCGCAGTGGACCATGGAACGGCGCTGGAACTTGCCGGCAGCGGACGGGCCACGCCCGCCAGCCTGATGGCCGCACTCGACACTTGTACCCGCCTGGCGGCAACGCGGGCCGGGATGCCGGCATGAGCGGAGCGCCTGCACCCGGCTTCGGCCGCGCCAAAAAAGCGCTCGGCCAGCACTTCCTGCACGAATCGGCCTATATCGATCGCATCATCGATGCCGTCGCCCCGCACCCGGGCGACCGGGTGGTGGAAATCGGCCCGGGCCAGGGCGCGCTGACCCTGCCGCTGCTGCGCCGCCACGGCGCGCTGACGGTGATCGAGTTCGACCGCGACCTGATTGCTCCGCTCACCCACGCCGCAAGCAGCGCCGGCGACCTGGAAGTGATCCACCGCGACGTGCTGGAGGTGGACTTCACGGCCCTGGCCGCCGATGGTCCGCCGCTGCGGCTGGTGGGCAACCTGCCCTACAACATCTCCTCGCCGATCCTGTTCCACGCCCTGAAGCACGCTGGCGCGATCACCGACATGCATTTCATGCTGCAGAAGGAGGTCGTGGACCGGATGGCGGCCCCGCCGGGATCCAAGGTCTATGGCCGGCTGAGCGTCATGCTGCAGGCCAGCTGCATCGTGGTGCCGCTGTTTACCGTGCCGCCGGGCGCATTCCGCCCGCCGCCCAAGGTCGACTCCGCGGTGGTGCGGTTGGCACCCAGACCCACCGGTGAAACCGGCATCGCGGATCCAGCGCGCTTTTCCGCCGTGGTCCGTGCGGCCTTTGGCCAGCGCCGCAAGACCCTGCGCAACGCACTTTCAGGCCTGTGCAGCGAAGCCACCCTCGCCGCGGCAGGCATTGACCCCAAGGCCCGCGCCGAACAGCTGCCGGTACAGGACTTCATCCGCCTGGCCAACACCCCGCCGGTCGACTAGCCAAAGCGTTCACCCGCTCCCATTACACTGTCGTCATGGAAGAGACCCCCGACTACACACTGGAAATCCAGATCGCAGCCCGGTTCCTGGAAGAGGAATCCGAGCCCGAGCGCGAACATTACGTGTTCGCCTACACCATCCGCATCCGCAACCTGGGGCGCCTGCCGGCGCAGCTGGTGCACCGCCACTGGATCATCACCGATGGCAACGGCAAGGTCGATGAGGTGCACGGCGAAGGCGTAGTGGGCCAGCAGCCCCGGCTCGAGCCTGGCGATGAGTTCGAATACACATCCGGCGCAGTGCTGGAAACCGCGGTTGGCAGCATGCAGGGCAAGTACGACATGGTTGGCGACGACGGAACCCACTTCGACGCGCCGATCCCGCCGTTCACCCTGGCTGCGCCCCGCACCCTGCACTGACCTGACAGAGACGGAAGCAAACCTTGGCCATTTGGGCAATCGGAGACCTGCAGGGATGCTATGGCCCCACGCAGCGACTGCTGGAACGCATCGGCTTCGATCCCGCCAGCGACACCCTGTGGTTGTGCGGGGACCTGGTGAACCGCGGCGGGGAGTCACTTGAAACCCTGCGCCTGGTGCACTCGTTGCGCGCGCATTGCCGGGTGGTCCTGGGCAACCATGACCTGTCGCTGCTGGCGATCGGCGAGCGCGACGAGGCGCAGCAGCGGCGCGTGAACCCGGACCTGCGCCGGGTCCTGTTTGCCGAAGACCGTGACGAGCTGCTGGACTGGCTGCGCGGCCAGCCGCTGGTGCACGCGGATCGCGACCTGGGCTGGATGATGGTGCACGCCGGCCTGGCGCCGAAGTGGACCACGGCAATGGCCCTGGAGCATTCCGCCGAAGTCGAGCGCCGGCTGCGCGGGAAAGGCTATCGCAAGCTGCTGCGTAACCTGTACGGCGATCGTCCTGCCTGGTCTCCGGGGCTCAAGGGCGTGGAGCGCGAACGGGCGATCATCAACATGTTCACCCGGATGCGCTATTGCACGCCGCGCGGGCGGATCGCCTTCGATGAGAAAGGTCCTCCCGGCACCCAGGAGCCGGGCCTCTACCCATGGTATTCAGTGCCGGGCCGGGCCGAGCGCGACCTGAAGATCGTCTGCGGCCACTGGTCGTCGCTGGGGCTGTTCATCGGCCACGGCGTGCACGCGCTGGATACCGGCGCGGTTTGGGGCGGCAAGCTCACTGCCCTGCAGCTGGACAGCGAGGAACTGCGGGTAGTGCAGGTGCCGGGGCGCGACGCGAGCGCCGACTGAGCCCGCGCCGCTACTTCCCGGCCACGCGCAGGTAGTCGACGAACGCATAGCCGAACGCATGCCGCGCATCGGCCGGGTGCTCCTCCCGGCGGGCCTCCCGCCACTGCCGGGGATCAAACGCCGGAAAGAATGTGTCGGCACCCTCTACCCGGGCGTCGACCAGGGTCAGGTGCAGCACATCGGCCCTGGACAGCAGCAACCCATAGATCTGGGCACCACCAATCACGCACAGTTCCTGCGCGCCATCCGCCGCGTCCAGCGCGGCTTCGACCGATGCCACTGCCTCCATGCCCGCAAACGGCGCCCGGCCGCTGCGGGTCAGCACCACGTTACGCCGGCCCGGCAGGGCCCGGCCCAGCGACTGCGCGGTCTTGCGGCCCATCAGCATAGGTTTACCCATGGTGAGCGCCTTGAACCGCTTCAGGTCCTCCGGCAGCCGCCAGGGCAGATCGTTGTCGCGGCCGATGGCCCGGTCGCAATCCATCGCCGCGATCAGCGAGATCCGCATCTTCGGCCTGCTCAGACCGCAACCGGCGCCTTGATCGCCGGGAGCGGGTCGTAATCTTCGATGGCGATATCGTCGAAGCCAAAGGCGAACAGGTCATCCACCTCCGGATTGAGCTTCAACCCGGGCAGCGTGCGCGGCTTCCGGGCCAGCTGCTCGCGAGCCTGTTCGTAGTGGTTCGAATACAGGTGCGCGTCGCCCAAGGTGTGCACGAAATCCCCCACCCCCAGCCCGGTCACCTGCGCCACCATGTGGGTCAGCAGCGCGTAGCTGGCGATATTGAACGGCACGCCCAGGAAGATGTCGCCGCTGCGCTGGTACAGCTGGCAGCTGAGCTTTCCGTCGACCACGTAGAACTGGAACATGGTGTGGCAGGGCTGCAGCGCCATCTGCGGCAGATCGGCCACGTTCCATGCCGACACCACCAACCGGCGGGAATCCGGGTTGCGGCGGATCTCCTCGATCACCCAGCGGATCTGGTCGATCTCGCCACCCTTGCCGTCGGCCCAGCGGCGCCACTGCTTGCCGTACACCGGCCCCAGCTCGCCGTCCGCATCCGCCCACTCGTCCCAGATCGAGACCCGGTTTTCCTTCAGGTAGGCGACATTGGTCTCACCCTTCAGGAACCACAGCAGCTCGTGGATGATCGAGCGCAGGTGCAGTTTCTTGGTGGTGACGAGGGGGAAACCTTCCCCGAGGTCATAGCGCATCTGCCATCCGAACACGCTGCGCGTGCCGGTGCCGGTGCGGTCCGCTTTTTCAGTCCCGTGCTCCAGCACATGACCAAGCAGTTGGAGATATTGGCGCATCAGGACGACTCCTTGGCAGTTGCCGGAACCTGCGGCTGCAGGGTCGGCGCACTGCGTGATTTCCACAGCAGGAACAGGCCCAGCGCAATCAGCGGCAGGCTCAACAGCTGGCCCATGGTCAACCAGTCGAACGCCAGGTAGCCCAGGTGCGCGTCCGGCTCACGCACGAACTCCACCAGGAACCGGAACACGCCGTAGCCCAGCGCAAACAGCCCGGAAATGGCATAGCGCGGCCGCGGACGCCTGGAGTACAGCCACAGCACCGCGAACAGCACCAGCCCCTCCAGCAGCGCCTGGTACAGCTGTGACGGATGACGCGCGAAGGCCTCCAGCGCACCTGACTCATGCAGTCCGCGCAGCGCGGCCGCATCCAGGCCGCGGAACTCCGCGGGCAGCGCATTGGGAAACACCACGCCCCAGGCGCCATCGGTGGGCTTGCCCCACAGCTCGCCGCCGATCCAGTTGCCGATGCGGCCGAAGCCCAGCCCTTGGGGAACCAGCACCGCCGCGAAGTCCGCGGTGTCGAAGAAGTGCAGCCGCTGTCGGCGCGACCAGAACCACATCGCCACCAGCACTCCGAGCAGCCCGCCGTGGAAGCTCATCCCGCCTTCCCAGGGCCGCAACAGCATCAGCGGATCGGCCAGGAAATCGCCGAAGGCGTAGAACAGCACGTAACCGATGCGGCCACCGAGGATCACCCCCAGCAGGCCGTAGAACATCAGGTCGCCAAACGCGTCCTCGTTCACCCCAGGCAGCCGTCCGGCGCGGATGCGGCTGCGCCCCAGCCACCAGGCCACGCCGAAGCCGACGACGTACATCAGCCCATACCAGTGCACGCGCAGCGGCCCCAGTGCAAACGCCACCGGGTCGATCTGGTGCAGGTAACTCATCGGCACTGCCCCTGTGTCAAAGCGCTCAGCCTATCAGCGTGGCATCGGCTGGCGGGGTTCGTCCACGGGAGGCGGCTGGATACCCTGGCGGCGCATCTCATTCCGCTTGGCCCACAGATTGAAGATTTCCACCATGGCCGAGAAACCCATCGCCCCATAGATGTAGCCGCGCGGGATATGCAGCTCGAAGCCCTCGGCCACAAGGAAAGCGCCGATCAGCAGGATGAAGGCCAATGCCAGCATCTTCACTGTCGGATTGCTGTCGATGAACCGGCCCATCGGCTGGGCGGCCAGCAGCATCACGCCAACCGCAATCAGGATCGCGCACACCATCACCGGCACGTAGTCGCCGGCCATGCCGACGGCGGCGATCACCGAGTCCAGCGAAAACACGATGTCGATCACTGCGATCTGCGCGATCACCGACCCGAACGACGCCACGGCCTTGCCCCTGCCGCCGCCTTCCTCGTCATGGCCTCCCAGGACCTGCTCCCGGATCTCCATGCCGCCCTTGACCAGCAGGAACAGGCCGCCAAGGACCAGGATCAGGTCCCGCACCGAAATCCCCTGCCCGAACAGCATGAACAGGTCCGTGGTCAGCCGGGCCAGCCAGGCCAGGGTCAGCAGCAGGCCGATACGGGTGATGCATGCCACGGCGATGCCGAACTTGCGCGCGAACTCGCGCTGTTCCACCGGCAGCCGGCCCACGGCGATCGAGATGAATACCAGGTTGTCGATGCCCAGCACGATCTCGATCGTGCTCAGCGTCACCAGCAGGATCCAGACCTGCGGGTCGGTCAACAATTCCATCATTGGCGGAAGTCCTTGAACATGTTCGTTGGGGATTGATTCACGCCGGTCAGAGCCAGCGGGGAATGAGGACCAGCGCCCAGACTGCGCCAGCATTGATCATGGCCACGCATACGGCCGCCGAACCCATGTCCTTGGCCCGGCCCACCAGTTCGTGGGGCTCGTTGCCAAAGCGTTCGATGACCGCTTCCAGCGCCGAATTGAGCAACTCCACCATCGGCACCAGCAGGCAGCTTCCCAGCAGCAGCGCGCGCTCCACGCCGCTGTCGCCCAGCCACAGGGCAAGCGGCGCGAGCACCGCCAGAAGATAGATCTCCAGACGGAACGACGACTCATGCAACCAGGCCGCACGCAGGCCCTGCATCGACCAGACCGTCGCCTTGATGATCCGCGCCGGCCGGCGCGGCAGATGCCCGATTTCGTCGGCCATGTCTCCGGCTCACGCGAAACCGCTATTTTGCCATACCCCGGGCTTCCGCCCGCACCCCCGGGGATTTGCATTGCCGGTCGGGCACTGTTTCACTGCCGGTGCGACTGACGGCCTCGAAGCTGCGGCGCCCTCCTCTGGCAGACAGCGAGTCCCGCCCATGACGTCCAATCCCGGTCCAGCCCTGCTATCCCTGCAATCCGATGACTCCGACTGGCAGGCGCTGGTCGACCTGACCCTGGAACGGGCGCGGGCCAGATTGGGCAAACCGGTGGAGCTGGACCTGCAGGCGGTCGACCGCTGCGGCCACTGGGCGTTCGTGAGGGCCCGCCTGCGGGATACCGGCGGCGGCGCGCTGACGCTCGATGACACGCCTTTTGCCGAAGCGGCAGCGGCCGGCGGTGTTTCCGACCTGGCCGCGGTGCTGTTCAGGCGACACGAGGACGCCAGCACCGGCGACAGCGCCTGGCAGGTGGTCGATCAGACCATTCTTCCGACCGATGTGGCCTGGCTGGCCTGGCCGCAGAAGCACGGAGCCCCCAGCCAGTTGCTTGGCCTCGGCGGCTGATCGGCGACGGGCAGCCGGTCAGCGGTCAATCGGCAGATCGTCAGCCGGGAGGCGTCAACAGGTAATAGTTGCCGGATGCGCCACCCCAGCTGATGCGCTGGGTCCCGTCGGAATTCACGTTGTTGGAACCTATGAATTTCGGAGTGCCGTTCTCGAAGCCTGCAAACAGCACCACGTGGGACTGGCCGTTGCTCTGCATCAGCACCACATCGCCCGGCTTGGCGTTGGCCAGCGGGGTCTGCTGCCAGCCCGCTCCGCGCAGGTTGTTGGCAAGCTGATCCACCGATGCGCTGGCCTGGCCGGAGTTGATCAGACCGGCCTGCTGCAGGCAGGCCGACACGAAGTTGGCACAGTTGACGTTGTCCGGGACCCAGCTTTCCATCGGAAGCTCATTGCTTTGCTTGAGATCCCCGGCGTTGCGACCGATGAACTGCTCGGCAATGGCAGCCGCGTTCGCTCCCTGCAGCCCGGCCACGGGTCCGTTGACCGCCTGGGTGCCAACCGCGGTTGGCGCGGAACCGCCCTGTGCCGCAGACCCCGCACCACCCGATATCTGCAAAGAATCCCCGGCAAAGATCAGGTCCGGGTTGTTGATATGCGGGTTGACGGCCTGCAGCGACTGCACGCTGGTTCCCAAGCGCTGGGCGATCTGCGACAGGGTGTCACCCGAGACAATGTTGTAAGAACCGATTGCGGTCATGCCGACTCCCTCTCCATACCTGGCCACCATCCTTGGGCCGAGTGTGGCTGCCAGCAGGACGCCCCGCAATTGGGGCCAGCCCCTATAGGGAATACCCGAGGGTGGGATCGGGCAGGCACCTGTTTGCCAGGCTCCATCAGTCCTCGCCGCCGAAGATCGCGACGCCACGGCTGCCGTCGGCCGCGATCCAGCCGCGATACATGCCGGCCGTGTTGAACGGCAGCGCGATGTTGCCTTCACCGTCCAGGGCGATCACCCCGCCATCGCCGCCGTGTTCCGGGATCACCTGCATGACCACGGCTTCCGCGGCCGTCTGCAGGCTGTCTCCGCGGTAGGCCATGCGCGCGCAGATGTCGTGGGCCACCGCATTGCGAATAAAGAACTCGCCCCAGCCGGTGGCCGACACGCCGCAGTTGGCGTCAGCCCAGGTGCCGGCCCCGATGATCGGCGCATCACCCACCCGGCCCCAGCGCTTGTTGGTCATGCCGCCGGTGGAGGTTGCCGCCGCAATCCGCCCCTGCGCATCCAGCGCAACCGCGCCCACGGTGCCGAAATACTCTCCGGGCGCTGGACCGGCGGCAGCCTGGCGCTCCGCCTCCTCCCGCTGACGCGCGCGCTCAAGCTGTTCACGCCGGGCAGCGGTATCGAACCAGGCGTTGTCCACCCGGTCCAGGTCCGGGTAATCATCGGCAAAGCGCTCCGCGCCTTCTCCCATCAGCATCACGTGCGGGGACTGCTCCATCACCCGGCGCGCCAGGCGGATCGGGTTGCGCACCGTGGTGACCGCGGCCACCGCCCCGGCCTGCCGGTCCTCGCTGTACATGATCGAAGCGTCCAGCTCATGGCGTCCTTCAGCGTTGAACACGGCGCCCTTGCCTGCGTTGAAGCGCGGCTGTTCCTCCAGAGCCACCACCGTTGCCTCCACCGCGTCCAGCGCGCTGCCACCACGGGCCAGCACAGCGTTGCCGGCGTCGAGCGCCGCATCCAGTGCCGCACGGATTTCGAGCTCGTCGGCCTCGCTGAGCGACCCGCGCTCGATCACCCCGGCGCCGCCGTGGATCACCAGCGCAGTGAGCGGCGCAGCTTCATCCTGTGCGGTTGCGGTGAACGCAATGGCTGCCAGCAGCAGGGATGTCAGTACTCGCACGGGCGTCACCTCGACAGTCAAACACGAGAGGATACCCCGCGACCCGTGGGGGCCGTCGGGGGTGCCCGCACACTACACGTCACGCGGCTTCGCGCGCGTGGCGCGCTCCTACTGGCGGAGCGCCTCAATGGGATCGAGCTGCGACGCCTTGCGCGCCGGGTAATAACCGAAGAACAGGCCGGTCGCGATCGAGAACCCGGCCGCCAGGCCGATCACCTGGCCGTTCAGCTGCACCGGCAATGCTCCCATCCGCCCCACCAGCAGCGCTCCCACCGCTCCCAGCGCGATGCCGATGATCCCGCCGATCAGCGAGATCAGCATCGCCTCGGCCAGAAACTGGCGGCGTACATCCGAAGGCCCGGCGCCGACCGCCATGCGCAGCCCGATCTCCCGGATCCGCTCGGTCACCGACACCAGCATGATGTTCATGATCCCGATGCCGCCGACGATCAGCGAAATCCCTGCGACTGCGCCCAGCAGCAGCGACATCAGCCGCGTCGTTGCCGTGCGCGCCGCCACGATCTCGGAAATATTGCGCACGACGAAATCATCCTCCTCGCCCGGCGCGATCCCGTGCCGCTGGCGCAGCAGCGCTTCCACCTCGCCCTGCACATAGCCAAGGTCGTCGGCATTGGCCACCGTCAGCGCCACCTGCATGACCGCCCGCGGCGGCAGGCCCATGGATCCCAGCAGCCTGCGCCGGCCGGTCTCCAGCGGCACCATCATCACGTCATCCTGGTCCTGTCCCCAGCCGCCCTGGCCCTTCGACTCCAGCACGCCAGCCACGGTAAACAGTGCCCGTCCCAGCCGCACCGTCTCACCGATGCCGGGCTGGTCACCGAACAGTTCCCGACGCACCGTTTCTCCCAGGATCACCACGTTGGCGGCGCTGCTGTAATCCTGCGGCTCAAACAACGCGCCATCAGCCAGCCGCCAGGCGTTGATCTCGAAATAATCCGGTTCCACCCCCTGCCACGTGGCTGCCCAGTTGCTCTCGGCGAACACCACCTGGGTATTGCCACGCAGCGAACCGGACACGTACTGGACCTCCGGGATTTCATTGCGGATCGCGTCCACGTCGCCCTGGCTCAGGGTGTAGCGGCTGCCCGCGCTCATTCGCGCCGCGCCCGGCCCGCGCTGCGCCGACGGCGAGATGTCCAGCCGCTGCGAGCCGAGCCCGGATACGAGGTTGTCGATCTCCGCCTGCGTGCCCTGGCCGACCGATACCATCACGATCACCGCCGCGATGCCGATGATCACCCCCAGCGAGGTCAGCGCACTGCGCATCCAGTTGCCCCGCAGGGCAAAGATCGCGGTCCGCAGCACATCGGTGAACGTCATGACCTGGCCTCGATTTCTCTCTGTTCGTGCTGTTCGTGCAGTTCCCCGTCGTGCATGACGAAAATGCGACTGGCGTGGGCGGCCACCTCTGCATCGTGGGTGATCAGCACCACGGTATGCCCCTGGTCGCGCAGGCGCTCGAACAGGGCCAGGATCTCGGCCCCGGTTTTCGAGTCCAGCGCGCCGGTGGGCTCGTCGGCCAGCAGGATCGGCGGCCGGTTGATCAGCGCGCGGGCAATGGCCACCCGCTGCTGCTGGCCGCCAGACAGTTCATTGGGACGATGCGACGAACGCTCGCCCAGCCCCACCGCTTCCAGAGCTTGCAGCGCCATTTCCCGGCGTTCATCCACTGGCA
Organism: Luteimonas sp. A478; assembly: GCF_054052025.1. Classification (NCBI taxonomy): domain Bacteria; kingdom Pseudomonadati; phylum Pseudomonadota; class Gammaproteobacteria; order Lysobacterales; family Lysobacteraceae; genus Luteimonas; species Luteimonas yangxiaopingae. The sequence continues at coordinate 465,325 of NZ_JBSVRF010000003.1, read as the reverse complement.
CCCGCGCATAGCCCAGCGGCATCGCCACATTGTCCAGGGCACTCATGCGCGGCAGCAGGTGGAAGCCCTGGAACACGAAACCGATCTTTTCCCGGCGCAGCATCGCCAGTTCCTCGGGATCCAAAGTGGCCACGTCGACCCCGTCGCACAGGTACTCGCCGCTGCTCGGGCTATCCAAAGCGCCGAGCAGGTTCATCAGGGTTGATTTTCCCGACCCGGACGGCCCCATGATGGCCACGAATTCACCGTGCTCGATGCGCAGATCCACGTCGCGCAGCGCCACCACCTCGGCCTGTGAACCCGGTGAATACACCTTGCCCAGGCCTCGGGTCTCGATGACCGGGACCCCGGTCACTGCCGCGCCCGCGCGCCGGTCACCACGATGTCGCCTTCGGCGATATCGCCCGACACCTCGGTGTTGGATCCGTCACTGGCGCCGATGCGCACCGTCACCATCTGCGGCCCGCCATCCACCAGCCGGTAGAGCGGTGCGAACCGGGCGCTGCCCATTGATGCCAGCTCGCGGTCCCACGCGGCGCGCTGGTCATCGTCCAGGGTGGCACGGAAATCGGCGAAGTCCTGCTGGTAGCGCTGGACCATCCGCTGGCGCATCTGGGCCTGCATGCCGGCCCCGCCGCTGCGGCGCATCCCGCCGCCGAACATTGCCCCGTTCCCGCCCTGTGGCGGCGCGGTGGCCCGACGGGCGTCAGCGCGGGCGCGGATGCCCTCCAGTGCAGCATCAAATGCGGTCCGCTGCTCCGCAGTCAGCGAGAGGCCGGAGGCCGCCCGGTCCAGCTCATCGTTCATGCCGCCCCTCGCGCCGGCGGCGCCCTGCGGCGCGCGCGCGTCCGCTTCGGCCGGCTGATAGCGCAGCGCCGCGTTGGACACCAGCAGCACGTCATCGCGGCGGCTGACCTCGATCTCGGCGTTCACGGTCAAACCCGGCAGCAATGTGCTGTCGCTGTTGTCCACCGCCACCATCACCGGATAGGTGATGACGTTGTTGGTATCGGTAGCGGCCAGGCGCACCTGCAGCACCTCACCGCGGAACTGGCGGCCGGGGAAAGCATCCACGGTAAACGACACCTGCTGGCCTTCCTGCACCTGGCCGATGTCGGCCTCGTCCACGGCCAGCTCGATCTGCATCTTCGACAGATCCTCTGCGATGGTGAACAGTTCCGGCGCCTGCAGGCTGGCCGCCACGGTCTGGCCGGGCTCGATGGTGCGGGTAAGCACCACGCCATCCACCGGCGACCGGATCACGGTGCGGTCGAGGTTGACCTGCACCGTGCGGGTTGAAGCGGTCTGCTGTCGGATCTGCGCCTGCGCCGAGGCTACCTGCGCCCGCGCCTGGTCCAACGCCGCACGGGCGAGATCGATGTCGCTGCGCGCCACCAGCTGCCGCTCGCCGAGCCCGGCCTTGCGCTGGTAATCGGCTTCGGCGTTGGCAAGCGTGGCCTGCGCCTGGGCCAGCGAAGCCCGGGCGCTGGCGATCTGCGCATTGCCCTGTTCGATCTGGGCGTCATAGCTGCTGGGATCAATCCGGGCGATCACCTGGCCCCTGCTCACCGTATCGTTGAAATCGACGAGCACATCCGTCACCTGGCCCGAAACCTGGCTGCCGACCACCACGGTGGAGGTCGCGCTCAGGGTGCCGGTGGCGGAAATCGCCACGCGGATATTGCCCTGCTCGATCGTGGTGGTACGCCAATTGCCCTCGTCCTGGGCAGAGCCGCGCTGCTGCCACATCCACAGGGCAGCGATCGCCAGCAGCACGCCGGCGACGATGATCACAACGCGAGAGCGGCCACGCGAACGGCGCGGGCGGACGGGTTTACGGCTGGGTTGGCTCATGGGTGCGGCAGGCCGGACAGTGGATGACACTCAAGGGAACGCCCACGCCGGGCCGCGGTTGACATGGCGCCGCCTGCCCGCTGGCACTCCGGTTATTTCCTGAAGCGGATCTCGGCCACCGTGCCCTGCCCCTGGGCGCTGCGCAGGGACACCGGCCAGCCAAACCGTTCACCCAGCCGGCGCACGATCGACAGCCCCATGCCCTTGCCGGGCCCGTGGAACTGGTCGGCCCGGTAAAACGGGTCGTACACCCGCTGCAGGGTGCCCGGCGACATGCCGATCCCGGTATCGCGCACGGCGATCGTGGCGTCCGTCACTTCCACCTCGATCAAACCGCGTTCGGTGAACACACAGGCGTTGCTGAGCAGGTTGGCCAGCATGACCCCCAGGACCCGCGGCGGCGCGGACAGCACCGGGTCGCCGGAGCCGGTCACCCGCAGCTCGACCGGCTTGCCGGCCAGCAGCGGCAATGCGCGCTCGACTTCCTCGGCCACCACCTCGCGCACCCGGAATTCCTCACCTTGCGGTTCCACTTCGATGTCACGGGCCAGGATCAGGAACGCCTCCACCACCGCTTCCATGTCGCGTCCGGCGGCCTGGATCCGCTGCAGCGACCGGCGCGAGCGCTCGGGTGTTTCCGGATCGGCCAACAGCATGTCGCTGGCCACCCGCACCACCGTCAGGGGGGTACGCAGTTCGTGACTGGCATCGCGGGTGAAGTCACGCTCGCGCTGCACCAGCGCCCGGACCCGGGTGGCCAGGTCACGCAGGGCGCTGCTGAGCTGCCTGACCTCGCTGCCTACGTGTCCGGGACTGCGCCTGACATCAAGCGCCTCCATCGCATTGCTTTCCATATCCCAGCTGGACACCCTCGTCGCCAGCCAGGTGACCGGCATCACCAGCCGGCTGGTGGCGCGATAGGTGAGCCAGCTCAACACGAACAGGCCCAATGAACCGAGGAGCGCAAACAGCATTGCTGCAGCCCACATCACCCGCTTCGCATGCGCGAACGACATCTGCACGTACACCGTGCCTTCCGGGCGTGAATCCACCCACAGGTGGCGGTCGTAGCCCGGCAGCGCGTGCGAGCCGGGCGCCCGCCGCAGCGGCGGCGGCACCGTTTCGATCGCGCTGTCGGCGGGCAGGAAATAAACCTGCACGCTGTCAGTCCGGGGCGGTACATAGCCCGGGTTGGCCGCACGCGCGGCCCAGAACTCCTCGCCCTGTACCTGCAGGCGGGCGTCGATCAGGGTGCGCAGGGTCAAGCCGCAGCCAACCGTCACTGCGATAACCAGCACCAGGCTGGCCACCAGGGCCTGCACCAGAAAGCGGCGACGGAGCTTGCGCGGCAACCCCTGTGGCATCGTCAGGCCCGTCCCACCCGGTCAGGCGGGTGACTGTTCTATATCGGCAATCCTGTAGCCGGCACTCTGCACGGTATGCAGCAGCGGACGTTCGAACGGTTTGTCGATGGTCTTGCGCAGGTTGTACAGGTGGCTGCGCAGGGTGTCCGAATCGGGCAGGCTGTTGCCCCAGATCTCACGCTCGATCTCCTGCCGGCTCACCACCCGCGGCGACTCGCGCATGAGGATGGTCAGCAGCTTCAAGCCGATGGGCGAGAGCTGCAGCTCCTGGCCGGCACGGGTGGCGCGCAGGCTGGCCGGATCAAGCACCAGATCCGCGACCTTGAGCACTTCCGAGCCCACCTGGCGGCGCTCGCGCCGGATCAGCGCCCGCAGCCGCGCTTCCAGCTCCTGGATCGCGAACGGCTTGGTCAGGTAGTCATCCGCGCCCGAGCCGAGCCCGGTCAGCTTCTCATCCAGGGTGTCGCGCGCGGTCAGCATCAGCACCGGCGTGGATTTGCGCGCTTCCTCGCGTAGCCGCCGGCACACCTCGATCCCGTCCAGGCGCGGCAGCATCAGGTCCAGCACGATCACGTCGTAACTGTTTTCCGCGGCCAGCCGATAGCCATCCAGACCGTCAGCCGCGTAGTCCACCTCGAATCCCCGTCCTTCCAGGTATTCGCCCACCATTTCCGAAATATTGCGGTTGTCTTCGACAATCAAGACCAGCCCGCCCGGCTCCTGCGTTGCGCGCATATCGACTCCGATGTGGCAATGAATGGAGAGAAGCCTTACGGCTCCTTCAGCTTTGTGAAAGATGCCGTCCGGCTGGTGCACGCGCCGTGAAGATCCGCAGTCGGGTCAGAAATTCAGATCAGAGAGTTCTGATCAGAGACGGATACGCCCGGTGAGGATGTCCTTGAACATCACCCAGTCGCCGAGGAAGGAGTACAGCGGATGACGGAAGGTGGCCGGGCGGTTCTTCTCGAAGAAGAAGTGCCCAACCCAGGCAAAGCCGTATCCGCACAGAAGGGCCGCCAGCAGGCACCATCCGCTGCGCTGCCAGACGGCCAACAGCACCAGCAGCAGCGACCCGCAGCTGCCGATGAAGTGCAGCCGGCGCGATGTGCGGTTGGCGTGTTCGCCGAGATAGAACGGATAGAACTCGCGGAAGCTGGAAAACCGGCTCATTGCTGCGACTTTTCCGCCTGCTTGGCCCGGCCCCAGTATGCCTCATGCGCCGCCAGTGGAAGCTCCGGCAAGCTGGTGCCGTCAGCCTTCGCCAGCGCCTCCATGGCCCGGAACCGGCGCTCGAACTTGTGGTTGGCCCGGCGCAGCGCCGTACCCACGTCCACCTGCGCATGGCGGGCCAGGTTGGCCGCCACGAACAGCACGTCGCCGATCTCCTCTTCCAGCCGCTCCCGCGCTGCGGCTGCATCATCACCGGGGGCTGTCGATACCGCATCGAACTCCACCCGGACTTCCTCGATCTCTTCCTGCAGTTTGGCGATGACCGGCTCCGGTCCCGGCCAGTCGAAGCCTGCCCGCGCGGCGCGGTTCTGCAGCTTCACCGCCCGCATCCATTCCGGCAGTCCGCGTGAGACTCCGGCCAGTGCCGAGTCGTCCACCTCGCCGCGCGCTTCCCGCTCGCGCCGCTTGTATTCCTCCCACTCGCGGGTCTGTTCCAGGGCATCGGCCACCTGTGTACCGCCGAACACGTGCGGGTGGCGGCTGACCATCTTGTCGCAGATGGCCTGCACTACATCCCCGAACCCGAACGCTCCGGCCTCCTCCGCCATGCGTGAGTGGAACACCACCTGCAGCAGCAGGTCGCCAAGCTCCTCGCGCAGCCCGTCCATGTCGTTGCGGTCGATGGCATCCGCCACCTCGTAGGCTTCCTCGACCGTGTACGGAGCGATGCTGGCGAAATCCTGCGCCAGGTCCCACGGACAGCCGCCGTCGGGGTCGCGCAGGCGGGCCATGATCCCGGTCAGGCGGCGGATGTCCTGGGCTTCAGGCATGGCCTAAAGCCATTCCTGCCACGGCAGGGAAGGATCACCCAGGGCGATGAAATCGCCATTGAGCAGCGTCTCCCGCTGGTTGTAGCGGAACGGGCGCCCGCGCGGATCCACCAGCATCCCGCCGGCCCCTTCGAGGATCGCCTGCCCGGCGGCCGTATCCCACTCGCTGGTGGGTCCGAACCGGGGATACACATCCATCCTTCCTTCCGCGAGCCAGCAAAATTTCAGCGATGAACCGAGCGCCACCGGCTCGATCACGCCGATGCGCTCCATCAGCGCCTCGGTCCGGCCATCACGGTGCGACCGGCTGGCGGCAACGCGCAGTCGCGCGCCCGCCTCGCGTTTCCCCGTGCGCAGCGCATGCTCGATGCCGCCATCGCGCCGCCAGGCGCCACGACCCGGCGCCCCGTACCACAGCTGTCCGGTCACCGGCTGCTGGATCACTCCAAAGCTGGCAATGCCGTCTTCGACCAGCGCGATATTGACGCTGAACTCGCCGTTGCGCTTGATGAATTCGCGCGTGCCGTCCACCGGATCCACCACCCACAGTCGATTCCAGCCCAGCCGCTCCGCCGCCGTGACCTCGTGCGCGGACTCCTCCGACAGCACCGGGATTTCCGGCGTCAATGCCCGCAGCCCGTCGACAATCACATGGTGCGCGGCGAAATCGGCCGCGGTGACCGGCGAGGCGTCGTCCTTGCGCTCCACTTCGAACCGGCCCGCGTACACCTCGAGGATGGCTGCCGCCGCCTGCCGGGCGATATCGATCACACCCTCGCGGATGGATTCAGCGACCGGCATGGTGGCGCAGGTACTCACGCACGATGAACAGCGCGGCGATCGAGCGGCCCTCCGAGAAGTCCTCCTGCAGGACCAGCTCATGCAACGCGTCCAGCTTCCACGGCACCACTTCAAGCTCTTCCGGCTCGTCACCGGGCAGGCGCTCGGGGTACAGATCGCGGGCCAATACCAGATGGGTCTGGTGGCTCATATAGGTGGGCGCCAGGGTGAGCATGCGCAGCACCTGCACATCGCGCGCACCGTAGCCGGCTTCTTCCTTCAGCTCGCGGTCGGCGGCCTGCTCCGGGGTTTCACCCGCATCGATGCGGCCCTTCACCAGGCCCAGCTCATAGCGGTGCAGCCCGGCGGCGTACTCACGCACCAGCAGCACGGTGTCCGCATCCAGCATCGGCACCACGGCCACCGCCCCGTAGCCCCGCCCGTGCACGCGCTCGTAGCGGCGCCGCTCCCCGTTGCTGAATTCCAGGTCCAGCCGCTCCATGCGATAGGGCCCGGCCTCGTGCTCACTCACCGAATGGATGATCGGCAGCTTGCGGCTCATACGGGGCGGCCGGCGCCGGCTTCAGGCGCCCGGGTGATAATGGGAGGATGGACAAGATGATTCACGATCAAACCATTCTAGCCGACGCCACCGACTGGTGTACCCGCGATCTCCAGGTGCTCTGGCACCCATGCACCCAGATGCGCGAGCACCCCAATACGCTTCCGCTGCTACCGGTTGAGCGCGGCGAAGGCGTGTGGCTCATCGGCCCCGACGGCCGCCGCACCCTCGACGCCGTCTCCAGTTGGTGGGTGAACCTGTTCGGCCATGCCGAACCACGCATTGCCGCAGCCATCGGTCGCCAGGCGCAGACCCTGGAGCACGTGATCCTGGCCGGCTGCTCGCACCAGCCGGCGGTGGAGCTCGCGGAGCGCCTGCTGGCGATCGCCCCGCGCCAGCCTGGCCGCGACCCGCTGGCCAAGGTGTTCTACGCCGACAACGGCTCGGCCGGGGTCGAGGTGGCGCTGAAGATGGCCTTCCAGTGGTTCCGCAATCGCGGCGATGAGCCGCGACGCACGAAATTCGTCGCCCTGGAGAACGGTTACCACGGCGAGACCATCGGCGCGCTCTCGGTGGGCGACATCCCCCTGTATCGGCGCGTGTATGCACCGCTGCTGATGGAAGCGATGTTCGCGCCGTCGCCCGACGCCTACCTGGCCGGCAGCGAGCGCGATGCCGTGGCCCGGGCGGAAGACGCCGCGGATGCGCTGGCGCGGCTGTTCGATGAGCATCCGGGCGAAATCTGCGCGCTGGTGCTCGAGCCACTGGTGCAATGTGCCGGCGGCATGCGCATGTATCACCCCGTGTACCTGAAGCGGGCGCGCGAGCTGTGCGATGTGCACGGGGCATTCCTGATCGCCGACGAGATCGCGGTCGGTTTCGGCCGCACCGGCACCATGTTCGCCTTCGAACAGGCCGGGGTGATGCCCGACCTGATGTGCCTGTCCAAGGGTCTGACCGGCGGGTTCCTGCCGCTGGCCGCAGTGTTGGCCACGCAGGCGATCTACGACGGGTTCCTGGACGAATCGCGCGAGCGCGCCTTCCTGCATTCGCACAGCTATACCGGCAACCCGCTGGCCTGTGCCGCGGCGCTGGCGACCCTGGACATTTTTGAATCCGACAACGTGCTGGCCCGCAACCGCGTGACGGCCGAAAAGATGGCCCGGCTGGCAGCCCCGCTGGCCGAGCTGCCCCACGTGGCCGATGTGCGCCAGACCGGCATGATCCTGGCGATTGAACTGGCCGAAGGCGGTCGGAACGGTACCCCGTTCGATCCCGCACGGCGCATCGGCCTGCATGCCTACCGTGCCGCCGTCGAGCGCGGCGTGCTGCTGCGCCCGCTCGGCGACATCCTTTACTGGATGCCGCCCTATTGCATCCAGGATGACGAACTGCAGCTGCTGGCCGACGTCACCCGCAGCGTGATCGAGGAGGCCACCTCGTGACCGTGCCGGGCGCAGGGACCGTCCGCGGCCGGGTGATCCGGGCGTTCGTGGACGCGCCGCTGGCTGTCGGAGCACGGGTCGGCCTGTCGGAGACGGCAGCCGCACACCTGCTGCGGGTCTTGCGCCTGCGCGAAGGCGACGAATGCGTGTTGTTCAACGGTGACGGCCAGGATTACGCGGCCCGCATCACCGCCGTGGGCAAGCGGGACGGCGAAGCCGAGGTCATCGCCGCGCGCGCCGTGGACAACGAATCCCCGCTGCGGATCAACCTGCTGCAGGGCATTGCCCGCGGGGAAAAAATGGACCTGATCCTGCAGAAGGCAACCGAGCTGGGGGCCAGTGCATTCGCACCGGTCAGCAGTCAGCGCAGCGAGGTGAAGCTGGATGCCAAGCGCGCGGAAAAGCGCCTGGCCCACTGGCGCAGCGTGGTCACTTCCGCCTGTGAGCAGAGCGGCCGCGCCCGGGTGCCCGAGGTCGCCCCACCCGCGCCCTTGGCCACGGCCTTGGACAGCCTTCCGGCTCACCCCCTGCGCCTGCTGCTGGACCCGTTCGCCGAACATGGCATTGCCGGCATCGCTGCGCCGGCGGACGGCGCGTTGTCCATCGCTATCGGCCCCGAAGGCGGCTGGTCACCGCGCGACCGGGAGATGCTCGAGTCCGCCGGCTTCACCGGCGTGCGCCTGGGACCGCGCGTGCTTCGCACGGAAACCGCCGGCCTGGCCGCGATTGCCGCCCTGCAAGCCCGGTTCGGAGATCTCTAGCGGTTTTTCCGCCGCTAACCGGCCTGCTGCAGCGCGCTGTCAATCTGCCCGGCAATGGCGTCAAGGTCCGGAACCATGGCCCGGTCTTCGTTGAGCATCACGCTGGCCAGCGCGGCCTCGGGCAGGGGCTGGCCTTCGCCCGCATCCGTCAGCAGCGAATCGTGGGACACCGTGACCAGCCGCGGGAAGCCCTGGGCCAGCACCGCGAAGTACGGCAGGCGCGGATTGCCATGCAGCGCCTTGACCACCGCCACCTTGCTGCCGAGGTCGCCAGCTTCGTCTGCCGCGGCACCGGTCAGTCGCCCCCATGCGACCAGGGGCAACTGCCACCCGCGCCAGCGGATGCGGCCCAGGATCCAGTCGGGCGCTCCATCCAGGGGCTCGGGATCGGCATAGGACAGCACTTCGGAAACGCTGGCGTTGGGCAGCAGCAGGCTGCCGCCCTTGATCTGGATCAGCACCCCGCGGATATCACGGGAGACGCTGCCGGCATCCTGTTGGTTCATGGTTGCTGCTCCTCCATACCGGCGTCTGCCTGGTCAATCTGCGGCGGCCAACGCTCCTGCAGCCGAGCTGCGATCGCTGCCGCGTCAATGGCGGAACCACCATGCTCCATCAGCCGCTGCGCGGCCGCTGCATCAAAACTGGCCTCAGCGGACTGCCCCAGCACCAGCGCACCCGCCTCGCCCAGTTGCAGTGCTTGACCCACCAATGCGGCATCGGCACCACTCATGAACAGCACCGCGCTGTCATCGGCAGCCAGCCCGGACGGCAGGCGCTGCAACGCCGATTCGTCGCGTACAAACTTCAGCCGCGAATCGTCCGCAACCACATCCATCCCTTCAGGAAGGAAGTACACGCGCCCGGTCTCGATCGCAACGCCTTCATCGGCCAGGATCACAGACAGCGGGGTAGCCCGATCCATTTGCCGCACCAGCCGCTCATAGCGCCCGCCCTCCAGTCGCAACCGCACCAGCAGCGGACGCGGGAACCGCTCACCCAGGGCCCCCAGCAGCTGGCGCACTGCGTCAGGCCCGCCCAGACCGGCTTCCACCAGTACCGCGCCAGGGCCGGATTGCCGGCTGTAGTTGTCGCCATCGGCAAGGCTGAGGCCGGCGATGCGCTCCTCCAGAGCCGCAAGGCGCGTATCAGCGTCATCCTCGCCTGGGGAAGCATCGGTGACCGGCACCTCGGGATCGACCAGCTCAAGGTTGGAGAACATTCCCGATGCGGCCGCAACCGCGGGCGGGTCCGCCGCGCGGGCGTCTTCGGAGTCCGGCCCCGCCGCGCTGTCCAGGTTGGCGTCCGCGGCGGCGCTCGACATCCGTTCCAGCCAGGCCTCCAGGCCTTCATCGGCAGGCACTTCGGCAGCATTGCCCTGGGCTTCGTCCTCGATTGAACGGAACTCTTCTTCCAAGCCCTCCACCACCGGCTGCTGCAAGGCACCCGGCTCAGGCTGCCACTCTCCTTCCGGTTCGGCGCCGGGCGGCAACACATCGTCATGGCGCAGCAGCTTTGCGCGCAGATGACGGATCCAGCGCGCTGCATCCCAGCCGGACCGCGAAGCCGCCAGCTCCACCTCGTCGAAGATCACTATCAACGAAGGATCCGACAAAAGGGCATCCCAGGCCTCCAGCGCGTCCTCGATGGCCGGTTCCAGCGCCACCAGCACGCCCTGCGGTTCTTTGGACGCCACTTCCCCGGGATCCGCGGTCAGCGGATCGACCACGGCCACCAGCTGCGCGCCGGCTTCGCGCAGAGCTTCCTGCAGCCGCTCGCGCGCCTGGCCGTCCCGCGCCAGCAATGCCACCCGCACCCCGTGCTCAGCCATCGGGCTGCTCCATGCCCAGCAGGTCGAACACGTTGTGGATCAATTCGTTCTCCTGGTACGGCTTGCCGAGGTAGCGCTCGACGCCGATCTCGAACGCACGCTGGCGATGCTTCTCGCCGGTACGCGAGGTGATCATCACGATCGGCACGTCGCGCAGGCGGGCATCAGCCTTCATGTGCGTGGCCAGCTCGTACCCGTCCATGCGCGGCATTTCGATATCCAGCAGCATCAGGTCGGGCACGCGTTCATCCATCCTCTCGATCGCATCGATGCCGTCGCGTGCAGTCACCACCTCCAGGTGGTTTCGTTCCAGCACGCGCCCGGTGACCTTGCGCATGGTGACGGAGTCGTCGACCACCATGACCAGCGGCACCGGCCGCGCTTCCACCGCCGGCGCGGGCCGCACGTCGTGCGGCTGCGTTGCCAGGCGGCGGACCAGCGGCGCCACGTCCAGGATCACGCGCACGCTGCCATCACCCATGATGGTCGCGCCGAAGATGCCCGGGACCGACGCAACCTGCGGGCCCACCGGCTTCACCACGATCTCGCGGTTGCCCTGGATCTGGTCGACCGCCACCGCTGCGCGCAGACCACCGGCGCCGATCAGCAGCAGCGGCATCTGCAGGTGGCCCTCGGCGCGTGCCGGGGCCTGGCCAACCAGCCGACCCAGGTCATGCAGCACGTATTCCTCACCGCCGTACTCGTAGGCGGCATCCGGCTCGGCCATCGCCTCGCGGGAAATCCGGCCAACGCCGCGCACCGAAGCAATCGGCACTGCGAAACTGGTGTCACCGATCTGCACGAACACCGCCTGGGTCACCGCAAGGGTCTGCGGCAGACGCAGGGCAAAGGTGGTGCCCTCACCCTTGCCGGTGTTGATTTCCAGCGTGCCGCCCAGCTGGCGGACCTCGCTGGTGACCACGTCCATGCCCACGCCGCGACCTGCCAGACGGCTGACCTCGTCGGCGGTGGAGAAGCCCGGCTCGAAAATGAGCGTGTCCAGCGCCTCGTTGGTCAGCACCGCGCCCGCGGCCACCAGGCCGCGCTCTTCGGCCCGCCGCCGGATGCTGGCCCGATCCAGGCCACGGCCATCGTCGGACACCAGCAGCACCACTTCGGAACCTTCACGGCGCACCGTGATGCCGATCCGGCCTTCCTCGGACTTGTCGGCCTTGCGCCGCGCCCTGGAATCCTCCAACCCATGGACCACCGCGTTGCGCAGCATGTGCTCCAGCGGTGCGGTCATGCGCTCAAGGACGTTGCGGTCCAGCTCGCCCTGGGCACCTTCCACATGCAGCTGCACCTGCTTGCCGGTCTCGCCGGCGGCCTGGCGCACCACCCGCCGCAGGCGCGGCAGCACGGACTCGAATGGCACCATGCGGGTGCGCATGAGGCCTTCCTGCAGCTCCGAACTGACCCGCGACTGCTGGGTCAGCAGGGTTTCGTACTGGCTGGTCAGGTCATCCAGCGTGCCCTGCAGGCTGTTCATGTCCGCGGCTGACTCGGCCAACGCGCGCGACAGCTGCTGCAGGGTGGAGAAACGGTCGAGCTCCAGCGGATCGAATGTTGCCTCGGTCGTTTCCGTCTCGCGCTGGTAGCGGGCGATGATCTGGGCTTCGGTTTCGATGTCCAGGCGACGGAGCTGGTCGCGCAGACGCATGTTGGTCTGCTCCATCTCCACCATTGCGCCGCGGAACGCTCCCAGCTGCTGCTCCAGGCGTGCGCGGTAGATCGCAACCTCACCGGCGGAGTTGACCAGGCGGTCAAGCAGGTCGGCGCGCACGCGCACCTGTTCCTGCGGCGCCCGCGTCTCGCCATCGTCGCCAGTTGCGGCAGCGGCATCGGCCATCGGTGCGGACAGCGGGTCCAGCACCTTTTTCGGCGCGCGCGGCTCTGTTGGGACGGAGGTCGTGACACTCGCATCCGGGCGGTCGGCGCTGGCGGTGTCACCCGGGGCTTCGAAGGCGGAAACGAGCTCATGTGCACTGGAGATCGCACGCCGGTCGCGCACGCGGGTCACCATGACGTGCAGCCGGTCATAGCCGCGCTGGAGCAGTTCCATCCCGTCGCGGCCCAGTTCACTGCGACCCTCGACGACGGACTCCAGTACCGTCTCCATCGCGTGGCCCAGCTCGCCGATCGGCAGCAGCCCGGCCATGCCCGCACCGCCCTTCAGGGTATGCAGATCCCGCTGCAACCCGACTATGCTCTCGCGATCGCCCAGCTGGTCGGCGAGCTGCGCCAACAGGCCGTCGGAGTGATCAAGCAGATCGCCGGCCTCTTCGATGAAGATGTCGACCAGCTCGACGTCCAGCGCGGACAGATTCAGAGGTTCGTCCGGATCGTCGGTCTGCCCGGCTGGCACTGGTTGCGTGGTGGCCTCGAGGCGTTCGGCTTCGAGACGTTCAGCTTCAAGGCGCTCGGCTTCGAGACGTTCGGCTTCGAGGCGCTCGGCTTCGAGGCGTTCGGCTTCGAGACGTTCGGCTTCGAGACGTTCGGCTTCAAGGCGCTCGGCTTCGAGACGTTCGGTTTCGAGACGTTCGGTTTCGACACGTTCGGCCTCGACACGTTCGGCTTCGATGCGCTCGGCTTCGATGCGCTCGGCTTCGACACGCTCGGCCTCGATACGTTCGGCTTCGATGCGCTCGGCTTCGATGCGCTCGGCTTCGACACGCTCGGCTTCGACACGCTCGGCTTCGACACGCTCGGCTTCGACACGCTCGGCTTCGACACGCTCGGCTTCGACACGTTCGGCCTCGACACGTTCGGCTTCGATGCGCTCGGCTTCGATGCGCTCGGCTTCGAGGCGTTCGGCTTCGAGGCGTTCGGCTTCGAGGCGCTCGGCTTCGACACGTTCGGCTTCGACACGTTCGGCTTCGAGACGTTCGGCTTCGATGCGCTCGGCCTCGAAACGCTCCGCTTCTATGCGTTCGGCTTCAAGCAGCTCCGCCTCCAGTTCAGGATCGGAGGGATCCGGGATATCAAAATCTGCGAACCGCATGGAAGCGGGTTCGGGCAGCGAGTCACGCAGGGCTGCCCAGCGTGCGGCCAGATCTTCACAGACCGGCACGCCCGGCGTATCCGACTTCAGCCCGGAGATCGAGCTGCGAACCAGCGTGGCCAGCTCCTGCATGGCGGCCACGGCCTCCTCGCTGGCAGTGTTTCCAGTGCCGAGCAGGCGCCGGACCCAGGATTCAGCGGGCGACAGGGCGGTTGGCACCATAGGCACTTCGGCCATCGCAAACGCGCCGTTCATGGTGTGCACTGCGCGCAGCAGTGAATCATCCACCGTCGTCGGACCCGAGGCGGCGGCCTGCAGCCAGCCATCTACCACCGCCAGATGGCCATCCACCTCGGCGTCGAGGATTTCAAGCAGCAGCTCATCCACCTGGGCCGGCACCAACTCCGGGGCAGCGGCGGCTGCGGGCTCTTCCATGGCTGGTGGAGACGCTGACAGCACTTCGACTGCGCCCTCCCCTTCACCGGCCGGGCTGCTGCGCAGCGGTGCCCGCGGCATGGTTTCGTCACCGCCGGCAATGCGCTCGGCATCTTCCTCCAGCGCGGCCAGATCCACATCCAGGCTGCGCTCGCCCTTCAACGCTGCCTGCAACACCGGCAGTACGTGAAACGCATGATCGACGACAGCAAACACCGCGGGGCTGGCCGGACGACCGCCTTCCAGAACCCGGTTGAGCAGACTTTCGATTTTCCAGCTGAACTCGCCCAGGGTGCGTGCGCCCACCAGCCGGCCGCTGCCCTTCAGGGTGTGGAAAACGCGGCGGATCGGCCGTAGCCGCTCCATGTCGTCGGGACTGTCGCGCCACGGCGGCAACAGGCCATCGAGGTTGTCGATTTCTTCGGCAAACTCTTCCAGGAAGACTTCGCGGATCTCGTCGTCGATTTCATCGCCGGTGGCTTCGAAGCCGCCTTCGACCTGCGCCGGGGGCGACATCGGCGCCGGGACCTGTTCCGGTTCCAGACCGGCAGCCGTGACGCCAGCGCCTTCTCCATCACGCGTCCCGGCCTCTTCGCCAGCGCCAGCCTCTGGCCCTTGGCGGTCAATGAACGCGGCAACGGTTGCCGCCGTATCCTCCAGCCCGGCCTCCGCCAACCCGATGGGATCTTGCGGGGCTTGGTGTCCTACCGGCTCGGCGTGCCCGGCCTCAACCGGCAGCGGCCAATAGCCCAGGGTTTCCAGACTGCTGCGGGCAATATCCAGGATGTCCTGGCGGCCGCCCCGGTGTTCACCCAGTGCCTCCAGGTAGTACTCCAGGCTGGCCAGGGTATCGGCCAGGGTGTCCAGCTGACGACCGTTTGGTACCCGGCGGCGAGCGAGCAGTTCGGTTTCGGTAAAGCGACTCACCCCGGCCAGGAAATCCGCAGGCTGTTGCAGCTGGAGCATGCGCATCGCGCCGCCCACCTCGTCCAGCAGCCGCGGCACTTCCACCAGCTCATCGTGGTCCCAGCTAGTTTCCACGAAAGCAACAAACGCCTGGCGCGCATCGGCGAAGTTGGCAATCGCCTCACGGGCGATGACTTCCACCGCCTTGCGCGACTCATTCGCCAGGGGATCCTGCTCCTGATCGCTATCGCTGACCCCGAGGCGCGCCACCTGCTCATCAAGCGAGGCGTCCACGTAGAGCAGCGAACCGGCGATATCAAGCAGCGCGTCTTCGTCGGCAGCGCGGTCCCCACGCACGATCGCGTCCACGGCATCGCGCTGTTGCAGCACCACGGTGCGCGCCACGCCCAATCCAAGCATCCCGAGCGTGTCGCCGACACGGTCCAGGATATCCACCTGCGATTCGAGCCCTGCGATCCCGGCCTCGCCGGTACGCAGGTGCAGGTCCAGCGCGTCCTTGACCCGCAGCAGGTCTTCTTTCACCGCGGCTGCCACGGTGTCGAGCAGCGCGCGATTGCGCCCGCTCAGGCTGCCATGGGCATGATCCAGTTCGGCTTCGCTGGGGGCTGCCTGCTCCAGGTCGAATGTGCTGCGCAATTCCTTCAGCGCCGGATGCCCGACATCGCCGGCAGCAACGTGGAACAGCAGCTGACGGGTGGCTTCGAGCGCGGCGTCAACGCCGGCGAAACCATCCTTTTCCACCAGATGCCGTCGGGCCTCACGGACCACGCTTGAGAACGCCTGGCGCAAACCAGGCGACGACGCCACGGCACCTCCCCCAAGCGCCTGCATTGCACGCTGCGCAACCCAGAGCATCCGCCGTACGGGCTCGTCGGCCGCCTGCGGAAACAGATCCCCCAGGGCGCCGCCGAATGCAGCGGCATCCGCGGGTAACCCGCCTTCAGGCCAACCGTCCATGGCTGCCGCCAGGGATTGGACCGGAGCGGCGGCGCCCGGACTGTCCTCGCCAGCATCTGCAGCAGGCGCCGACAGGGCCGCCGGCATCGGCCGGTCCAAGTCCGGGGCAAACAGTACGCTTTCGCTCAGACCAGTCGCGCCACGCGCGGCGCGCAGCTCGTTGAGCAGCGGAAGCAATACGATCGGTATGTCTCGGTGCCCACCCTGCAGGCGCTCCAGGTAGTCGGGCAGCAGCACGGTGCCACGCATCAGGGCGGCGCAGGCCGCGTCCCGCTCGAGCGCTTGATCCGCCTGCAGTGCGCCCGCCAGCTGCTCCATTTCCTCGGCCACCATCGCCAGGGCATACAGCTCGACCATGCGCAGGGTGCCCTGCACCTGATGCAGATAGCCTGCACAGAAGCGCATCCGGCTGCTGTCGGTCGGATCTTCGACGAACGCCTCCACCTCGAGCCGCGCCTGGCGCAGGGTTTCATCCAGCTCCGGCTTAACCCAGCCCAGCGCCGTGTAGTCGATTGCGTCACGCAACGCCATCGTCATGGTGCATCCCTCCACGGGAGCGCCCGTTCCGTGCTGCATTCGTTGCCGTTGCCGATCATTTCAGTCCCTGCGCCCGCTCAGACCGGCAGCTTGAAGTCGGCGACCGAACGACGCAGGTCGGCGGCCAGCTGCGCCAGGTTGCCGATCGACTCAGCAGTCTGGTTGGCACCTTGCGAGGTCTGGGCGGTGATGGACTGGATGGTGTCCATCGTCTGGGTGATGCTGGAGGCGGCGTCGGACTGCTGCCGCGCGGCATTGGAGATGCCCTGAATCAGGTCGGCCAGGCTGGTCGAAACGCTTTCGATCTCGCCCAGCGCGGTCCCCGCATCCTCGGCCAGGCGCGCACCGGAAACCACCTCGGAGGTGGTCTGTTCCATCGAGCTGACCGCCTCGTTGGTATCGGTCTGAATCGTTTCCACCAGGGCCTCGATACGCTTGGTGGCGCTGGATGCACGCTCGGCCAGCCGCTGCACTTCGTCCGCCACCACCGCGAACCCGCGGCCCGCCTCGCCCGCAGAGGCGGCCTGGATGGCCGCGTTCAGCGCCAGGATATTGGTCTGCTCGGAGATGTCGTTGATCAGCTCGACGATCGAGCCGATTTCCTGGGAGCTCTCGCCCAGCCGCTTGATGCGCTTGGAGGTCTCCTGGATCTGGTCACGGATCGAGTCCATGCCGGCGATCGTCTCGCGCACCACGCCCGCGCCCTTGGTCGCGATCTGCACCGAGCGCTGGGCCACGTCGGCCGATTCGGCGGAGTTCTTCGACACCTGGCCGATGTTGGCCGCGATCTCGGTGATGCGGTTGGAGGCGGAAGTGATTTCCCGCGCCTGGTGCTCAGCGGCCTCGGCCAGGTGCATGGCGGTGGCCTGGGTCTCCTGGGCGCTGGAGGACACCTGCACCGAAGTGTCGTTGATGGTCTGCACCAGGTTGCGCAGCTGCTCGACGGCGAAGTTGATCGAGTCGGCAATGGCGCCGGTCATGTCTTCGGTGACCGTCGCCTTCACCGTGAGATCGCCTTCGGCCAGCGAGCCCATTTCGTCCAGCAGGCGCATGATCGCCTCCTGGTTGCGGTTGTTGAGCTCCATCGTGGTTTCGTAGCGCTCACGCTGGGCCCGGTTGAGGCTGAACACCAGGCCGACAATCGCAGCCAGGGTCGCCAGACCCGACAGGATGCTGATCCACACGTTGCCGAGGATGCTGGTATCGGACAGCGAGCCGAACGCGGTGAAGGCCTGGAACAGGCTCTCGCTGTCGGCCAGCAGCTGGTCCGAGCCGGCGGTGATCGAAGTGGCTGCGCCCTGGGCGCCGGCGAGGCTGTCAGCCGCGGCCAGGATCGCGTCCAGCGCCGGGCGGATCTCTTCCCACAGCTCATCCACGCTGGTCAGCGCGGCCAGCGCGCTGGCGTTGGTGAGAGGCTGCACGTTGAGGTTCTCATCGCCCTCGCGCAGGCCCACGCGCACCTGTTCAAACAGGCTCGCCCGCCGCTGCAGCGTGTCGGCCGCTCCGACGGCGCCTTCGCCACCCGCCTGGATCTGGGTCACGAAGCGCACCATGTCGCCGGTCAGCACCACTTCGCGCAGCGCCATGTACACCTGCGAGGCCGGCGATCCGGTGTTGGACATGGCCCGCACCAATTCGTCAAGCTGGGCCTGCAGCCCCGGCACGCCCCGGTTGAAGCGCTCGGCGTTGCCGGCCAGTCCCAACACAACTTCCTGGCTGTCGATCACCTGCTGGGCGTTCTGCTGGATCGGCTCCCAGGTGCGACTGACGGTCTGGATCGGGCCGGACACGCCGGTGGTGTCGCCGAAGTTGCT
The DNA here is from genome assembly GCF_054052025.1 of Luteimonas sp. A478. Taxonomy (NCBI): domain Bacteria; kingdom Pseudomonadati; phylum Pseudomonadota; class Gammaproteobacteria; order Lysobacterales; family Lysobacteraceae; genus Luteimonas; species Luteimonas yangxiaopingae. The sequence goes on along the minus strand of NZ_JBSVRF010000003.1, from coordinate 447,057 downwards.
TTGCAGGCTGGCGATATCCCGGTCGATTTCCGCCTTGGTGGCACGGAACGCGCCGTACGCCGCGGTATCGCCGGCCACCGCCTCGTTGCCCTGGATCGCCAACCGCTGCGAGTTCACCTGCAGGCTGGAAGCGGCGCTACTGGCCCCGCCCAGCTGCGCAGCTTTCCAGATGGCGTAGCCGGTGTTGGCGCCAAAGATCAGCAGGGCCACTGCCAGCACGGTCAGCCAGGCGTTCGTGCCCAGGTTGCGGCCCTTGCCGGCGACGTTATCCACTTCAGTGCTCATGAGCTTGTCCCAGTTGCTATGCGATGCGGCTTACGCCGCGGCCTGTCTGAATTCGGGTGTGCGCGAGAGCCGGTCAAGACTGAAGATCCCCCACGCGTGCGCTTCCAAGCGGTAGGCCCGCTCGATGAAATGCGCGTACCGCCCTTGTGCCAGCTCGTCGGCCGGCGTGTCCTGTTCGTCCTGGAAGCTGCGCTGGCCGTACATTTCATCGATGGTCACGGCCACGTTCCCGCCCGGCTGGCGCACGATCAGCACGCGCTGGTCCTCGTGCAGCACCGTGCGCTCGCCTTCCAGGAACTGTTTGAGGTCAACGATCGGCAGCAGGTTGCCGCGGATGTTGCCCACGCCCAGCATCCACGGCTGCGAACCAGGCACCGGCGTGACCTGCGGCATCGGCAGCACTTCCAGCACTTCATGGAAGCCTGATGCGAGGCGGCGGCTGCCAATCCGGTAGCCCACGCCACGCCACAGCCCGGGCGCGTCGAGTTGCTCCGGAAGACCGGGCTCATGCGCCAGCGACCGCCGCTCGTAATCGAGCAGGATCGCGAACGGATCAATGGCGCCGGCGCCCGTGTTGGCGCGCTGCTTGTTCACTTGGCGCCGCCAAGCAGCCCGTTGATGGTCTCGACCAGCTCGGCTTCTGCCGGCGGCTTGACGAGGTAGCCGCGGGCGCCCTGGCGCATGCCCCAGGCGCGGTCTGTTTCCATGCCCTTGGTGCTGACGATCACCACCGGGATATGGTCGGTCTCGGTATCGCGCGACAGCGCGCGCGTGGCCTGGAAGCCGTTCATGCCCGGCAGCACGATATCCATGATCACCAGGTCGGGCTGCTCGCGCTTGCACAGGACGATGCCGTCCTCGGCGCTGCTGGAGGCAAGCACCTGGTGGCCGTTGCGCTCAAGCAGCTGGGTCAACACCGCCGTGTCGGTCGGCGAGTCTTCGATCAACAGGATTCGTGCCATGGATGTGCCTGCCCCCCGGTCAGGCGTGGACGTGCTTGCGGATGGCGTCGAGGAGTTCCTCGCGCGTGAATGGTTTGGTGACGTACTGCTCCGAGCCCACGATCCGTCCGCGGGCCTTGTCAAACAGGCCGTCCTTGGACGAAAGCATGATCACCGGCGTGGATTTGAACAGCTGGTTGTTCTTGATCAGCGCGCAGGTCTGGTAGCCATCCAGGCGCGGCATCATGATGTCCACGAAGATGATCTGCGGCTGCTGGTCGGCGATCTTGGCCAATGCCTCGAAGCCATCCACCGCGGTGGTTACTTCCGCCCCCTCCCTGCGGAGCAGCGTCTCGGCGGTGCGACGGATCGTCTTCGAGTCGTCAATCACCATGACCCGCAAGCCCTGGAGGCTGCCGGGCGGTGTGTCTTCTACGGTCATCTAAGTCTTCCCCTGGCGCGGCGCCCCCGGTTTCCCCGTGTGCCGCTGCAACCCGACCATATATCCCAATCGGCGACCGGACTGTCAAGCACGCGGAGCACTTTACCCCCGATCCGTGAACCCCGTCAGCCTCTGGCCGGACACCTGCTGCTGGTAACATCACGACCTCCCATCGCCACCGGTAGCGCAGCCCATGACGCTTGATGTCATCGTCATCATGGATCCGATCAGCGCGATCAACGCTGCCAAGGATTCCACCTTCGCAATGCTGCTCGCTGCCCAGCGCCGCGGCCACCGCCTGCATTACGTGCTGCCCGGTGGGCTGTCGCTGAATGGAGGGATTGCGCAGGCACGCATGGCTGCGCTGTCCGTGCAGGACGATCCGGAAGACTGGTTTGAACTGGGCCCGGAGTCCAGCCGCGCGTTCGGCCCCGGCGATGTTGTCCTGATGCGTCGCGACCCGCCGGTGGATGCCGAGTATGTCTACGACACCCAGATCCTGGGACTTGCCCAGGCCGCCGGTGCGCGCGTGGTCAACGATCCACAGGGCCTGCGCGACCTCAATGAAAAACTGGCGGCACTGGAATTTCCCCAGTGCTGCCCGCCAACGCTGGTATCGCGCAGTTCCAAGGAACTGAAAGCATTCGTTGCCGAGCATGGCGATGCCATCCTCAAGCCGCTGGACGGCATGGGCGGGCGTTCGATCTTCCGCACCAGCCCCTCGGACCCGAACATCAACGTGATCCTGGAGACGCTCACCGACGGCAACCGCCGCACGGCAATGGCGCAGCGCTACCTGCCGGAGATCGTGGACGGGGACAAGCGCATCCTGCTGGTGAACGGCGAGCCGTTGCCCTACTGCCTGGCGCGCATTCCCCAGGGCGACGACTTCCGCGGCAACCTCGCAGTGGGCGGACGCGGCGAAGGACGGCCTTTGACTGACCGCGATCGCTGGATCGCAGCCCAGGTGGGGCCGGAAATGAAGCGTCGCGGCATGATCTTCGTCGGCTTGGACGTGATTGGTGACTGGCTGACCGAGGTCAACGTGACCAGTCCTACCTGCATCCGCGAGCTGGACGCCGAGTTCGGCCTGGATATCGCTGGCGACCTGTTCGCGGCGATCGAGGCCGGAGCGTGACGCTGCAGGCATGAGTCTGGCGATCGCTCCACCCGGCCCTCAGGTGGGCGACCAGCAGCGGCTGGGGGCCACCCTGGTGCTGTCGCTGCTGCTGCACGGCCTGCTGGTGCTGGGGATCGGCTTCACCCTGGACGATGCCGCCCCGGTGGCACCAACGCTGGACGTGATCCTGACCGAGACCACCAGTCCGCTGACCCAGGCCCAGGCGGACTTCCTGGCCCAGGCCAGCAACCAGGGCGGCGGCGAGCACGAGGAAAGCCTGCGACCGCGTGAATCCCAGCTCGGCCTGGCACCACAGGACCAGCCGGGCATCGCCCCCGAGCCGCTGCGCGCGCAGTCGCCTGATGCGCAGCCCCCGCCCCAGGCCAGGGTGATCACCAGCCACCGCGGCGAACACACCGTGGCCACGCCTGACCCCTCCCAACAAGCCGATCCCAGCGCGCTGCCACCTGGCGACGAGCGGATCGAGCGCGACATGGAAATGGCCCGCCTGGCCGCCGAGATCCACCTGCGCTCCGAACGGTACGCCAAACGCCCGAAGCGCAAGTTCGTCTCCGCCAGCACCCAGGAATATGCCTATGCCGCCTACCTGCGCCAGTGGGTGGACCGGGTGGAGCGGATCGGCAACCTCAACTACCCCGACGAAGCCCGGCGCCGGCAGCTGGCGGGTGAGCTGGTGATCAGCGTGGCAATCCGCCGCGACGGATCGGTGGAAAGCGCGCAGGTGATCCGCTCAAGCGGCATCCACCTGCTGGACGAGGCAGCCTTGCGCATCGCCCAGCTGGCCGAGCCCTACCCGGCCCTGCCGCAGACGGAGGAAAACATCGACGTCCTCCACGTCACCCGCACCTGGCAGTTCCTGCCGGCAGGAACCCTGGTCGACAGCTGATCGGCCACGCGTTTTCGCAATCGCGTCAACGTGCGGCGCGCAAGGCCCGCTGTTCTTCCAGGGTCAGGGCCACGTTGTCGCGCAGGTAAGCGGGTTCGACCAGTTCCGGCGCAACCAGCTCGCCACGCAGGAACGCCTGGACCGCAAGCCGGGCGACATCACCCGCCCTGGGCAGCGCGGTGGCATCCACGCTGACGAGACGCGGCCCCAGGGTCGCCTGCAAGGCGCCCTCGACCGCATCAAAGCCGGTGCCCACGCCATGCCACGCACGGTCATCGCCTGCGGGCAGCTGCACTGCGTCAGGGGCGCTCACGGTTTCCGGTCCCAACGCGGCCAGATCGGTACCGGCACGTTCAAACATGCCTGCGTAGACCTCACCCATGCGGGCATCGATCGCCGCGAGCACTTTCCCCGGCCCTTCGGCGCGCAGGGCCAAAGCGGCCAGGGTCGAGACGGGCAGCATCGGCAGATCCAGCGCCAGGGCGATGCCCTGGGACAGTGCGATGCCAAGGCGCACACCGGTGAACGCGCCAGGCCCTCGCCCGACGGCCACCGCGTCCAATTGCGAACGGGCCATGCCGGCTTCGGCCAGCAGATCCTGTGCCCACGGCAGCGCCAGTTCTGCGTGGCGGCGCGGCGCGATTTCAAAGCGCTCCAGGACATCGCCATCGCACCACAGGGCGACCGAGCACGCTTCGGTGGAAGTTTCGAATGCGATCAGCTTCATTGGAGCAGGTTCATTCAAAGAAGGCCTGTACCTGCGCCACATCGCGGGTCACCGCGAACGGTGGCATGGAGTCCATGAACACCCGGCCGTAGCCCTTGCCGGTCAGGCGCGGATCGCACAGCACCAGCACGCCGCGGTCGCGCTCGCTGCGGATCAGCCGGCCGACGCCCTGCTTGAGCGCGATCACCGCCTGGGGCAGCTGCTCATCGGTGAACGGGTTGCCCCCGGCACGGCGGATCGCATCCAGGCGCGCTTCGAACACCGGGTCGTCCGGCGCGGCGAAGGGCAGCTTGTCGATCACCACCACGCTCAGCGCATCACCGGCCACGTCCACGCCCTCGCGGAAGCTGGCCGCGCCGAGCAGCACGCCGTTACCGGAATCGCGAAAGCGCTGCAGCAGCACGTTGCGCGGCGCTTCGCCCTGTACGAACAGCGGCCAGGGCGCGTCGGAGGCGCGCAGCAACGAGGCGGTTTCACGCAGTGCCCGATGCGAGGCGAACAGAAGAAATGCGCGCCCCTTGGAAGCGTGCAGCACCGGCAGCACGGCATCGAGCATCGCCCGGCTGAACTCGCGCGCTCCGGGCGGCGGCAGGCGCTGGGGCAGGTAACACAGCGCCTGGGTGGGCCAGTCGAACGGGCTGGGTGCCAGCAAAGTGCGCGGCTCGTCCAGCCCGAGCCGGGCGGCGATGTGGTCGAAGCGGCCGTCCACGGCCAGCGTGGCCGAGGTGAACACCCAGGACGCGCGTGAGGCTTCACGATGGGCACGCAGCGGTCCGGCCACGTCCAGCGGGGTGCGCTGCAGGCGGAAGCCGCGCGGCGACAGTTCGTACCAGCGCACGGTATCGGCGTCGGCGGGAAGCTGTGCCGACGCCACTCCTGCCGTTTCGGCCTCGGGCAGGCCCATGTCGCCCCTGTCGATCTCGCCGTCGGAAGTCTTTTCACCGCGCCAACGCCCAAGCCGGCCGATGGCCTCGACGGCGCGTGCGTGGCAGGCATCCATGCCCGGCGATGCCTCACGCAGCGGGCCCAACGCCTGCGCCAGTTCGCGCAGCCGGAGATCCAGGCCATCCAGCCCTTCGCCCACCGCCGCCTCACCGTCCAGGCGCCGCTGGGTACCCCGCGGCGGCAGCGGCTCCATCTGCGCCCGCAGGGCGCGTACGGCCTGCTCCAGCGCCTGCGCCGGTCCCTGCAGGATCGCCAGCGCAGTTGGCACCTCCTTGCACTCCAGCAGCGCCTCGCGGGCCAGCTCCACCAGCGGCCGCGCGCTCAGCGATTCACCGAAGAACTGGGCGGCAAGCTCCGGCAACTGGTGGGCCTCGTCGACCACGAATGCCTCCGCCCCGGGAAGAATCTCGCCAAACCCCTCCTGCTTGAGCGCCAGGTCAGCCAGCAGCAGGTGATGGTTGACCACCACCAGATCGGCGGCCTGGGCCCGCTGCCGGGCCTGGACCACGAAGCATTCGTTGTAGAACGGGCATTCCGTACCCAGGCAATTGTCGACGGTGGAGGTGACCATCGGGATCACCGGCGAGCCTTCGGGCAGCGCCTCCAGTTCGGCCAGGTCCCCCATGCGGGTACGCCCGGCCCACGCCACCACCCGCTGGAACAGCGCCGCCTGTGTACCGGTGGCCATGCGCGGCTCGGTTTTGGCCAGCTCAAGCCGGTGATGGCACAGATAGTTGGAGCGGCCTTTGAGCAAAGCGGTCCGCAGCCCGGTGCCCAGCGCGTCACGCACCGCCGGCAGGTCGCGGTGGTACAGCTGGTCCTGCAGCGCGCGGGTTCCGGTGGAAATGATGGTTTTCAGCCCGGACAGCAGCGCAGGGACCAGATAGGCATAGGTCTTGCCGGTACCGGTGCCCGCCTCGGCCAGCAGGCTGTCGCGGCGGCCGAAGGTCTCGGCCACCGCCACCGACAGTTCCTGCTGGGCCGGCCGCGGCACGAAACCAGGCAGCGCCGTGGCCAGCGCCCCGTCCACGCCCAGCGCGTCGCGGACCGAATCCGGCAGCGCAGGCGCCTCGAGTTCGATCACAGTCATCCCCCCATCCCGGCGCGGCCCACTCGTCCCATGGCGTCCGACATCTTCAATAGCGCTCCGGGCCAGTCACGCGGCAGCCCTCGATCTGCGCGCGCGCCGATGTCGCGCCCGCGGCGTCACCCGCGCGCAGGCGCAACTGCTCGAGCGTCGCCCAGTGGCGCCTGCACAGCGGGCCCAGCTGGCTTCCCAGCGCATAGGCGCGCTCTGCCAGCGTGCCGGCCAAGGCGAAGTCCTGCTGCAGCAGGGCAAGTTCGGCCCGCTCCTGCAGCAGTGCCGGATCCCCTTCCACTTCTTCCAGCGCGAGGTCCAGCGCGCGCGCAGCGCCTGCGATGTCGCCGGCCGTTTCCAGCCGCTCGGCATCGATGCGCAGATCCTCGATGCGCGGGTCGCGCCACGGCTGCACCGCCAGCTCGGCCTCGTCCCCGGCGCCTGCGGCCCGCACCGCGGCCACCATTGCAGCGGCCCCGGTTGCTGACGGCGTTCCAGCCTGCGTTCGGCGCGGATCGGGCGAACCCGTGCAGCCGGCCACCAACACGATGGCGATCACGGCTGCGGAAAAACGGACATTACGAATCATGGTTACAGGGGTACGGGCTCGGGGGAAGGAGTGTCCTGGTGGGCAGGTGCTTCGGACTCCGGCTCATCCAGGCCGAACCAGCTGCGCCAGCCGCGTCGGGCTGGCCGTGGCTCGGCACCTGCGCGCGCCGGGTCTGCGTGGTCCTGTGCGAAATCGGCCGAATCGGACAGCCCATGATCGCAGGGCTGGTAAGCCGGCGCGAATCCGGGCACGAAGGCGTATCGGCGCACCTGCGGGCAATCCGCGTCGGTGCTGTAGCCGTGCGCCACCCAGCGCCAATCCAGTCCGCCTTCGCCCACTTCCAGCGGCGCGCTGGGCAGACGCGCGAACATGTCCGACCACACCCGCATCGCGCCGGTAGCGCCATACAGCCCGGTGGCCTGGTTCTGGTCGTTGCCCATCCACGCCACGGCCAGGTGATCACCCGTCCAGCCGGCAAACCAGCTGTCGCGGCCATCGTTGCTGGTGCCGGTCTTGCCGGCCGCCTGCAGGTGGCCGAGGCCGTCGTTGACCAGCTGCCGCGCCGTGCCCGAAGTGACTGCCCGCTGCAGAGCCAGGGTGACAAGCCGTACTGCCACTGCATCGCCGGCCTGGGCCTCGGTCACGCTCTCGTCGTAGCGGCTGACCGTGCGGCCGTCCTCGTCGATCACCCCACGCACCATTCGCAGCGTCTGGAACTCGCCGCCCGAGGCCAGGAACTGGTACAGCTGCGCCATGGCATAGGGGCTCTGGTCGAGCGACCCAAGGATCAGCGCTGGGTTGGGCTCGGCGCGGACCCCGGCCAGGGTGCTGATCAGCTCGGCCAGTCGCCGCGGGTGGATCTGCATGCCCAGCCGCACCGTGGCCTGGTTATAGGAGTTGGCCAGCGCATCCATCAGCGACACCACGCCATGGCTGCGGTTGTTGGCGTTGGCCGGGGTCCAGCGTTGGCCGTTGGGCAGGACCACGGTCACCGGGGCGTCATCGATCGGACTTGCCAGCGACCAGTCGCCAGGCAGGGCCAGCGCCAGCAGGTAGACGAATGGTTTGAGCAGGGATCCCACGGGTCGATGGGCATCGATCGCGCGGTTGAACCCGTGCTCGGACGGGTCGCGGCTGCCGATCACCGCCAGCACATCGCCGTTGTGCACATCGGTAAGCACCATGCCGGCCTGCAGTTCCGGGCGGCTTTCGGTGCTGAGTGATTCGATGGTCCGCCGGACGGCCCCCTCGGCGTAGCCCTGCGCGGAAGGCGACATCGCCGTCATGACCCGCAGGCCCGCGCCCTGCAGTCTGTTGGCGGGGTATTCGGACGCCAGTTGCCGCCGCACCAGATCCACGTAGGCGGGGAAGCGGTTGGCGGCCAGGCTGCCGGGCCGATCGCTCACCCCCAGCGGGGCGGCCAGCGCGCGGCGATACTCCTCTTCCACGATCAGTCCGGTGGCGTGCATCTGGGCCAAGGCGAAATCACGCCGTTCGCGGGCGCGCTCCGGATGGCGGCGCGGATCATAGTACGAAGGCCCCCGGATCATCCCGACCAGCAGCGCAACGTGCTCGGTATCGAGTTCCTCCAGCCAGCGCCCGAACCAGAACTCGGCGCCAGCGGCCACGCCGCGGATCTCCTGCGCGCCGCGCTGGCCCAGGTAAACCTGGTTCAGGTAGGCCTCCATGATCTGGCTCTTGTCATAACGCGACTCGAGCAACAGCGCATAGATGATCTCGTTGAACTTGCGCGACCAGGTCTGTTCGCGGCCGATCCCGAGCACGCCCGAACGCGCCAGCTGCTGGGTGAGCGTGCTGCCCCCCTGGCGAGTGGAGCGGCTGCGCAGGTTGACCCATGCGGCACGCATCATCCCGCTCAGATCGATGCCGTGATGACGGGCAAAGTCACGATCTTCCACCGCTTGGAGCGCGTCGGTCAGCAGCAGCGGCACATCTTCAACCCGCACCAGCCGGCGCTCTTCCTGGTTGGCGCCGTACAGCGTGGCGATCCGGGCCGGATCCAGCCGGGCCTGCTCTAGTGGCGCTCCATCATCTGGACCGCGCAGGCGCGATACGCGACCCCCAGACACCCTGACCTGCAGCTGCGACGCGGCCACCGGGCCGGCCACATCAAGGAAGCCGCGGCTGGAAATGCGCCAATCCCCGTCGTTTTCGAGCCAGGTCCCGGCACGGACCCCGTCGCCTTCGCGGTAACCGGCCGCCTGCAGCTCATGGCGCAGGGTCTGCGCATCCAGTGCCAAACCGGCCTCAAGCTGCAGCGGGCGTGCGTACACCCTGGTCGGTTCCTGCCAGCTCCAAGCGCCGAACTGTTGCTCAAGCTGCTTGTTCAGGTACAGCGCGTAGGGAACCAGGAAGCCCAGCCCCAGGCCAACCGCCGCCAGCGCTGCAATCAGCAGCCTGCGACGCCACCGGTTTAGCGGGCCACGCGGCGTTTCATCGTCTTCGTCGTACTGGATTCGGGCCATGGAACCTCTTTCCCGCCATGGCAGGATGCCGGCTAATGCAACAATATTGATCGCGCGCAGTCTAGCCCAGCGCTCTGTTGGGCTGTTTCGCACGCACCCTTTCAGTCAGCTGGAGTTCCAGACCCATGCCGTTTTCCATGGCCGATGCGCGTTTCGCGCTCGACCGCGCCGCCGGCCTGCTGCGCCGCGGCGTCAGCAGCCTGCGCACCCGCGGCTGGCGCCCCACCTGGCAGCGGGTCACCGCCCAGCTCGGACTGCTGGCGCCGCCACAAAGGCACGCGCTGCTGAAGGCCGATTACAGCCCGTTCCAGGAACTGCGTGTCCCTCGCGACCAGCAGCCCCGGGCCAGCATCGTGATCCCGGTATACAACGAGTTCGAACACACCCTGGCGTGTCTGCGCGCGATCGCCGAAGCACCGCCGGCCGCCGGCATCGAGATCCTGCTGGTGGATGACGGCTCCACGGACCAGACCGCGGCAGCCCTGCCCCAGGTTGAAGGCCTGCGCTACCACCGCCGGGCCGTAAACGGCGGCTTCATTGCCGCCTGCAACGACGGTGCCGCCCAGGCTTCGGGCGAGTACCTGGTGTTCCTGAACAACGACACCGTGCCACAGCCGGGCTGGCTGGACGCGCTGCTGCGCACCTTCACCGAGCATCCGCAGGCCGGTCTGGTGGGCACCCAACTGCTTTACCCGGACGGACGGCTGCAGGAATCCGGCGGCTGGGTGCTGCGCGACGGACGCGCCGAGAGTCGCGGCCGCTTCGCCGACCCCGATCATCCGCTGCTGCGCTTTGCCGGTCCGGTGGACTACTGCTCGGGTGCCGCACTGGCGATCCGGGGGACGCTGTTTGAAACGCTGGGCGGCTTTGATTCGCGCTATGCCCCGGCCTATTACGAAGACACCGACCTGGCGTTCCGCGTGCGTGCGGCCGGACACCAGGTGCTGTGCCAGCCGGACGCGCGGGTGGTGCACGTGGAAGGCGTCAGCGCCGGTACGGACCTGTCCACCGGCATGAAATCCTCGCAGCTGCGCAACCAGCCGGTGTTTTCAGCGCGCTGGGCTGCGGAGCTGCAGGCGCACCCGCAGATCGCCCCCGATCCGCTGCAGCCCGAGGCGGACGGACGGCCGGTGATCCTGGTGATCGACGCGCTTACCCCTACGCCCGATCGTGATTCCGGCTCGCTGCGGTTGGTGAACCTGATGCGCCTGCTGCGCGACGAGGGCGCGCACGTGGTGTTCGTGCCTGCCGACCGGCGTCACGTCGGGGAAGATACCGAGCGGCTGCAGCGGCTGGGGATCGAAACCTGGTATGCGCCACATATGGGCCGCCTGGCGGCCTGGCTGCGGACCCATGGCCCGCGCTTTTCCAGCGTGATCGCCAGCCGCCACTATGTGGCCGGCAGCCTGCTGCCGCTGCTGCGCAGGTATGCGCCGCAGGCCCAGGTGGTGTTTGACAGCGTGGACCTGCACTACCTGCGCGAGCAGCGTGCGGCCGATCTGGCCGGCGATGAAGCGCTGCAGCGAGCCGCAGCCCGCACCCGCACCCTGGAACTGGGGGTGATGGCGCGAAGCGACGTGACCCTGGTGGTCAGCCCGGCCGAGCAGGAGCTGCTGGCCCGCGATGCACCCGAGGTGCGGGTGGAGCTGGTGTCCAACCTGCATCGCATCGCCGGCGCGGGGCTGCCGTTCGAACAGCGCCGCGACCTGGTGTTTGTAGGCGGCTTCCGCCATCCGCCCAACGTGGACGCGGTGTGCTGGTTCGTGGATTCGATCTTCCCCACCATCCGCGCGGCCCTGCCGGAGGTGCGCTTCCACTGCATCGGCGGCGACCTGGTGCCCGAGATCCAGGCCCTGGCCGATCGCGACGGGGTCATCGTGCACGGCTACGTGCCTGATATCAGTCCGTACATGGACGGCTGCCGCATCGCGATCGCGCCGCTGCGCTACGGCGCCGGGGTCAAGGGCAAGGTCAACCTCAGCATGGCCCACGGGCAGCCGGTGGTGGCCACCCGTACGGCGGTGGAAGGCATGCAGCTGCGCGATGGGCACGACGTGCTGGTGGCGGAGAGCGAGCAGGCGTTCGCCGCTGCGGTGCTGCACCTGTACCGGGACGCCACCCTGTGGATGGAGCTGAGCATCCACGGGCATGAAAACATCGAACGGCATTTTTCACCCGAGGCGGCCCGCGACACCGTTCGCGCGGTGTTTTTCGAGCCGACTGCGGATTAACGCGAGGGCGAGGCGGAAGCCGTACGCAGGCGCTGGGCAAACTCGGCCAGGCCGGATACCGATGGGTCGATGGTCCGGGCCGATTCCAGCGCCGCGCCTGCGCCCGGCAGGTCGCCCGCTCCCAGGCGCTCGTCGCCGATGGCCAGCCAGCGCTGTGCCAACCGGCGTCGCGCGGCAATCAGATCGCCACTGTCATCGGCAAGGGCCACCCTGACATCGAGGCAGGCATTGGCCCGCCCCAGACTGTTGGCGCGCAGCTCCCGCTCGAAGCATCCAGTGGCCGCGGCCAGCAACTGTTCGCTGGCTTCCCGCACCTGCGGATCATCCGGCGCCAGGCTGCGCGCCGCGCGAAGCTTGTCGAAAGCATTCTCGCCGGGCGGGCTGAGCAGGTCGCCGCGACTCTGGGCTGCGGCCGCCTCCGCCAGCAGCGACGCCACCAGCTCCCGGCGCTCGGCAGGAGAGTGCGCCGGGTCGAGCTGTGCCTGGCGCGTGCGCGCCGCGTCCACCCGCTCGGCCAGGCTCCGTACCTGGGCATCGATCGGCGCCAGCTCCCGCGCCTGGGCCAGGGCGGCATCGGCATCGGCGAAGCGGAAGTCCGCCGCCAGCCGCACCGCACGGCGCGCATGCGCCACGCCCGTCTGCACCAGACCATCGCTGGCCTGTTCGTCGCTGGGATCCATCTCCAGCAGCGCGCGGTAACGCTGCGCGGCCCGCTCCAGCTGGCCGGCGTCCAGATCCGCGGCGGCCTGGGCCAGGGTGGCATCACGCTCCTCGGTCAGGCGCGCCCGGGTATCGGGCAGGTCGACGTGACCAGGATCGAATTCCGCGGCCACCGCGATCATGGCTGCGGCCTCGGCGAGTTCGCCGCTGCGCAGCGCGGCCCGGGCCTGTTGCAACAGCTCCGCCACCCCATCATCCCGACCACGCAGCGCCCCCAGGTGCTCCGAGTCCAGGCGCAGGATCCGGCTGTACAGCGGCAGCGCGGAGTCCTCATTGCCGTACAGCCTGCCGGCTTCATGGGCACGCTCGGCATTGGCCCACAGCTGCTCCAATCCGGCGCCCGCGGCCTCGCGCTTGCGCAGCGCCTCGGCAGCTGACTGCACTGCCTCGCGCGGTGCAGACAATTCCCGCGCCAGCTTGAGGGCGGCGTGGGCCTCGGGGTAGCGGCCCGCAGCGGTTTCGCGCTGGGCCTGCTCCACCGCGGCATGAGCCACGGCGGCCAGACCCTGGCGCGGCTCCGGGCGGTCCGGATCCATCGCCAACGCGGCCTCATACAGTTCGCGCGCGCCGCTGCCTTCGGGATCGCTCAGGTGCCCCCGCTGCAGCGCGGCGCCCGCCTGACGCAGGGCATCCTGGGCCGAGTTCTGGGGCCACAGTCGCTCAGCCAATGGCTGGCGCAGTACCAGCAGTGCAATCAGCAGCAGCGCCGCACCCCCGGCGATCCAGCGCCAATGCTCCTGTAAGCCGCTTTGCCGCGGCGGCTTGCCGGGGTCGACCTGGGATGAATGCGGATCACGCGGGCTGCTCACGTGCAAAGCATAAGAGACTGCGCTCAATCGTGGCGTGATCGGCCAAGGTCGATAGGCGAAACCGATGCGGCGGGACCGTCAGGGCCGATAGGCCCGTTCGACCCCGGGCACCGCTTCCATCTTGCCCAGCAGCCGCGACAGCTGGCCGAAATCCTGCACCCGCACCTGCAGCCGCAGGCGCACCTGCCCGGATCCCCCCAGGCGCTCGCTGTTGATTTCCTGCACGTGCGCGTTTTCCTGCGCGATCAGGTTGGACACATCCTTGAGCAGGTATCGGCGGTCCATACCCTCGACCACGATCGCTGCCTCGTGCGCACCGTCCGCATTGCCCCAATCCACCGGCAGCGCCCGGCGTGGCTCGCGGGCGACCAGGCGCAGATAAGCCGCACAGTCGGACCTGTGCACGCTCACTCCGCGCCCACGTGTGAGGTAGCCACCGATCTGCTCGCCCGGCAGTGGCCGGCAGCAACCAGCCACCTGCACCAGCAGGTTGTCCACGCCCACCACGCTGAATTCTGCACTTGACCGGGGTTTGCGCCGGGGCTGTCGGGCCACGGGGGCCGCCGGCTCGTCGCCCCGCTTGGCTTCGGCCTCGTGTTCAAGCAGCGCGCGCGCCACCTGGTGCGGGCCTACGTCGCCCAACGCCACCTGCACATGAAGGTCCTCAATGCTGGCCGCACGGAACTTGCGCAAGGCCGGCGCCGGATCGGCCTGCTGCAGGCCCATGCGCTTGAGCTCCCGGTCCAGCAGCTCACGTCCGTCCTGCTCGTTGCGGGCGCGGTCCAGCTTGTGGAACCAGTGGCGTACCTTTTCCCGCGAACGGCCGCTGGCCAGGTAACCGCTGGTCACCTGCAGCCAGTCGCGCCGTGGCTCGGCGGTCTTGCCGGTAAGGATTTCCACCCGGTCACCGCTGGCCAGCGCATGGGTGAGCGGCACGATCCGGCCGTTGACCTTGGCCCCGCGACAGCGGTGCCCGACCATGGTGTGCACGTGGTAGGCGAAATCCAGCGGCGTGGCCCCGAGCGGCAGGTCGATCACCTCACCCATCGGGGTCAGCGTGTAGATGCGGTCTTCGACCAGTTCGGTGTCCAGGGCGCTGGCCAGCGACGCATCGCCGCCTTCCTGGTGCGTGTCCAGCAGCCGCCGCATCCACTCGATCTTGCGCTCCAGCGCCGCATCGCCCGAGCCGCCCTCCTTGTAACGCCAGTGCGCGGCCACGCCGAGCTCGGCCTGCTCGTGCATCTCATGGGTGCGAATCTGCACTTCAAGGGTTTTGCCTTCCGGACCGACCACCGCGGTGTGCAGCGAGCGGTAGTCGTTGCGCTTGGGCCGCGCGATGTAGTCGTCAAATTCGCTGGGGATCGGCGCCCACAGCGCATGCACCACGCCCAGCACGGCGTAGCAGGCTGGAACGTCGTCAACCAGAACCCGCACCGCGCGCAGGTCGTACAGCTCGCCGAACGGGATGTCCTTGGCCCGCATCTTCTTCCAGATGCTGTAGATGTGTTTGGGGCGGCCCGCGATTTCACTGCGCACGCCCTGTGCGGCCAGGGCTTCGGCCAGATCCTGCTGCACCTGCTCGATGAATCGCTCGCGGGCGCTGCGCTTGTCGGCCAGCAGCCTGGCGATGCGGCGGTAGGTCTCTGGTTCCAGATGGCGGAAGGCGAGGTCCTCCAGCTCCCACTTGAGCTGCCAGATTCCCAGCCGGTTGGCCAGCGGCGCATGGATATCCCGGGTCAGCTTCGCCAGCGCAATGCGCTCCGCATCGGGTGCCTCCGCGGCAACGCGCATCCGTGCAAGCTGCTGGGCAAGCAGGATCGGCACCACCCGCAGATCACGCACAATGGCCAGCAACAGCCGGCGCAATCCTTCCTGGTTGCCACTGCCGCCGCGTTCGGCATGCAGGTCCCAGACCTGACCGCTGGCCTGCAGGCCATCCACCAGCGCATGAACGCGCGGATGGTCCTTTTCCAGCCGGGGCATCAGCGGCGCGGCCCACTCCCTGATGGCAAAAACCACCGCGGCGCCGACCATGTCCGCATCCGCGTCCAGGCGCGCGAGCGATCCCAGCGTGTCCGCCAGCAGCGGCAGCGGCTCGTGCATCCGGATCGCGGTATGCCCCGCGTCGGCGTGCGAGCCAAGCAGGGCGCGAAGGCCGGGATCCAGCGCGGCCGTTTCCGGCAGCTCGAAAAGGGCCTGCAGCGATATGCTGGCGTGTGACACCGCCTGACCTGCCTCGGGAGTGGGGGATACGCTTACACTACTGCCGACCGTCGAAGAGGAACAGTCCATGCCCCGCCTCCGTTTAATGATCGTCGCCGTCGCGCTGGCCTGCGCCGCGCCGGCCATGGCCCAGCAGGGCCTCCAGCAGCAGATGAGCAACGAGGAGTTCCGTGCCGCTGGCCTGGACAGGCTCAGCGCGACGGAACTGGCCAACCTGGACCGCTGGCTGCAGCGCCAGGTGCAGGAGGAAACCACGGTGGCGGTCGAGAGGGCGGTGGAACAGGGCCGCGAGCAGGGTCGCGAAGAGGCGCTGCAGCAGCCACGCGCCCCAGAGGCCGGCCCGCCGGCGCCGTCCGCGCCTGCCGGCCCTGTGCGCACCACCATCAGCGGCGAATTCGCCGGCTTCGGCCGCGGCGAGCGCTACACCCTGGCCAACGGACAGGTGTGGGAGCAGACCGACGCAGCCCGGCTTGAAGGCGTACGCGTGAGCGATCCGCAGGTCACCATCAGCCCCGGCGTGTTCGGCGTCTGGTACCTGCGGATTGATGGCTACAACACCCGCACCAAGGTGCGCCGCGTCCAGTAACCGTCAGCTGGCCTGCTGCTCCGCGCGGATCGCCTGCAGCCGCCGGGCCAGCTTTTTTGCCGACACCCCGCCGCGCACGCCCAGTTCCTGGGCGTGGATGGAGACCCGCAGCTCCTCCAGGTCGCGGCGGAACTCCAGCCATTCCGGCCCGTCGGCCTGCCCCTGCAGCCCGGCTTCTTCCAGTGCCTGGACGAACGGGACCAGCTCCAGCATGCGCTGCTGGTCACGTAGCGGATCGCGCAGGGCGCGTTCGGCCCGCAGCTCCAGCGCCTGCAGGTAACGCGGGTACTCGGCCAACAGCGATTCGGGCACTTCACGCAGGAAACCGGGCGGCGCCAGCGCGGCCAGATGCGCATGCATGTCGTCCAGGTTGGCGCGCGCCCAGCCCATCAGGGTTGACTCCAGGCCGGCGCGGATCGCGGCGATCCGCTCCAGGATCTCTTCTGCCAGCTGCAACCGACGCATCGATTCGGCAGACACCCCCCGGCCGATCCGGTCCCTCACGGCGGCGAATGCATCCGCGTCGCGCACTTCGAGCAGGCCTTCGCTGGACAGGGCGGCAAAGGCGCCGTCCACCAGATCCTGGCGCAGCAGGTCGCCCGCGCGTCCGCCACCGCCCGCCTCGATCGCCGCGTACAGCAGCGCGGTCCGCGGATTGACCGGCAGCTGCTTGCGCACCTGGCGCAGCTTCACTTCCAGGGCAATGCGCAGCAGGCGCCGCACACCCTGTGGATGCAGGCGGCGGGCCTGCGCTGGATCGGCATATACCGCCAAGGCGGCAGTTTCCCCGTCGTCGGACAGCGCCGGATACGCCGCCACCCCGCCCGCCCCGGGTACGGACATGGGCACCGGCTCCTCCGGGAACGCGGTCAGTCCCTGCCTGGCCATGCCCCGGGCCGCGCGGGCCGAAAACGCTTCGGCGGCACGCTTGCCGAACCGGGCACGCAGCTCTTCAAGACTGCGCGACTCGGCCAAGACATTCCGATCGTCGGCATCCAGCAGGCGCAGGTTCATGCGCAGGTGCGGATCCAGCGCGGATTCATCGAATTCGGTGCCCTGTATCGCCACCCCGGTCATCCGCTGCAGGAACCTGGCCAGCGTGCCGGCGAAATCGTCCGCCTCCGGCCGCTCATGTGCATGGGCGAAGGCATTGGCGAAGTCCGGCGCCGGTACAAAGTTTCGGCGCAGCGCCTTGGGCAGGGAGCGGATCATCGCCGTGGCCTTGTCCAGATAGAACCCCGGCGCCAGCCAGCTCAGGCGTGCCGGGTCCAGCGCGTTGAGCAGGTACAGCGGCACCACCAAGGTCATGCCGTCATCGGGCGCACCCGGCTCAAAGCGGTATAGAACGTCCAGGCGCGCATCACCCAGGGCGATGACCGGCGGGAAGCGGGATGCATCGCTTTCCTCGGCCACCAGCAGGTCGTCGCGGCTCCATTCCAGCGCACGCTGTTCGGCCTTGGAGGCCTTGCGATACCAGGCGTCCAGCGAACGTGCATCCACGATCTGCCCCGGTACACGCTGGGCATACCACTGCGCCATCCAGTCTTCGTCCACCACCAGGCCGACGCGGCGCTGCTTGGCTTCCTCTTCCAGCGCACTCTCCAGCGTGGCCATGTTGCGCGCCAGGAACGGGCTGCGCAGGTTGACCTCGCCGCGCGCAAGGCCATCGCGCAGGAAAATGTCCCGCGCCTGGTCCGGATACAGGCGGCCGTAATCCACCGGCTTCTTCGGCGCCAGCACCAGGCCGAACAGGCTGATCTGCTCGCTGCCGATCACCCGTCCCTGCGACCGGGCCCAGCGCGGGTCGTGGTGCCGGCGGGCCAGCAGGTGCGGCAGTTCGGCAATCACCCACTCGGGTTCGATCGCAGCGTTGGTCAGCGCCCACACCCGCTCGGTGTCCAGCAGCGTTGCCGACAGCACCCACGGCGGCGGACGGCGCGCCAGCACCGAGCCGGGAAAGAGCTGGAACTTGCGCCCACGCGGACCGTCATACAGGCCGCGATCCACGCGCTGGCCCACCTGCGTCGGCAGGCCGGCAATCACGGCGCGATGCAGGGTGGCGTAGCGGGCAGCGGCTTCCTTGCTCTCGGGACCATCCGGCGCACCATCCTTGCCCGGCCCGGCCGCTTCCCATCCCAGTTCGGCGCACTGCAGCTTGAGCTGCCGATGCAGCTCGCGCCATTCGCGCATGCGCAGGAATCCGAGGAAATTGCGCTCGCACCAGCGTCTGAGCTGCGACTGGGTCGAATCGGCATGGGTCTGGCGATAGGCCTCCCACAGCTTGAGGATGCCGACGAATTCGGACTTCGGATCGGCAAACTCCGCATGGGCGTTGTCGGCCGCGGTGCGCTGATCGGCAGGACGCTCGCGCGGATCCTGGATGCCCAGGAACGAGGCCACCACCAGCATCTCGCGCAGGCACCCGTGGGCGTGGGCGGCCACCAGCATCCGCGCCAGCTTCACGTCCAGGGGCAGCCGCGCCATGGAGCGGCCGATCGCCGTGAGGCGGCGTGATTCATCCACCGCGCCCAGCTCGGTCAGCTGCTGCCAGCCATCGGCCACGGCCCGCGGATCGGGCGGATCGATGAAAGGAAAATCCTCGATCAGGCGGGGACTCGCCTTTGCCTCGACCTGTCCACGCCGACGCCGACCACCGCCCCTGGGTTCACCCAGGCCCAGCGAGAGCATGCGCAGGATCACCCCGGCCAGAGCGGCGCGGCGGATTTCAGGATCGGTATACTGCGGCCGGGCGAGGAAGTCCGCCTCGCTGTAAAGGCGGATGCAGGTGCCCGGTGCCACGCGGCCGCAGCGTCCCTTGCGCTGGTCGGCGCTGGCCTGGGAGATCGGCTCCACATGCAGCCGGTCCAGCTTCAGCCGCGGGCTGTAGCGCTTGACCCGTGCCAGGCCGGGATCGACCACGTAATGGATCCGCGGCACGGTCAACGAGGTTTCGGCCACGTTGGTAGCCAGCACGATGCGCCGCTTCGGGCCGGGATTGAACACCCGGTCCTGGTCGCGCACCGACAGCCGCGCGTACAGCGGCAGCACCTCGGTGTGGCGGTACTTGCGCTTCTCCAGCGCCCGATGGGCATCGCGGATTTCGCGCTCGCCCGGCAGGAATATCAGGGTGTCGCCGGTGCCGCGCTCGCGCATGATTTCATCGCAGGCCGCGACCACGCCGTCGACCACCGTGCGTTCGCCTTCCTCTTCGCCCTCGCCCTCCAGCGGGCGCCACCGCACCTCGACCGGGTAGCCGCGTCCTTCCACATCCACTACCGGCGCGTCAGAGAAATGTTCGGCGAACCGCCCGGTATCGATGGTTGCCGAGGTGACGATCAGGCGGAGGTCGGAGCGCCGCTGCAGCAGCTGCTTCAGGTAACCCAGCAGGAAATCGATGTTGAGGCTGCGCTCGTGCGCCTCGTCGATGATCAGCGTGTCGTAGGCCGAGAGCCAGGGATCGGAAGTAATTTCCGCCAGCAGGATGCCGTCGGTCATGAATTTGATCGCGGTGCGATCGCTGACCCGGTCATTGAAACGCACCTGGAAGCCGACTTCCTCGCCCAATGGCACGTCGAGCTCTTCGGCCACGCGACGCGCCACTGCCCGGGCCGCGATCCGGCGCGGCTGGGTGCAGCCGATCATCCCCGCTGCCCCCCGGCCCGCGGCCAGGCACAGCTTGGGAAGCTGGGTGGTCTTGCCGGAACCCGTTTCGCCAGCCACCACCACCACCTGGTGGTCGCGAATCAGCTCCACGATGCGCTCGGCTTCCGCGGCGATGGGCAGCCCGGTATCCACGCTGGCCCTGGGCAGCCGGGCGGCCCGCTGCTCCCGCTCCTGCACGGAGGCCTGCAACGCCTGCTCGAACCGCTCGCGGGCATCATCCCCGGCAGAATCCGCGTTCCACCGGTTCCACAGACCCATCAACCGCCCACGGTCACGCGCCAGCGCGCCGTCGATCGCGCGCCGGGCCTGTCTTGACGCGCCGGTCGCAGAGCGGGGGCTAGGATTCATCGGTGTGTTTGAAAATGATGATTTGGAACTGGACAAACCAGAGCACTTATATCGCTGTAGCAAGAGAAGAGTATTGTCGCCTTTCCAGCATGTCAGGGAGATCAAGCCATGGCCAAGACCCAGTCAAGCAAGACCACCAAATCCAGCAAGGGCAAGAAAACTGCTCTTCCCGCCGCCTCGCCTGGGCCTGGCAGTTCCGGCCCGGCAGTGGATATCGGCATTGACGACAAGGACCGCCAGAAGATCTCCCAGGGGCTGTCCCGCCTGCTGGCGGACAGCTTCAGCCTGTATCTGAAGACCCACAACTTCCACTGGAACGTGACCGGCCCGATGTTCAATTCGCTGCACGCCATGTTCGAAGAGCAGTACACGGAGCAGTGGCAAGCGCTGGATGAAATTGCCGAACGCATCCGCGCGCTGGGCTTCAACGCGCCGGGCTCGTATACGGAATTCACCCAGCTGAGCACGATCGCCGAGGCGCCCGGCGCCACCAAGGCCCAGTCCTGGGAGGAGATGGTCCGCCAGCTGGTGGAAGGCAACGAAGCGGTGTGCCGCACGGCCCGCAAGGTGCTGGATGAGGCCGATGACGCCGACGACGCGCCGACCGAAGATCTGGTGACCCAGCGCCTGCAGACCCACGAAAAGTACGCCTGGATGCTGCGCTCGCTCCTGCAATAGCGTAGCGCCGGGATTCCCGACGCTTTCCGACACGCGTGGAGGGAATTGCCCGATAGGCCGGCGGGCATCGCGCCGGTATCCTTGTGGGCATGTCATCCCCACAAGAGCAATCTGCGCTGGAAGTCCTGCAGCGCGTCTTTGGCCATTCCGCGTTCCGCGGCGAGCAGGCCGCCATTGTCGAGCACGTCGCGTCCGGCAACGACGCCCTGGTGTTGATGCCCACGGGCGGCGGCAAGTCGCTGTGCTACCAACTGCCCGCCCTGTTGCGTGAAGGCACGGCGATCGTGGTATCGCCGCTGATTGCGCTGATGCAGGACCAGGTCGAAGCCCTGAATCAGCTGGGCGTGCGCGCCGCATATCTCAACTCCACCCTGGAGGCCGATGCCGCCCAGGCAATCGAACGCCAGTTGCTGAATGGGGAGATTGACCTGCTCTACGTGGCCCCGGAACGGCTGCTGACCCCGCGTTTCCTATCGCTGATGGACCGGGCGCCGCTGGCGCTGTTCGCGATCGACGAAGCGCACTGCGTTTCCCAGTGGGGGCACGACTTCCGCCGTGAATACCGCGAGCTCACCGTGCTCCACGAGCGCTGGCCGCAGGTGCCGCGGGTGGCGCTTACCGCCACCGCCGATCCGCCCACCCAGCGGGAGATCGCCGAGCGCCTGCAACTGGAAGATGCGCGCCGCTTCGTCAGCTCGTTCGACCGTGCCAACATCCGCTACACCGTAGTGCAGAAGGACAGCGCCAAGCGCCAGCTGCTGGATTTCCTGCAGGCCCACCAGGGCGAGGCCGGCATCGTCTACTGCCTGTCGCGACGCAAGGTGGAGGAGTTCGCGGAGTATCTGGCGGAACACGGGATTGACGCCGTGCCCTACCACGCGGGCATCGATGCCCGCATCCGGGCCGCCAACCAGCGCAGGTTCCTGCACGAAGATGGCGTGGTGGTGGTGGCCACCATCGCCTTCGGCATGGGCATCGACAAGCCGGACGTGCGCTTTGTCGCCCACATGGACCTGCCCAAGTCGATCGAGGGCTACTACCAGGAAACCGGCCGCGCCGGCCGCGATGGCGAACCCGCCGACGCCTGGATGGCGTACGGCCTGGGCGACCTGGTGCTGCTGCGGCAGATGATCGCCCAGTCCGACTCCGGCGAGGAGCGCAAGCGCCTGGAAAACCGCAAGCTGGACGCCCTCGTCGGCTACTGCGAATCCATGCGCTGCCGGCGCCAGGTGCTGCTGGCCAACTTCGGCGAGGAGTATCCGGAGGCCTGCGGCAACTGCGACAACTGCCTGCACCCGCCGGAAGCCTGGGACGCCACCGAGGCTGCGCAGAAAGCGCTCAGCTGCGTCTATCGCAGCGGTCAGCGTTTCGGCGCGGCGCACGTGATCGACGTCCTGCGCGGCTCGGACAACGAAAAGGTCCGCCAGTTCGGCCACGATCGGCTCAGCACCCATGGTATTGGCGCCGACATGGACGCCCGCAGCTGGCGCGGCGTGTTCCGCCAGCTGGTTGCCCACGGCCTGCTGGAAGTGGATGGCGAAGGCTATGGCGGTCTGCGCCTGACGGCCGCCAGCCGGCCGGTGCTCACCGGCGGCGAACGGGTGATGCTGCGCAGGATCACTCCGCCCCGGCGTGAGCGGGACCGCAGCGGCGCCTCGCGGGCATCAGCTCCCCAGGTGGAGCTGGCCTCGGCCGACTTGTCCCTGTTCGAGGCACTGCGCGAGATGCGCGCCCGCCTGGCACGGGAACAAAACGTACCCGCCTACGTGATCTTCCACGACGCCACCCTGCGCGGCATTGCCGCCGAGCGTCCCACGACCGAGGCCGAACTGGCCGGAATCGGCGGCATCGGTGCGGGCAAGCTGGCACGGTACGGGGACATGGTGCTGGAGACCGTGCGGGAGATGGAATAAAAAACCCCGCACCCGGATCCGCGGTGCACAGCGGTCGGGAAGCGGGGTCGTCAGGCGGAGCCCTTGCCGGTCAGCGCTGGCCGCTGACCTCGATCTCCACGCGGCGATCGGGCCGCAGGCACGCGACCAGCGCGTCACGCCCCAGTCCGGCATCGCAGCTCGTCACCGGCTGGGTCGAACCGCGACCGGAAGCGGTGATGCTGGCGGCGGGAATGCCGTCCTGGACCAGCAGATCACGGACCGTATTGGCGCGCTGTTCGGACAGCCGCTGGTTGTAATCGGCATTGCCGAGCCGGTCGGCGTGGCCCACCACGCTGATGCGGACCTGGTCGTCGCCGCTGAGGCTGGCGGCCAGCTCGGCCACTTCCTTTTGCCCCTCGGGCAGGATGTCCCGCACGCCGGAGCGGTCGAAGGCGAACAGCGCATCGGCCGACAGGGTATGGACCACCGGCTCCGGCGCCACGGCCACGGGCGCGGGTGCCGCGTTCAGCACGTCCAGGCAGGCCGGGCCGTCCCAGTGGATCGACTCGACCAGGTAACGCCGCTCGGGGCGCTCATAGTTGAGCTGATACTGGCAGGTCACGTGCGTATCCACGCCGGTGCGGAAGTTGAACACGTAGTCCCAGCGCGATACGCCGCCGATCCCCTCGCTGAAGTGCGGGTTGCCCAGCAGCGAGCGGATCTGGTTCTTGCTCATCCCGCGCCCGATCTGGCGCAGGTTGTCCACGTTGACGAAATCACCGCCGCGCAGCCAAGCGCGGTCGACGTCCGGAAATTCGGTTTCACCCACGACGCCCTGGATGGGCACATCAGCCCCGGCGGGGACCACCAGGTCCGTTGCGTGCAGCGCCGCGGCGCACAGCGGCAGCAGGGCAAGGGCCAGCGACCGGCGGATCATGTTCCTGTTCCACATGTATGTCATTCCTCTAGATTCGAATCCTGCGGGTTGCCGCCGCCCCTAGCCAAGCCGGGGGCGGCGGCGCCTGGTCACTTGCTGCCGAGCACGCCGCTCACGCCGACGTAACCGCCGGCACCGTCACGGTTGGCGGAGAACCCGCCTTCCAGGCTCCAGCGGCCGTTGTCTGCGGTCCGCCGCAGGCTCACGCCCAGCGCGCCCTGGTCCTTGTAGGCACCAAAACCGGCGAAGTACGTCGTCGCCCCGGCCACGTACGGCGCCTGGCGCATGGCCATCGCGGTCGCCACGCCCGAGTTGATGCTCTTCTCCAGGTCGTCAACGCGCCCGTGCAGGTGCCACACATCGCCCTGCACCTGGTTGATGCGCTGGTCGGTGTAGTCATTGGCCGTGACCACTGCATGGTTGACGCCGGCGTTGAGCTGGTTGACGTTGACCGCGTCGTTGCCCGCCACGCCCGGCGCAACGCCGGAGATGGTGCGGTTGCCAACGTTGACCTCGCCCGACGAACTGCTGCTGCCCACGTAGGCCGCGTCGTAACCGGACTGGGCACCCACGGTCGTCGCCGACCCCTGGCCCAGCGCCACGCTGTTGTCGTGCGCGGCCTGCGCGCCCTGGCCGACCGCGGTGCTGTTGGCACCGCTGGCCACGGCCTGGTTGCCCAGGGCAGTGGAATTGTCACCGCTGGCGTCCGCACCGCTGCCGCCAGCCGCCGAGTTCGCACCGGTTGGAGTTGGAGCCACGATCGGCGCTTCCTGGCTGACCTGGAACGGACCGGTCGCGCCGGCCTGCAGGTCGCTGACATCGCCTTCCACCACATCCATGCGGTCGCCGAGGTCGTTCACGTCACCCGCAACCTGGTTGAGCTGGCCCACGTTGGCGGCGTCGGTGTCGTTCACGCCGGCCGCAACGTTGGTGATCACGCTGCCACCGGCGTCGATGCCGTCGGTGGTCACGCTCGGGCCGCCCTCGATCACCAGGCCGGTATCGCCCAGGTGCACGTCATCGCCCACCCGCACGCCATCCGTATCGATCACGGTGTCGCCGGCGGTGATGCTGTCCACATCGAGGTCACGGTTGAGGGTGATTTCGATCTCACCGCTGTTGTCATCGCCGGTCTGGGCCACGCTGATGTTGCCGTCGCCGGTGAAGGCCACCGAGCCGTTCGGGCCGATGTTGGCGTCGTTGCCGCCCGCATCGGTCGCCGTCCAGCCGGCGTTGGCCGCATCGTTGGCCGAGCGGATCGCATCGTCGATGTTGTCGTGACCGGTGCCACCAATGTCGCTGGTGACGATGGTGCCATCCGGGTTGAGCTCGGCGTTGCCGCCGATCACGTTCACGATCGAATCACCCATGCCGTGCAGCTGGCTGCCGTTGATGGCATCGGTGCTGGTGGCGCTGATCTCGCCGGGGGCCACGTTGGTGATGACCATGTTCCCGGCATCGATCCCCGTCAGGGTCACGCTCGGGCCGCCGTTGATCACCAGGCCGGTATTGCCCAGGTGAACGTCGGTACCGATCGCCACGCCGGTGGTGTCGATGAAGACGTTGTCGTCAACCGTGATGCTGGTTCCGATCTCCAGTTCATCTGACAGGTCGAATACCAGATCCGTCCCATCGCGGGCGACCACGATATTGTCGTCCGTGTTAGCGAAGTCCACCGTGCCACCCGGCCCGACGTTGTTGTCGGCGGTGGCTCCTTCGCCGTCCACCGAGATGTTCCAGCCGGCGTTGGCCGCATCGCTGACCTCGTTCAGCTGATCCACGTTGACCGCGTCGGCACCGTCGACGCCGCGGGCCAGATTGGTGATGCGATTAGCGCTCATGTCGATACCGCCGCTGCTGATCACCGGCCCACCGTTGTTGATGGTGATGCTGTTCAGGTCGGTCAGGTCCTGCGCCATCACCAGGTTGAGCTGGCCATCGGCGCTGTCGACGCGCAGGTTGGCGTCGGTGGCATCTTTACCCTCTTCAAGCTCACCCGAGATGGTCAGCGTCTCGCCCAGCGTCTTGGCGATGTCATCGCCGGTGTTGCCGACGAAGGTGAGGCCGTCATTCAGGGTCGCCACTTCATGCGGAGTGCCGTCGGCGTCTTCGTAGATGATGCGGGTAATGCCGTCTGCGCCATCCAGACCCGGCGAGCCATCGCCGCCACGGATGGTCAGACCAGCCTGGCCATCGATGCCATTCAGGCCAATGCTGTCCAGATCGGTCAGGTCGGGGTTGAGCGCGAGCGCAACGGTGTGCTCGCCATCATCACCCACCACATTGCTGACCAGCACGTTGCCGTCATCGGCAAAGTTCACCGAGTCGCCAGGTGCCACGTTGGCAAGATCGCCATCGTTGGTGCTGATGTCCCAGCCACGGTTGGCGATCGCTTCGACACCCTCCAACTGTCCAAGGTTGACCGCGTGATCATCCTCGGTGCCATCGGCCAGGTTGGTAATGCGGTTATCGTTCATGTCGATACCGCCGCTGCTGATCACCGGCCCACCGTTGTTGATGGTGATGCTGTTCAGGTCGGTCAGGTCCTGCGCCATCACCAGGTTGAGCTGACCATCTGCGCTATCGACGCGCAGGTTGTCGCCGGTGGCATCTTTACCCTCTTCAAGCTCGCCGGAGACGGTCAACGTCTCGCCCAGCGTCCTGGCGATGTCATCGCCGGTGTTGCCGGCGAACACCAGTCCATCGTCCATGGTTGCTACTTCGCGATCATTGCCTTCATCGTCGGTATAGACAATGCGCGTGATGCCACCAGTGCCACCCACGCCCGGTGTCCCCCGGGCACCGCGGATGGTCAGGCCGTCCGCGCCAGCTGTGCCGTTCAGGGCCAGGCTGTCCACGGCGATGTCGCCGGCCAGATTGAAGTTCAGGTCCGTGTCGTCGCGGCTGACGACGATGTTTCCGTCATCATTGCTGAAGTCCACCGTGCTGCCCGGCGCGACGTTGGCTGTGGCGCCATCCCCGTTGGCGCTGACGTTCCAGCCCATGTTGGCGGTCTCATTGACCAAGCTCAGCTGCTCTTCGGTGGCCGCACGACCCGCCTGCGCAAAGTCGGCGCCGTCAAGGTCCACGTTGGTCAACCCTTCAATGGTGCCCGATCCTCCGTTGATCATGATCTGGTTGCCAATCGACACCTGGTTGCCGCTGATGAGCGTCTCACCATCTGCGTCGGACACCGAGATCGTCCCGGCATCCACTTCAGTGCTGCTTCCCGTTCCATCGGTCACCGCCACGCCTTCACCGTCGATGGCGGTATCGCCCACGCTGACGAGGCCTCTGTCACCGTCGATCGTCACCGCCTCATCGCCGTCACCCAGAGTGATCGAGTCGTTCAACGCAATTTCCACCACGCCGGCATCGTCCGCACCGGTCTGGACGACCGTGATGTTGTCGTCACCCACGAAAGCCACCTCGCCACCCGGTCCGATGCCGGCGGCATTGTTTTCCGCGTCCGTCACCGTCCAACCCGCGCTGACAGCATCACGGACCGCGTTCAGCTGCCCCAGATTGACCGCGTGGTGGTCCTCGTCGCCATCGGCCAGGTTGCTGATCTGTTGGCCCGCCATGTCGATGCCGTCGCCGCTGATCTCCAGACCGCCGTTGATGATGACACTGTCCAGATCGGTCAGGTCACGCGCCATCACCAGGTTCAGCCTCTCGCCGTCGCTGTCCACGCGCAGGTTGGCGCCGGTGGAAGCTTTGCCGTCGGCCAGACCGCCCCAAATGGTCAGCGGCGTGGGATCGCCCAGGGTCCTGCTGATCATGTCGCCGGTATTTCCGGCGAAGTTCAGGCCATCGTTCTGGGTGGCGATCTCCGCATCGTTGTAGTACACCTCGCCGTCGTTGTTGACGAAGAAGTTGTCGCCCAGTCGGGTTTCGCCCCCGACCGTCAGGTTCGTGGTCGTGATTCTGTTGCCGATAGTCAGATCGTCGGCCAGGTCGAACGTCAGATTGGTACCGTCACGTGCGATGACGATATTTTCGTCGGTGTTGCTGAAGTCGACGGAGCCGCCCGGAGCGACATTTGCGCCAGCTTCGCTGTTGACACCCACGTCCCAGCCCTGCGCTGCGTACTCGATGGCCTCATGGACGGTGTCCTCACCGGTACCGCCAACATTGGTCATCGTGACCTGGTGCGTATCCGGGTCGTAGGCGGCGTTGCCGCCCAGCACGTCGGCGATGGACTGGCCCGCGGTATCCAGATCGTCGGCCAGTGATTCCAGCGCCATGTTGGTGCCGTATAGCTGGCTGCCGTTGATGGCATCGGTGCTTTCCTCGTCGACACGACCGGCAGCGACGTTGGTGATGGTGCGTTCCGCACCCACCCGGCCAACGCTGACAGTCGATGTCACCCCGTCAGTGGCGCCGGCATAGTTGTAGGTGATGCCGTCAATCTCGGCGTTTGGCGTGCGCACCACTTCCGCGGTCTCCGATCCCGCGCCCAACGCAACCGCATTCGCATGCGTCGCACGCGCGCCCTGGCCAAAGGCCACTGCGTTCAGGGCAGCTGCGCGGGCCCCGGTGCCAACGGCAAGCGCATCCTGAGAATCGGCGTCCGCACCCTGGCCGATTGCGGACGCGCGGATTCCGGTGGCTTGGGCATTGGTGCCCATTGCCATTGCATCCACCGCGGTGGCCGCCGCACTCCGGCCGAGCGCCGAAGCATTTTGCGCGGAAGCGCCGGCCTCGGACCCGATCGCCAACGCATTTTGCGCGGAAGCGCCAGCCTTGGACCCGATCGCCAACGCATCCTCGGCAGTCGCCTGGGAAGAGTCGCCAATTGCGGTGGAGGATTCCGCGTCGGAATGCGCGTCCACACCCAGTGCGATTGCGTGACGATAGATCGCTGAGGCGCTCGCGCCAATGGCAATCGCACCCGTGTTGCCGTCCGGGTCGATGTTGGCCGGGTCCTCGAAGCCGGCTACCGCCTCACTGCCCAGAGCAATGCCGTCGAATGCCCAGCCGGCGGCACCAGTGCCGGTGGCGATCGCGTTTTCGCGATGGGCACTGGCATTTGTGCCGCTGGCCTGCGAACTTTCACCGCTCGCCATCGCGTTGGTGCCACTCGCTTGAGAGTTGAGATTGCTAGCGTGAGAGGTGGTCCCGAAAGACAATGAGTTAATGCCTTCCGCGTGAGCTCTATAACCTACCGCCGACGACCGTGCGCCCGAAGCGGTCGCATGATGACCTAACGCGGAAGCACTATCATCGGATGCCCGGGCACTCGTGCCAATGGCAATAGCATTATCAGCCAACTGTCCAACGCCTTTCTCTTCTGTCTGGGCATCGGTACCAATTGCCAGTGAGTTCGTACCGCGGCTATATGCCCCGCTTCCAACGGCTACTCCAGCAGCATCATCCACGATGCTGCCGCTACCCAATGCCGTGCCATCTTCCCCCTTGACCCTGACGTTGTATCCAACGGCAGTCGCTCTTTGTGCGGAGTCGATGGCAGCGGCATGGCCTATCGCCATGCTGTTTGCGCTGTCCGGCCCGAGCGCGCCTTCACCATTTTCATTAGCTGAGTCGCCATTCGGATTGATGCTGAAGAACCGCGGCCGTTCTTCCGCGATAGCGGCATTCATCTGGGCCAGATTAACGGCCCGATCGGCAGCAGTTGCCGCTTCGACGGTTATGGTCCCGTCGGCGTTGTAGTTGACGTTACCGCCGGACTCAGGATCAAAAGAACCCAGGGTTTCCTTCAGCGACTCCAGCTGCCTGACGTTGACGGCATCGTAGCCATCAGCGCCATCTTCCACATTCGTAATCCGGCGCGTAAGCTTGGTTGCCGCGTTGCCCACTGAGACTGACGGTCCCGTATACGCGACACCCGTTTGAAAACTGGTTCCAGAAACTTGCAGCGCATGGGAGTTGTGGCCTAGTGCAACGCTCGCATCTTCAGCCCGTGCTCCAGCACCCAAGGCTATGGATGAATAGTCTGCATTGGCACCATAGCCCAGTGCGACCGCATCGCTCATCGCCCTGGTCAACCCACCGACGGCAACAGCATGGTCCACGTCCCCAGTCGCCCTGTTTGCCTGGTATCCCAAGGAAACATTGCGCTCTCCGCTCAACGAAGCGCCAGCTTCTGCACCAATGGCGACCTGGTTGCTGCCAGCCGAGTTCGAGCCTGCCGCCACGCCGATCGAAATAGCCTGGTTGCCGTCTACGTTCTGCCCTGCATCTCTTCCAATCGCAATAAATGAATGACGCTGTCCGGGGTCATTTATTTCCGACCCGGTCCCCTGCCCTGCGCCTGCGCCAAGGGCGATTGAATCCCTCGTGGCGGCGATTGCACCGGAACCGGCAGCAAAGGAGTTAGCAGCAACGGCCTCAGCGTTGCCAATGGCAATACTGCCGCCGCCAGATGCCGTCGCATTAGCGCCCACCGCCGTGGCGTTACCAGCAGCGGCACTGGCCCCGTCGCCCAGGGCCACGGCACTGTTGCCGCTGGCCGCACTCTCGCGACCGATCGCTATCGCCGCTTCTCCACCGGTCTGCGCACCGCCCGCGGTGGCACCCTGGCCCATCGCGATCGCGCCTTCGCCGGTTGCGGTCGTGGTCGCACCATCACCGGCGGCGAAGCTGCTTTCACCTGCGCTGACGGAATCGGGGCCGATAGCGACTGACTCAGCGCCCGAGGCGAGGGAGTCGTTTCCTTCAGAATTTACCCGGAAGTAGCGGACGCCGAACGCCGTACCTCCCTCGAACAACGCATTATGGAGCTGATGGCCGGTGACCGCGTCGGTGCTATCCAGCGCGATATCCCCATGGGCAAGACCGGTGATGACCTTGCCGTCGACATCGATGCCATCTGCATCAAGGGTCATGCCGCCAACGCCGTCAACGGCGCCAACGACGATGCTCCCGACCTCGATCTCGTCG
Organism: Luteimonas sp. A478; assembly: GCF_054052025.1. Taxonomy (NCBI): domain Bacteria; kingdom Pseudomonadati; phylum Pseudomonadota; class Gammaproteobacteria; order Lysobacterales; family Lysobacteraceae; genus Luteimonas; species Luteimonas yangxiaopingae. The sequence continues at coordinate 416,604 of NZ_JBSVRF010000003.1, read as the reverse complement.
GCCAGGCTGAAGGCCAGGTTGGTATCGGTGCGCACGACTTCGATATTGCCGTCGCCGCTGAAGTCCACCGAGTCTCCGGGGCCCACGTTCGCGGCGGCGCCATCTTCCGCGCTGATGTTCCAGCCGGCGCCGGCGGTGTTCGCGGCCGCCTCAGCGGCGGTCCGCGCTGCCTCGGCAGTGGATTGAGCGGTGTTGGCGGCCGCGACCACGGCCTGATGTTGCCCGTAGTTCACCGCATCGGTGGCATTACCGCCTGCGGCGACGCCGGTGATCACGGTACCGCCGGCATTGATGCCGTCCGTGGTCACGTTAACTCCGCCGACAGTGAGGCCGGCGTTGTTCAGGACGGTACCTCCAACCCTTACGCCGCTGTTGTTCACGAGCGTGTTGCCGATGGTAAGTCTCCCGTCCGCTCCGAGGTCGACCTCATCGTCGAGCGAGATCACGACGGTGCCGGCATCGTCGTCGCCCGTCTGCGCGACCGAAATATTGCTGCCGCCCTGGAAAGCGACGGTGCCGCCATCGCCAATCACGGCGCCGTTGTTGCCACCGTCGGTCACGGTCCAGCTCGCGTCCTGCGCGAACGCGGTTGATCCGGCCAATCCCGCCAGCGCCAGCATCGGCGCGATAACCGCGGCCAGCAGCGACCTGCGCAACAAGGTTGCGGCCCCTGCTCCCTGGACCACGCCGGTGCTGTCGCTCCGGGCAAACTCCGAGGCCACGACGAGCTGGCCCAGTTCCTTGTTCCAAACCTTGCTGTAGATCTTGTTCATATGTAGCGGACTCCTAGGGATGTTCGCAGGTGGCAATGGATGACGTACGGCGCGACGGACGCGCGGAAAGTGCTGACACAGGCAGCCACTGGCTGCGGCGCAAAAGTGCGTCGGACGGGTAACTCAGGTGGTTCCCCCACTCCCGGCCCCGGGAGCTTCGACCCTGTAGCGGCGCTGCTGGCCCCGACAACAGGGATTGCGCCAAAAAGTGACCAACAACGGCAGCTCTCGCAGCGGCAGCGGCAGCGAAAAGTAACGCTGCTTTGCGAATTGGCTCACCAACAAAGCGTGATATTAATCACGGCCAAGGCCGGACTCATCCACCAACACCCGCCAAAACTCACTATCGGTGAGGAAGCCCCTGCGGCTGTGCGGCGCTTGCGGCACACTGGCTCACCCGCGATCACGCCCCCCTATGAGCGCAACCCCAAGCCCCTGGCATCGCGCCCAGCAATGGCTGCAGCACGTGCCGATCGCCGATCCGGTCGACCGCCGCAATGCGCCGATGCTGCAACTGGTACTGCTGCTCATCGGTATCCCGGTGCCATTGCTCTGGCTGTACCGCATCCTCGGCACGGACATCGCCTGGCGGCCGGGTGAAACCATGGGCCTGGCTACGGGCCTGATCCTCTCGGCAATGAGCCTGTTCTGCTTCGCCCTGGTGCGCCGGGGCCATTTCCAGTGGGCAATCCGGCAGATGCTGGCCGTGGTCGCCGCGACGCTGCTGCTGACCTACGCCAGCCGGGGGATATCCGCGCACGTGCACGAACTGCCGCTGCAGGTGATGTGGCTGTTCGTGGCCGGGATGATGATCGGCCGCTGGGCGCTGTGGATGATGTATGCGGTGCTGGCGGCCTCGCTGACCATGGGGGCGGTCAGCGAGGCCAGGATTCTGGGCGAGCCGCTGTCGCACCTGCTTGGCGATGCGGTGATCCGCTCAACGATGTTCCTGGTGATTGCGGTGGTGGTGGACCGGAGCACGCGCTCGCTGCGCGACAGCCTGTCGGACGCCATCGCGCGCGGACAGGAGTTGGAGACTGCCAACCGGCGCCTGGAAGCGGAAATCGTGGCCCGCGAGCGCGCCCAGGAGCAACTTCTGCACGCACAGAAGATCGAGACCGTCGGCCACATGGCCAGCGGAGTAGCGCACGATTTCAACCATCTGCTGGGCCTGATACTGGGCTATGCCCAGCGGGCCAGGACTGCCGAGCACGAGGCCGAGCTGCGCCAAGCGGTCGGCGGAATGGAGTCGGCCGCAAAGCGCGCCAGCGCACTCACCCGCGGGCTGCTCAGCTTCAGCCGCTACGACGCCACAAAGGCCGAGCGTTTCGAGGCGGGCGAGGCGCTGGAAGACATACTGCCCATGCTGCGCCAGGCGCTGGGGCCGCGCATCACGCTCGATGTCAGCCTGGCTTCCGGCCCCTCACCGGTGGTCTTCGACCGCGCCCAGTTCGACCTGGTGGTGCTCAACCTGGCCACCAACTCGGCCCAGGCCATGCCGCAGGGCGGGCGGGTGGAACTGGAGCTGGAACTGGCCGACCCGGCTGCCGTGCGCATCGCGCTGCGAGACGGTGGGCCTGGCATTCCGGCCGGGGTGCAGGCGCGGATGTTCGAGCCGTTCTTCACCACCAAGCCTTGCGGCCAGGGCACCGGGCTGGGGCTGGCGATCGTGCACAACCTGGTGACCGCCTTTGGCGGCACGGTCCACGTGCAAAGCGCGGAGGGGTCGGGCACCAGGATCTGCATCGAGCTGCCGCTGGCCGTGGAAGACAGCCGGCAGGAGGCACGGCCGCCGCGCTACCAGGCCAGCATGTAGCCCACACCGCGCACCGCCTTGAGCGGAAGCTCCTGGCCGAATTCCTCGCGGCACTTGCGCCGCAGCCGGTAGACCAGCATTTCCAGTCGGCGCGGGTCGAAGTCCTCGGCGCGGCCGGAAAGCCTGGCGATCAGCGCTTCGCGGGACACCGGCGCACCGGTGTTGTCCGCCAGCAGCACCAGCACCTCGCGTTCGGCCATGCCCAGGTCCAGCCCGGCGTCGTCCGGGGCAACCAGCCGCCAGCCGCCGGCTTCCAGCCTCCATCCGCTTGCACCCCCGCCCGCAACGGAGCGCTCGCGCGCAACCCGCCCGGCCAGGTTGCGCAGGGTGGCCACGACTTCATCCATGTCCGTCGGCTTGGCCAGCCAGGCATCCACCCCGGCCTCCAGCGCACGCTGGCGCCAGTGGCCGCCCACCACTCCGGTCAGCATCACGATGCCCAGTGACGGCGACCGCTCGCGCAGGCGCCCGGCGATGCTCAAGCCATCCTCGTCCGGAAGTCCGACATCCAGCAGTACCAGGTCATAACTGGAAGAAAGCAGGTCGCGGTAGAGCTCCAGCGCGCTGCCCATGGCAGTCACTGCGAAGCCGGCACGGGTGAGGATCGGCAGCAGGATCTGCTCCCGGAATTCGGCGTCGTCCTCCACGACCGCAAGCCTCACCGGGGGCGGAGGACCATCCTTTGCCAGCATTCAACCAACTCCATGAACCAACGGCATACCCACGGCCTGGAAAGGCCTATCGGCGGCAGCGTCCCTTCACTGCACGGGCCGGGGAAACATAGCATGGGCGGCCGCGCCGGCTTCGCGCGTGCGGCACGTTCCGGCAAGCTGCGGCGGACTTAGACTTTGGTCGCAAGCGGGCCGGACCACAGCCGGACCGGTGGGCGGACCGGCCCCGGCAGGGACCGCGGTAAATGGTGGGTCGTGCTGGATTCGAACCAGCGACCAGCGGATTAAAAGTCCGATGCTCTACCGACTGAGCTAACGACCCGAGGGGCTTGGTCACCCTGCATTTCACAGCGGGACGCCCTACAATGGATGGGATTTTACACGCGGATGCACTTCCGGGCACCCCCCGGTCGCACTCAAGGCAAAAGCGGGCTGTGCCCGCGACCCAATGCCTGCCAGAAAGCGGGTTATTCCGACTTGATCCAGATCAAGTTGATGCCGCCCTGCAACCGCAACAATACCGTCCGGACCTAGAGACACCCCTACCATGGCAGATACCAGCATCGCTCCGGCCATCACCCCCTCTGTGGGGTCGGCCGAATCCGCAACCAAGGACTACTACAACGACAAAGTGGTGCTCCAGTTCGCCGTCGCCACGGTGATCTGGGGCATCGTGGGCATGCTGGTGGGCGTGGTCATCGCCGCCCAGCTGTTCTGGCCGACCCTGTTCGAGGGCATTTCGTGGCTGAGCTACGGCCGCCTGCGCCCGCTGCACACCAACGCGGTGATCTTCGCTTTCGGCGGCAGCGCGCTGTTCGCCACCAGCCTGCACGTGGTGCAGCGGACCTGCCACGCGCGGCTGATCTCCGACCGGCTGGCCTCGTTCGTGTTCTGGGGCTGGCAGGCGGTCATCGTCGCCACCGCCATCACCCTGCCCCTGGGGATCACCCAGAGCAAGGAATACGCGGAGATGGAGTGGCCGATCGACATCGCCATCGCGGTGGTCTGGATCGCCTATGCAGTGCTGTTCTTCGGCACCATCGCCAAGCGCCGGGTGTCACACATCTATGTGGCCAACTGGTTCTACGGCGCCTACATCATCGCCATCGCGCTGCTGCACATCGTCAACAACCTGGCGCTGCCCGCAGGCCTGGGCAAGTCGTACGTCATCTACACCGGCGCGGTCGATGCGATGGTGCAGTGGTGGTACGGCCACAACGCGGTGGGCTTCCTGCTGACCGCGGGCTTCCTGGGCATGATGTACTACTACGTGCCCAAGCAGGCCGGCCGCCCGGTGTACTCCTACCGGCTGTCGATCGTGCACTTCTGGGCGCTGATCTCCATCTACATGTGGGCCGGCCCGCACCACCTGCACTACACCGCGCTGCCGGACTGGGTGCAGTCGGTGGGCATGGTGTTCTCGATCATCCTGCTGGCCCCCAGCTGGGGCGGTGCGATCAACGGCATCATGACCCTGTCGGGCGTCTGGCATAAGCTGCGCACCGACCCGATCCTGAAGTTCCTCATCGTCGCGATCAGCTTCTACATGATCGCCACCTTCGAGGGGCCGATGATGGGCATCAAGACGGTCAACTCGCTGTCCCACTACACCGACTGGACCATCGGCCACGTGCACGCCGGTGCGCTGGGCTGGGTGGCGATGATCTCCATCGGTTCGATCTACTCGCTGATGCCGCGCCTGCTGGGCCTGAACGGCATGTATTCCACCAAGTGGATCGACGCCCACTTCTGGGTGCACACCATCGGCGTGGTGCTTTACATCGTGGCGATGTGGATCGCCGGAATGATGCAGGGCCTGATGTGGCGCGCCACCAACGCCGACGGCACGCTGACCTATGCCTTTGTCGAAGCACTCAACGCCACCTATCCCTACTACTTCGTGCGCCTTGTGGGCGGCGTGCTGATTGTCTCCGGCATGGTGCTGATGGCAGTCAATACCTGGAAGACGTTCGCCGCCGCGCGTGCTACCCGCGCTCCGCAGCCGGTGCTGCCGCCCGACGCCGCCAACGCCCGCGCCTGATTGTCTGGAACCAAAGAAAGCATGAGCAACGAGCCCAACAAGCCAAACAACCCGCACGAGAAGGTCGAGAAAAACATCGGCCTCATGGCGGTCCTGATCGCGGTGGTGGTCTCCATGGGGGGACTGGTCGAGATCGTGCCGCTGATGTACCAGGCCGAAGCGATCGAACCGCTGCCCGGGGTTGAACCCTATCCGCCGCTTGAACTTGCCGGGCGCGATGTCTACGTCCGCGAGGGGTGCCACAACTGCCATTCGCAGATGATCCGCACCCTGCGCTTCGAGACCGAGCGCTACGGCCATTATTCGCTGGCCGGAGAATCGGTCTACGACCGCCCGTTCCAGTGGGGCTCCAAGCGCACCGGGCCGGACCTGGCCCGTGTGGGCGGCCGCTATTCCGACGACTGGCACCGCGTGCACCTGATCAACCCGCGTGACGTGGTGCCCGAATCCAACATGCCGTCCTACCCCTGGCTGGACCGGCGCCTGGTCGATCCGGAACAGATCACCCGCCACCTGCGCACGCTGCAGCGCCTGGGTGACCCGTACTCCGATGAGCAGATCGCCGAAGCCGCCGACGAAGTGGGCGGCAAGACCGAACTCGACGCCGTGGTCGCCTACCTGCAGGGACTCGGCCGCCACGCACCAAGAGGACAATGAGATGGTGTCCGGAATCGTAGCCGTAATCCTGCTGGTGCTGTTTCTGGCCGGCTGGGCCTGGGCCTGGAGCCCGCGTCGCAAGTACACATTTGATGAAGCCGCGCGCCTGCCGCTTGACGAAGAGGAACTGGAAGAAGTGAGGGAGAGGCAGTCATGACCCAGGGATGGTCCCTGTTTGTAACCGTCCTGGTGATCGCGCACATCATCGGATACACGTGGCTGCTGTGGTGGACCGGCCGTCGTCGCCCCGGCGACCCGGCTCCCGATGACACCGGCCACGTCTGGGATGGCGACATCACCGAGTACAACAAGCCGCTGCCCAAGTGGTGGGTGAACGGCTTCTACCTGAGCATCGTGTTCGGGGTCGCCTACCTGGCCTGGTATCCGGGCCTTGGGAATTTCTCCGGCCTCAGCAACTGGAGCTCGGCCTCCGAGCACGACCGCCAGCGCGCGGCCAACGACGCCCTGCTGGAAGAAACGTTTGCCGTTCACGCCGGCCAGCCGATCCCGGTGCTGGCGCGCAACGACGAAGCGCTGCAGCTGGGACGCTCGATTTTTGCCAACACCTGCGCCACCTGCCACGGCTCCACCGCCCAGGGTGCGATCGGCTACCCCGACCTCACTGATGACCACTGGCTGTGGGGCGGCGAACCCGAAGACATCCTGGCCACGATCCTTGACGGGCGCGACGGCATCATGCCGCCGTGGGAATCCGTGCTGGTGGGCATGGGCGGCGACCAGGCGATGACCCAGATCGTTGCCTACACCCGCTCCCTGGCCCAGCCGGACGCGCCGCGCGACTTCTTCGCCACCCGTGGCGAACGGCTGTTCGAAGGCCTGTGCGTGGCCTGTCACATGGCAGACGGCACCGGCAACCCCTCGCTGGGTGCCCCCGACCTGACCCGTGGGGAGTACGTCTACGGCGGCAGTGCCGAAGCCATCCACCAGACCATCGCCGAGGGACGGCACGGCGTGATGCCGGCTCACCGCGACCTGCTGGGTGAAACCCGCGCACGTCTGGTGGCCGCCTATGTGTGGTCGCTGTCCAACCCGCCGGAAGGCACGGTCGCCACTGCGGCGCCCGGGAGCGGGCAGCAATGAGTCACCAGGTCCGCCCATCCGCGCCGGAGCACCCGCCCCGGCCGATGGCACAAAGGCTCGGCGCAATCCTGTGGCCGAGCTTCTTTGCCGCGGGCGTGACCACCATGGTGTTTTTTGCCCACGTCGACCCGCTGGAACTGCGGGACATGACGTTCCCCGGGCTCCCGATCAGCCGCACCCTGGGCTACACGATCGGCTTCTTTGTTTTCTGGCTGGCTACGGCGTCCTCCAGCCTGTTTACGTGGTGGCTGCTGCGACCGGCAAGCCGCTTCAACCGGACGCTGTCAGGCGACTGAGCACCTATGTCCGGCCGTATTCCTATCAAGATGCTCGATGACGAAGGGCACGACAGCTACTACGTCAGCGAAGGAAAAATCTACCCCCGCGAAGTAAACGGTCGCCTCGACCGGCTGCGCAAGCTGGCCGTGTTCTGGCTGCTGGGGATGTTCTATGTGTTCCCGTGGCTGAGCTGGAACGGCCGCCAGGCGGTGCTGTTCGACCTGCCCGCCCGCCAGTTCCACGTGTTCGGTCTGACCTTCTGGCCGCAGGACTTCGTGTTCCTGGCTCTGCTGCTGATCATCGCCTCGATGGCGCTGTTTTTCTTCACGGCCCTGGCCGGACGCCTGTTCTGCGGCTACGCCTGTCCCCAGACCGTGTGGACCGAGGTGTTCCTGTGGATCGAGCAGTGGACCGAGGGCAAGCGCAACCAGCGCATGCGGCTTGATGCCGGCCCGTGGACGCGGGAGAAGATCCTGCGCAAGGGCAGCAAGCACATCCTGTGGCTGGTGCTGGCGCTGTGGACCGGCTTCACCTTCGTCGGCTTCTTCACCCCCATCACCGATCTGGGCGCACGCCTGCCGCAGCTGGCATGGGGCGGCTGGGAAATCTTCTGGGTGCTGTTTTACGCCCTGGCCACCTGGGGCAACGCCGGGTTCCTGCGCGAACAGGTGTGCAAGTACATGTGCCCCTACGCGCGCTTCCAGAGCGCGATGTTTGACCGCAACACGCTGATCATCGCCTACGACCCGATGCGCGGCGAGCCGCGCGGCCCGCGCAAACGTGGCCTGGAAAGCGTGTTTGAGCGCGGCCGCGGGCTGCTGGACAAGATCACCGCCTACGACTTCGTGTTCCGCTCGGCCCAGCATCCCACCGCAGCCGATAACCGCGCCCATGCGCGCGGCACCATCAGCTTTGACAACGAGCTGGATATCGAAGCCGAGCCGCTGCCCAAGTTCGCACCCGAACAACTGGGCGACTGCATCGACTGCACCATCTGCGTGCAGGTCTGCCCCACCGGCATCGATATCCGCAACGGCCTGCAATACGAATGCATCGCCTGTGGGGCCTGCATCGACGCCTGTGACGACGTCATGGACAAGATGGGCTATCCGCAGGGCCTGATCCGCTACACCACCCAGAACGCGATCGACAGCAAGCCCAGCCGGGTCATGCGTCCGCGGATCATGATCTACGGCACCATCCTGCTTGCCCTGGTGCTCGCCTGGGGCTGGGGCGTTGGCACGCGCAGCCCGCTGATCGCCGAGGTCCTGCGTGATCGCAACGCGCTGTACCGCGAAACCCCCACGGGGGTTGAAAATGGCTACACGCTGAAGCTCATCAACAAGAGCAACGAGCAGGCGCAGTACAATATCGCCATTGAAAGCGGCATCGACGACTTGCAACTGATGCTCGATGACGTCGTCTCCCTGGACGCCCAGCAGGTGCGCTCCCTGCCACTGGTCATTGCCGCACCGGCCGGTGTCTCGGGCCGGCATGAAATCACCTTCTTGATCGAATCGGCCGATGGCCAGGTCCGTCAGGAAGTCGACAGCAGCTTCTTTGGTCCCCTGCAATGAATGAAAAAGTCCCCTTCTGGCGTAACCACGTCCTGATCCTGGTCTTCGTATTGCCGGCGATTTCCATCATCGCCGGCGTAGGCCTGCTGATCACGGCGCTGCGCACCGGCGGCGACGATCCGGTGCTGGATGAAGTGCGACGCACCGCCCGCGGCGCGCAGGTCACCGACCTGAGTGCCGACGAAGCAGCCCGCGTCGGGCGCTACGTCGCCGTGGTCCGTCTGGACCTGGAGGCCGGCACGGTGGAAGTCTTTCCGGTGAGCGGGCGCTTCACCCGCAGCGCGCCCCTGGACCTGGTGCTCAGCCACCCGATCAGCTCCGCCGAGGACCTGCGCCTTCAGCTGGACCCGTCCGACATCGGCTGGCGCGTTGAGGCCGAAGTGGACACCAGCCACGACTGGAACCTGCGCCTGTCCCCGGTCGACCGTGAGTGGCGCCTGCAGGGCAGGCTGACGCGCGGGGAGCTGGCCGCGCGCCTGCAACCGGCCCTGCAGGAAGCCGGCCCCGACCGATGAGCGCGGTCGCGCCGGGCGCAACCCTGCGCGCGGACGCCGTTTCTCCGCGGCAGGCCGCCGGCTGTCACCACTGCGCCGATCCGCTGCCTGCATCGCCGGCGCAGCGCACCCTCTCTGGTACTACCCGTTCGTTCTGCTGCGAAGGCTGCGCCGCCGCGGCCGAATGGATCCAGGACGCGCGCCTGGGCGATTACTACCGGCTGCGCACCGCGCCGGCCAGCCGCATCGACGAAGACGCCCTGGATGACGACCTGTCGCTATGGGACCGCGAGGATGTCCAGGCCGAACATGCCCGCAACGTACCGGGCGGGCGCGAGATCACCCTGCTCACCGACGGCATGCGCTGCGCCGCCTGCGCGTGGCTGATCGATCGGGCCCTGTCGCGCGAAGAAGGCATCATCGAGAGCGGCGCCAACGCCGTGACCGGCCGTATCCGCCTCACCTGGGACCCCACCCGTACCCGTTTGTCCGCGCCGCTGCGGCGCCTGGCCGCGCTCGGCTACCGACCCTATCTCGCCACCGGCGAAGCGCGCGAACGCGAGCAGCGCCGCCAGCGCAACCGCGACCTGCTCCGGATCGGCGTGGCCGGGATCGGCGCCATGCAGGCCATGATGGTGGCCGAAGCGCTGTACCTGGACATCCACTTCACCATGCCCATCCCCACGCGGGATTTCTTCCGCTGGGTGACCTTCCTGCTGTCCACGCCGGTGGTCTTCTACGCCGGCTGGCCGTTCCTGCTCGGCTCCTGGCGCGAACTCGTCCAGCGCCGCCTCGGCATGGACACCCTGATCGCCAGTGCCACCCTGCTGGCCTGGGGTGCGAGCGTGCTGGAAACGGTCCGCGGCGGCGTCCACGTCTGGTATGACGCGGCGGTGATGTTCGTGTTCCTGCTGCTGGTGGCGCGCATGCTCGAGCAGCGCGCTCGCGCCACCGCCAGCGCCCAGGTGGATGCCCTGGCACGCGCCCGGCCGGCCTTCGCCGCGCGCGAAGGCCCCGATGGACAGCGCGAGACCGTGCCGGTTGCCGCGCTCTCGCCAGGCGACGTGGCCTACGTTGCAGTCGGCGGCGTGGTCCCGGCCGACGGGATCCTGCTTGAGCCGTCCAGCTTCGAAGAAGCGCTGCTGACCGGCGAATGGACGCCCGTGGCGCGCGGGGCCGGCGAGCGCGTCTTCGCCGGCACCCTGTGCCGCGAGCGCCCTGCCCGCCTGCGGGTGGACGAGACCGGTGCCGGCACCCGCCTCTCCCAGCTCACCGCCCTGGTCGAGAAGGCCCAGGCCCAGCGCCCCGCGCTGGCAGTGGTGGGCGAACGCATCGCCCATCACTTCGTCAGCTGGCTGCTGATCGCGGCGGTGGCGGTTTACATCGGCTGGCGCATCTACGATCCGTCCCGCGCCCTCGAGGTCACCCTGGCACTGCTGGTCATCAGCTGCCCATGCGCACTGGCTTTGGCCGCGCCGGCCGCGCTGGCGGCCGCACACGGCACCCTGGCCCGCCTGGGCGTACTGGCCCTGGGCGAATCCGCGCTCGACCAGCTGGCCCGGGTCACCGATCTGGTATTCGACAAGACCGGCACCCTCAGCGATGGGCATCCCGTCCTCTCGGAAGCCACGCCGCTGGCGGAACTGGATCGTGACACGGTGCTTTCGATCGCCGCAGCGCTGGAGAGCGACAGCGGGCACCCTCTGGCCCGCGCCTTCGCCGGCCTGGAAACTCCGCATCCCGCCAAAGAAGTCCGTGCGGTACCCGGCCAGGGCATCGAAGGCAGCGTCAATGGACAGCGCTGGCACCTGGGCCGGGCGGCGTACGCAGCGGCCGGACAGGCCGATGACGATGCCATCTGGCTGGGCAATGGCGAACGCGCCGTGGCCCGGTTCCGGGTTCAGGAAGCCACCCGCGCTGACGCCGCTGCCGCCGTGGCGCGCCTGCGGGAAATGGGCATCCGCGTGCACCTGTCCAGCGGCGACGCTGAAGCGCCGGTCGCCGACTTCGCCAAGCGTCTGGGCATCGAGCATGCCCACGCCCGTCAGAGCCCCGAGGACAAGCTGGCCTATGCGCGCGCCCTGCAGGCCCAAGGCCGCGTTGTGGCAATGGTGGGTGATGGTCTCAACGACGCTCCCGTCCTCGCTGGTGCCGACGTCTCCCTGGCGCTGTCAGGTGGCGCCGCGTTGGCCCAGCAGTCAGCCGACCTGGTGCTGACCGGCAATTCGCTGCTGCGCGTCCCGCAGGCGGTGGAAACCGCCCGCCGCACGCGTCGCGTGGTCCGCCAGAACCTGGTCTGGGCCGGGGGCTACAACATCATTGCCCTGCCGGTGGCCATTGCCGGCCTGGTGACCCCCTGGCTGGCCGCGCTGGGCATGGCACTGTCTTCGCTGCTGGTGGTGGGCAACGCCCTGCGGCTCACGCGCGTTCCACGCGCACATTCCAGGACTGCGGCATGAACATCCTTTTCGTCCTGATCCCCATCAGCGTGATCCTGTTGTTGCTCATGATCGGCACCTTCGTCTGGGCGGTACGCAAGGGCCAGTTCGAGGATCTGGACACGGCGGCGATCGACATTCTCAGCGAGGATGCGCCGCCACCCGGCCGGCTGGAAGATGTCCAGCCCGGCCAGGCACGGGAACGCGATGCCGATTGACTGGCTTGCCCTTGGCGCCGCGCTGCTCGCGGGCCTGATGGGCGGCGTCCACTGCGCCGCCATGTGTGGGGGGATTGCCACGGGATTTTCCGCCATGTCCACGCGCAGCAGCTGGCGGGCGGCGTTTGAACCGAACCTCGGCCGGGTGCTGGGCTACACCCTGGGCGGCGCCATCGTCGGCGGACTCGGCCACGGCCTGCTGCGGGTGGTCCGCGTCGACTGGCTGGCCTGGGGCCTGCGCGCCGCCGTGGGGCTGATGATGGTGATGGTTGCCATGCGGATCCTCAACCCGCGGGCGGGCGCAGGCATCCTCGCCGGTCCTGCGCAGCGTCTGTGGGGGGCATTGCGGCCGCTTCAGCGGCATCTGCTGCCGGCCGACAGCACGGCCAAGCGCATTGGCCTGGGCATGTTGTGGGGCTGGCTGCCGTGCGGCCTCAGCACCACCCTGCTGGCCGTGGCGTGGCTGCAGGCCGACGCGCGCAACGGCGCCCTGACCATGGCGGCCTTCGGCCTGGGCACGCTGCCGCTGATGGTGTCCATCACCTGGTCGGGCGCACGCATCGGGCGCTGGCTGCAGCAGCCCCGCTGGCGCACCGTGGCCGGCGTGCTGGTGCTTGGCGCCGGCCTGCTGACCATGGCCTCGCCGTGGCTGATGCAGATCCCCGCCCTGCACGGCGTTCTGGCAGCGCTCGGCTGCCTGCCGCGGAGCACCTGAACGCTCTTTGCACCCGGCCGCAAAAGCATGCCGTCGGCATGATCCAGATCAAGGTGGTCGAAGGGCCGCATCTCCATACTGCAAAGCATGGATTTCAACCTTCGTCACTGCACAGGAGCAGCCACCATGAAACGTCTTACCGCCGCCCTCGGACTTGCCATTCTCTTTGCCGCCGGCAGCGCTGCCGCCCAGAACTGCACCATCTCTCTGGACAGCAACGACCGCATGCAGTTCAGCCAGAAGAGCGTCAGCGTGTCGTCCAGCTGCCCCTCGATCACGGTCGAGCTGACCCACTCCGGTTCGCTGCCGGTGGCGGCCATGGGCCATAACGTGGTGATCACCGAGACTGCCGCCGCCAATGACGTTGCCCAGGCCGGGATCAAGGCCGGCGCCGCGAACAACTACGTGCCTTCCGGCGATGCCCGGGTGATCGCCGCAACCGAGATGATCGGCGGTGGTGGCAAGACCAGCATCACGTTCCCGGGCAGCAAGCTGACGGCCGGTGATGACTACACCTTCTTCTGTTCCTTCCCGGGCCACTCCGGCCTGATGCGGGGCACGGTTGAAGTTACCCGCTGATCGCTACACACAGCTCTCTCCCCTCGACATGCCGGCGAAAGCCGGCATGTTTTTTTGTGCGCTGCCGTGTGTGGAGAAGTCTCTTTTCCAAGAGCGGGGAAGCAGCGAGGGAACTGCCTTTCTTCTCCTGGCTTTGCGGTGAGCTGACGGGCCCCGCCGCGGCCGGAAGCCCTTGCGGCTCATGTCCCCCGGCCTCCGCCTGCGGCGGTGGCCTCCTCCTTTACTTCCCCGCAAGGGCTTCCGGCCACGACGGGGCTCGGCTTGCGGGGACAGGCGACCACCAATCGACTCCGAACTGTTCCCGAAGCCACCCCGGACTCGACACGCGGGGGTCGGGGCCCTTGAGAGCGAAGTAAAGGAGGAGGCGGCGGCCGCAGGCCGTCGCCGGGGGACATGAGCGCTCAAGGGCCCCGGCCCCCGGCGCCCCACAAAGTATCAGCCCTGCTCTTTCCATCAAACCAGGACAGCACTTAAAAAGCACTTTCCGACTTCAAAAAAACACCCTGGGAAACCGCTGTGAAACAAGCGCCCACTTGATTCCGATCAAGGCGTGAATAGCGCCCCCGGGAGACCATGGCTCCAGACAAAAGGAACACCCACTGGAGACCCACGATGAACGTGTTCAAGACCACCCTTCTCGCCGCTGCAATCGTCCTTGGAATGGGCGCTGCACCCGAGCCCGCACAGGCCATGGATGCCATGGAGCTGGTGCAGCGGAACATTGCCGATGCGCCTGACCTGTCCAACCTGCCGCGTCAGCAGGTGCAGCTGGTCCGCCCCCCGCACATCCATGACCATACCCAGGTCGCGGTTGGCGGGCCCAAGGTGGTGCAGTTCACCCTGCCCATCACCGAAGAGGAAGTGGTCATCGATCAGCAGGGCACCACGCTGCAGGCCATGACGTTCGGCGGCAGCATCCCGGGCCCGATGATGGTCGTGCACGAGGGTGACTACGTTGAGCTGACCCTGATCAATCCCGCCACCAACACCATGCCGCACAACATCGACTTCCACTCGGCCACGGGTGCGATGGGCGGCGGCGACATCACCGTCATCTCCCCGGGCGAGCAGGTCACGCTGCTGTGGCAGGCCACCCGGCCGGGCACCTTCATCTATCACTGCGCACCGGGCGGCACGATGACGCCGTGGCACGTGGTGGCCGGCATGCAGGGCGCGATCATGGTGCTGCCCCGCGATGGCCTGAAGGATGGGGAAAGCAATCCGCTGCGCTACGACAAGGCCTATTACATCGGCGAGACGGAGTTCTACATCCCGCGCGATGAGGACGGCAATTTCAAGAGCTACGGCTCGCACGCCGAAGCCCTGCCGGACACGCTCGAAGTCATGCGCAGCCTGACCCCCAGCCACGTGGTGTTCAACGGTTCGGTGGGCGCCCTGACCGGCGAGAACGCGATGACCGCCAAGGTCGGCGAGACGGTGCTGTTCATCCACTCGCAGGGCAACCGCGACACCCGTCCGCACCTGATCGGCGGCCACGGCGACTACGTATGGGAGCGCGGCAAGTTCAACAACGCACCGCTCAAGGACCTGGAGACATGGTTCATCGCCGGTGGTTCGGCCGGTGCAGCGCTGTACACCTTCCTGCAGCCGGGCATGTACACCTACCTCAACCACAACCTGATCGAGGCGGTTGAACTGGGTGCGGCAGCGCACGTGATGGTCGAAGGCGACAGCTGGAATCACGACCTGATGACCCTCCCGTCGGCCGCGGGTCCGATCAAGGCCGACACCGACCTCTCCCTGCCCATCGCCCGCTGACTTCCCCCAGCCGATGGGTTACCCCGCCGCCGCCCAGCTCCTGGGGCGGCGGTTTCTTTTTTGGCTCCGGTAAATCGGGATCTGCAGAGATGCGGGGAAGGGCCTGCGCTTTCGCTTTCCAATGTCGTGACCTGATGGGCCCCACCACGCGGGTGCCGGTGCCCTTGCGTGCGAAATCAAGGAGGAGGCGAAGGCCGCAGGCCGTAGCCGGGGGACATTCGCACGCAAGGGCACCGGCGCCAGGCGCCGCGACAACCCTTCAGCCCCGGGCTTTCCCAAAATAAAAAGCAACCGTCCATCCGCCCAGAGATTGACCAGAGTCAAGGCATCCCCCTCCGCCCAGGACTAATCTTCAGTCATGCAGATTCCCTCCCAGCCCCAGTTCGACGCAGGGCTGCTGCGGCGATACGACCGCCCCGGCCCGCGCTACACCTCCTACCCGACCGCGCCCAAGTTCAACGCGGACTTCGGCGAAGCCGAGCTGCGCGAAGCCGCGCTGGCCAGCAACGGCGACCCCATCCCCCGGCGCCTGTCGCTGTACGTGCACGTGCCGTTCTGCATGAGCCCGTGCTTCTACTGCGGCTGCAACCGGATCATCACCCGTGACCTGACCCGGGGCGAGGCGTACCTGGCGCGCCTGTACCGCGAGATCGCCCTGTTCGCGGAGCTCTTCGACCGCGACCGGGAGGTGATCCAGCTGCACTTCGGCGGCGGCACCCCGAACTTCCTCGCCCCCGCCCAGCTGGCCGAAGCCGTGGATGCCCTGCGCAGCCAGTTCCACTTCTCCGACCACCGTGACCGCGACATCTCGATCGAGCTGGACCCGCGTTTCATCGGTCCGAAGGAAGTCGCCGAGCTGGCGCAAATCGGATTCAACCGCGCCAGCCTGGGCGTGCAGGACTTCGACCACGACGTGCAGGTGGCGGTGAACCGGGTGCAGTCGGTGGAGGAAACCTTCGCCGTGGTGGAGGCCTGCCGCCAGCATGGCTTCCGCTCGGTCAACTTGGACCTGATCTACGGCCTGCCGCTGCAGACCCGGGAAAGCTTCGCCCGCACGCTCGACCTGGTGCTGGAGGCGCGCCCGGACCGCCTGGCGGTCTACAGCTATGCCCACCTTCCGCAGCTGTTCCGCCCGCAGAAGAAGATCCGGGACGATCAGCTTCCGGATGCCGAGACCAAGCTGGGCCTGCTGCAGTTGGCCATCGAAAAGCTCGGAGCGGCCGGCTACGTCTACATCGGCATGGACCACTTCGCCCTGCCCGATGACGATCTGGCCCGTGCCCAGGAGCGGGGCGGCCTGCATCGCAACTTCATGGGTTACACCACCCACGCCGATACCGACCTGATCGGTTTGGGCGTCAGCGCCATCAGCCATATCGGCAACACCTTCAGCCAGAACCCGCGCGACCTGCCTTCCTGGCAGATCGCGATCGACGAGGGCCGGCTGCCGGTATTCCGCGGGCTGGGCCTGGATGAGGATGATTGCCTGCGCGCCGACCTGATCCAGCGCCTGATGTGCCAGGGGGAAATACCGGTCAACGCGCTGGAACGGCGCTACCTGATCAACTTCCCGGAGTATTTCGCCGACGCCCTGGACCGGCTGCACCCGCTGGTGGAAGACGGACTGGTGCGGGTTGAGCAGGACCGGATCATCGCGACCTCGCGCGGACGCCTGCTGTTGCGTAATATTGCGATGTGCTTCGATCGATATCTCAACCAGCCCACCGCCGAGCCGTCTGCTCCGCGCTACTCGCGTGCCATCTGACTGCTTCGGCGGGATGGCGATGAGTACGCCGTTTCCGCATCACAACCAGGCAACGCTAGCGGACGACGGTGATGACTTCACCTTCTGCTCCACCTGTGCCTTTTCCCAGGCCTGCCTGGCCGAAGGCATGGACAAGTCCGGTTTGCGCAACCTGCACATGCTGGTCGAGCACACCGGGCCGCTGCACGCGGGAGATCATGTGTTCCGCGCGGGCGATCCGTTTGAGGCGATCGCAGCGGTACGTTCCGGCACGGTCAAGACCTACACCATCGATCGCGAAGGTCGCGAGCACGTGCTGGGGTTTCATTTCCCCGGCGAGGTGATCGGCCTGGACGGGATCGACGGCGACCGCTACCCCTGCAACGCTGTGGCGCTGGACACGGTGATGCTGTGCCAGTTCTCGTTCCCCAAAATTTCGGTACTGGCCGCGCAGCTGCCCGGCCTGCAGCGGCACCTGTTCCGCCTGCTCAGCCGCAACATCGGCCGCGCCGCGCTGCTGGCCGGCGACTGGACCGCGGACCAGCGCATGGCCGCATTCCTGATCGGGCTGTCGCGGCGACTGGCCGCGCGCGGTTTCTCGCCGCACCGCTTCCAACTGACCATGGCCCGCACCGACATCGGCAACTACCTGCGGCTGGCGCCTGAAACGGTCAGCCGGGTGCTGCGCCGCTTCCAGCAGGATGGGCTGCTGCAGATCGACCGCCGCGACGTGGAGCTGCTGGACCGCGACCGTCTGGAAACGCTGGCCGAGCCGATCCTGCGCAACTGAGCCGACCCCGGCTGACCTGGGTCAAGGCCCCGGCCACCGGTGGCGCCCATACTGGCGCCATGCACCCTCAACACTCCCCTGCCCTGTCCCCGCGTCGCCTGGGCGACGCCCCGCACCGGCTGATGTTCTTCATCGGCGCCGGCAACCTGCTGTTGGCGATGGCCTGGTGGGCCGCCTGGCTGGGCGCGCTGCGCTGGCCGCTGGTGGAAATGCATCAGCCGCTGACCTACGCAGGCTGGCTGCACGCCTTCGTGATGCAGTACCAGATGCTGCCCAGCTTCATCTTCGGCTTCCTGCTCACCACGTTCCCCAAATGGATGGGACAGCCCGAGTTCGAGCGCTGGCGCTACGCGCCGGTCGGCGTGGGCCTGTTCGGCGGCCAGATCGCGACCCTGCTGGGGGCGATCGGCTGGGATGTCGGCCTGGTGGTGGGGCTGTTCATGACCATCGGCGGATGGCTGGCGGGCCTGTGCACCCTCGGCCCGCTGCTGTGGCGTGAGCGCGGCACCACCTGGCACGCGCGCTCCTGCTTCGCTGCCCTTTCACTGGGCTTCGTGGGCCTGCTGGCCTGGCTGGTCCATGTGTGGGGTGCTCCGCCGTTCTGGGCGTTCGTGAGCATCAAGATCGGCAGCTTTGGCCTGCTGCTGCCGATCTATCTGACTATCGCCCACCGCATGTTCCCGTTCTTCGCCGCCAGCGCCGTGCCCGGTTACCAGGCATGGCGGCCCATGTGGCTGCTCGCGGCGCTGTGGCCGCTGTGCCTCGGGCACCTGGTGCTGGAACTGTTCCACCTGTACGGGCTGCTGTGGCTGGTGGACGTGCCGCTGCTGGCGCTGACCGGCTGGATGCTGTGGCGGTGGTGGCCGCGCGGGAAAAAGCCCGGCCTGCTGACAGTGCTGTTCCTGGGCCTTGCCTGGCTGCCGCTCACCTTCGCCCTCTACACCGGCCAGAGCTTCTCCTACCTGCTGACCGGCGTGTACTGGCTGGGCCGCGGCCCGGCGCATGCGCTGTTCGTGGGCTTTTTCGGCAGCGTGCTGGTGGCCATGGTCACCCGGGTCACCCAGGGCCATTCCGGCCAGGGCCTGTATATGCCGAAGGTGGCCTGGTTCGCTTTCATCGCCATCCAGGTGGTCGCGCTGATGCGGGTTGCGGCCGAGGTGCTGCCGGATACCCCGGCCTGGCAGGCGGCGGCCGCGCTGGGCTGGCTGGTGGCGTTCCTGCCCTGGGTGGCGAGGCTCGGCCGGATCTACCTGAGTCCCCGGGCCGACGGCCGGCCGGGCTGAAACACCCGGACACGGGTCAACTCTTGCTGGTGTTGCGGAAGCTTCAATGATCGAGTTCTACCCGCAGATCAAACACGCCCATATCGGCCTGGCATTGACCAGCGGCGCCCTGTTCGCCCTGCGCGGCGCCGGCGTCCTGGCCGGCATGCGCTGGCCGCGCTGGGCGGCGGTGCGTTGGACCAGCTATGGCATCGACACCGCGCTGCTCACCGCTGCATTGATGCTGCTGGCCATCCTGCCGGGCGGGCTGTACGCCAACGGCTGGCTGACGGTGAAACTCATCCTGCTGGTGGTCTATGTCGTGCTGGGCGTATACGCATTGAGGCGCGCGCGCAGCCGCACGGGCCAGGCCGGGTGCTACGTGGCTGCGCTGGCCACGTTCGGCATGATCTACAGCATCGCCCGGGCCCACCATCCACTCGGGGTGTTCTACGGCATCACCGGGTGAAACCAGCCCATCCCGCGTATCCTTACAGGCACATGGATACGCAGATTTCCCCCTCCGTCGAAGATTCCGCCAGCCACCGCCTCTGGACCCGCGAAGCGTTGAAACTGCTGCGCCAGGAGGCGGCCCGCTCGGCTGATACGCACCTGCTGCGGTTGGCGTTCAAGGGCTTTCCCGGCATCGAGTTCTACTTCAAGGACGAGGCCGCCCACCCGACCGGCAGCCTCAAGCATCGCCTGGCCCGCTCGCTGTACCTGTACGCGCTGTGCAATGGCCGCCTGCGCCAGGGACAGCAGGTGGTGGACGCCTCCTCCGGCAGTACCGCCATCTCGGAAGCCTGGTTCGCACGCCTGCTCGGCCTCCCCTTCACCGCGGTGATGCCCGCCGCCACCGCACCGCGCAAGATCGCCGATGTGCAGGCGCTGGGTGGCCACTGCGACCTGGTGGAGGATCCCTCCCAGGTGTACGCACGCGCCGCCTGGCATGCCGCCAACGGCGCCTGCCACCTGGACCAGTTCGGCCTGGCGGTGACCGCCACCGACTGGCGCGGCAACAACAACATTGCCGAATCGATCATCACCCAGCTGGCCGCGGAACCGCATCCGGACCCGGCCTGGGTCGTCTGTGGCGTGGGTACCGGTGGCACCTCGGCCACGATCGGCCGCTACCTGCGCTATCGCGGTCTGGCCACCCAGCTATGCGTGGCCGAGCCCAGCGGCAGCGCTTTCGTCCACGCCTGGCAGAGCCGCGACCGCGGCGTCCGCTGCAGCCAGCCGACGCTGATCGAAGGCATTGGCCGGCCACAGGTTGAACCCGGCTGGGTGTTTGAAACCGTGGACGATGTGATCGAGGTTCCCGACGCCGCATCCGTCGCCGGCATGTGGCTGCTGAAGGAACACTTGGGGCGCCGCTACGGCGGCTCGTCCGGCACCAACCTGGTCGCTTGCCTGCAGCTGGCCTGCCGCATGCGCGAGCAGGGGCAGGAAGGCAGCATCGTGACCCTGCTGTGTGATCCCGGCGAACGCTACGACCAGACGCTCTACGACACGGAATGGCTCGCACGCAACGGCATTGATTCCGCTCCCATCATTGAAGCCCTGCGTAGCACCGTGGCCAGCGGAAGCTGGCGCGCCTGGGACTGAACTTCCCCCGGCATTGACCGCTTCCGGCAGCGTTTCCCGCCTGCCGGAAGCCGCTCAACGGCTGCAACCTGCAGGCCGGTTGACCTGCGTCATGTGCGGATCCTGACCTGATCGCCAACATAGCCTGCAACACCGGACAACACCGTCCGGGGGTCAGAAAGCAGCGATCAGGATGTCGTACGCAGGGGACCAGGCAGCGCGTTCCACCCGGCAGCAGGGGACATCGGCATCATCGCTCCGCGGCTCCCCGACGCGATTCGCGCATGCTTTCCACGCCCGCACCGCGGGCTTGAATCCAGCATCGACAAGCTTCCGCCGCACGGCGCTGGTAGCGCTGCTTGCAACCCTGATGGCCGCGCTGGCACCTGCTGCCAGCAGGATGCTTTCCGTGGCGTCGGCCGGATGCGACGCAGCAGCTCCTTGTGCCACGGCCACGGACGGCTCCGCGCACTCGGCCCACCACCCGGCAGACGAGAACACCTCGCCGCAGCTCGTTGATGATGCCTGCGGCTACTGCCTGCTGGTGGCGCCCCCTCCGCGGATGCAGTCACCGCTGTGGCTGCCTGCATCGCAACAGGCCGAAAAGCCTTCTTCCCCGCTCCACATCGTCCGCCTGCGGCCCAACCGGAACGTACGCGGACTCGGCTCCCAGGCTCCTCCGCCTGCGGCCTGACCCAGGCCTGGCGTGACCCCCACCCGCGGCCCAGTGCCGCACCAAGAGCTTTGGAGCCAACATGTCGAACCTCCCCTTTGCGCCCCTGCGCCCGTCGTGCCTGTGCCTGGCCGTCGTGGCCGCGCTCGCATTTGCTGCACCCGCAGCTGCCACTGCATCCGGACTCGCCACCGCATCGCTGACGACCGCCGAGTCCGGCCCCGATGCGGGCATCGTTGATTTCGATGCCCTGGTGGTCACCGGGGTCGCACCAAGCGCGGCGCTGACTTTTGTCACCGATCCGCGCCAGCCCCGCCAGCCGGTGCCCGCCGGCGATGGCGCGGACTACCTCAAGACCATTCCCGGCTTTGCAGTGATGCGCAGCGGCGGTACCAACGGCGATCCGGTGCTGCGCGGCATGTTCGGATCACGTTTGAACCTGCTCGCCGGCGATGGCGCGCTGGCAGGCGCTTGCCCCTCGCGCATGGACAACGCCATGTCCTACATCTCCCCGGAGACCTGGGACGGGCTGACCGTCATCAAGGGGCCGCAGACCGTGCTGTGGGGCGGCGGCGCGGCGGCGGGCACGGTGCGATTCGAGCGCGACATCCCGTACTTCCCCGAGCCCGGCATCCAGGCCCGGGGCAGCGTGCTCGGCGGCAGCAGCGGCCGCAACGACCAGGTATTCGATTTCGCCGCGGGCAACGAATCGGCCTATGGCCGGCTCACCGCCAACCGCACGGAAGCCGATGACTATGAAGACGGCGATGGCCACCGCGTCCATTCCGCCTGGCTGAAGTGGAACGCCGATGCCGCTATTGGCTGGACCCCCGATGCCGACACCGTGATCGAGGCGAGCGTGGGCCGGGGCGACGGCGAGGCGCGCTATGCAGGCCGCGGCATGGACGGCTCGGTGTTCGATCGCACCAGTTACGGCCTGCGTTTTGAACGCAGCAACCTGACGGGTACGCTCACCGATGTCGAAGCCAACCTGTATTACAACGACATCGACCACGTCATGGACAACTACACCCTGCGCAGCCCGGACCCGGACAGCAGCATGCCGATGCCGATGGCCAGCAACGTGGCCCACCGCACCACGGGTGGCCGCATGGCCCTGACCTGGCACGGCGATCACTGGGACCTGACCGGTGGTCTGGACGCTCGCGCCAGCAGGCACGCCAAACGCAGTGCGATGGGACGCGGCGCCTATCTGGCCCAGCCTTGGGAAGTGGACGCCCGCTTCCGCCAGTCGGGCGTTTTTGCCGAGCTGCACTGGCACATCAGCGACCAGCACCACCTCATTGCCGGTGCACGCGCCGACCGGGTCGACGCCGAGGATCGGCGCATGCACGCCGGCGGCGGCCATGGCCATGGCGGTGCCCACGACATGCCGGCCGCCAATCCCACCGCCGGCATGAAGCGCAGCAAGACCCTGCCCTCGGCATTCGTCCGCTACGAGCAGACCCTCGCCGGCTCCGGCTTCAGCTGGTATGCGGGTCTGGGCCACACTGCACGCATGCCTGATTACTGGGAGCTGTTTTCTCCCGACCGCGGTCCTGCAGGCGCCGCAAACGCATTCGCCGGCGTCGATCCCGAACGCACCACCCAGCTGGACCTGGGTCTGAACTGGAAAAGTGAATCGGTCGACGCCTGGGCCTCGGTGTATCTGGGCCGGATGAACGACTACATCCTCTTCAACTACGGCCTGCTCAACTACGGCCTGTCCGACCACGGCCATGGCACCACCGCGCTCAACGCCGATGCCAATATCCGCGGCGGCGAAGCCGGGATTGAATGGCGTCCGGCGGAAAACTGGAAGGCGGGCGGCAGCATCGCCTATGCCTGGGGCGAGCTGGCCAGCGGCGGTGGACCGCTGCCACAGATGACGCCGATGGAGTCACGCTTCACCGTCAGCTACGACAACCAGCGCTGGAGCGCGGGTGCCCTGTTGCGGATCGTCGCCGGCCAGGACCGGGTGAGCGAATCCCTGGGCAACGTGGTCGGCCGCGACCTTGGCCCCAGCCCCGGATTCGCGGTGTTCTCGCTCAACGGCGGCTACCGCGTCAACGACCGGATGCAGCTCACCGCGGGGATCGACAACCTGTTTGATCGCGCCTACAGCGAGCACCTGAACCTCGCCGGCAACAGCGCGTTCGGCTACCCCGCCGATCCGGTACGGATCGGCGAGCCCGGCCGCACCGCCTGGGTGAAACTCAACATGACCTACTGACCCGCGTCCTAGTAGGAGCGCGCCATGCGCGCGACGCCGCGCTCCTACACCCGCATGACCGTCAGCTGGGGCGGCTGAAGACCAGGCTCGCGTTGGTGCCGCCAAAACCAAAGCTGTTGGACATCACCGTGTGCAGATCCGCATCGCGGCTCTCGCGCACGATCGGGAAGCCTTCCGCCCGCGGGTCCAGCTGCTCGATGTTGGCCGAGCCGGCGATGAAGCCATCGCGCATCATCAGCAGGCTGTAGATGGCCTCATGCACGCTGGCAGCACCCAGTGAATGCCCGCTCAGCGCCTTGGTCGAGGACAGCGGCGGCACCTTGCCGGCGAATGCCTCGCGCACGGCCTCCAACTCGACGATGTCGCCGGCCGGGGTCGAAGTGCCATGGGTGTTGAGGTAGTCGATCCCGCCCACCGGCGTACCGTTGAGGCCGGCCAGCGCCATGCGCATGCAGCGCACCGCGCCCTCGCCCGAGGGAGCCACCATGTCCGCGCCGTCGGAGGTCACGCCATAGCCGGTGAGTTCGGCCAGGATCGTCGCCCCGCGCGCGACCGCGTGCTCGTACTCTTCCAGCACCAGCATGCCGCCACCGCCGGCAATCACGAATCCGTCGCGGTCCGCGTCATACGGACGCGAGGCGCTCAGCGGGGTGTCATTGCGTTTGTTCGACAGGGCGCCCATCGCATCGAACTGCGCGGTCATCGCCCAGTGCAGCTCTTCACCGCCGCCGGCGATCACGACGTCCTGGGCACCGTGGCGGATCAGGTCCGCACCGGCGCCGATGCAGTGCGCCGAGGTGGCGCAGGCCGCGGAGAGCGAATAGCTCACGCCGCGGATCCCGAACGCGGTGGAAAGCGTTGCCGAGACCGTCGATCCCATCGAGCGCGGAACCATGTACGGCCCCACCTTGCGCACGCCGCGGTTGCGCAGCAGGTCTGCGGTTTCCACCTGCCACTGCGGCGAACCGCCGCCGGAACCGGCCACCAGGCCGGTGCGCTCGCTGCGTACCTGTTCGTCGGTCAGCCCCGCAGCGGCAATCGCGTCGCGGGCGGCCACATACGCATACGCAGCGGCGTCGCCCATGAAGCGCTTGAGCTTGCGGTCGATCTCAGCCGTCAGGTCGATCTCCGGCACGCCGGCCACCCTGCTGCGCAGGCCAAGTTCTTCGTACTCGGGCACAAAGCTGATGCCCGGGCGGCTTTCGCGCAACGACTTCGACACCGTTTCCAGGTCATTGCCCAGGCACGAAACCACGCCCATTCCGGTCACTACCACGCGACGCATGATCAGAAGCCCTCAGTGGAGGAAAACAGGCCCACGCGCAGGTCGGAGGCCAGGTAGATCTCACGCCCGTCAACCAGCGTACGGCCGTCGGCAATCACCAGGTCCAGCTTGCCGCGCATGGTGCGGCGGATGTCGATTTCATAGCTCACCACCTTTGCGCCCGGGAGTACCTGGCCGCTGAATTTCACCTGGCCCACGCCCAGCGCACGTCCCAGGCCGGTCGCGCCCAGCCACGGCAGATAGAAGCCGCACAGCTGCCACATGGCATCCAGGCCCAAACAGCCGGGCATCACCGGATCGCCTTCGAAGTGGCAATCGAAAAACCACAGGTCCGGACGGATATCCAATTCGGCCTTCAGCTCGCCCTTGCCGTAGCGGCCACCCTCGGTGGAGACATGGGTGATGCGGTCGAACATGAGCATCGGCGGCGCGGGCAGCCGGGCATTGCCGGGGCCGAAGAGTTCGCCGCGCGAACAGGCGAGCAACTGCTCATAGTCGAAGGAGGAAGGCTGTTTCATGTCGTCCAAAGGTGGGGGAACCCTTCTATTTTGCGTGTTTTGCCGGAAAATTTCCGGGACGCCATCCGCACGCCGGGTTTCGGCGTCCGGACGGCGTATTCAGCAGTAGCGCGTGGGGTCGGCAATGCCGGCTCCGGAGAATCCTTCCGCGCGCAGCCGGCAGGCATCGCAGCGCCCGCAGGCGCGCCCCGCGGCATCCGCGCTGTAACACGAGACCGTTGCCGCGAAGTCCACGCCCAGGCGCACTCCTTCGCGCACTATCCCGTCCTTGCCCATCGCCATCAGCGGTGCGTGCACCCGGATCCCGGCCCCCTCCACGCCTGCCTGGGTGGCCAGGTTGGCCAACGACTGGAAGGCATCAATGAACTCCGGACGGCAATCGGGATAGCCGGAATAGTCGACAGCGTTGACCCCGCAGAAGATGTCCGCCGCGCCCAGTACCTCGGCCCAGCCCAGGGCAATGGACAGCATGATCGTGTTGCGGGCCGGCACGTAGGTGACCGGGATGTCTCCGGCGCCGTGCCCGCCAGCCTCGGGGACGTCGATATCGTCGGTCAGCGCCGAGCCGCCGATGCTGCGCAGGTCAACCGAGACGGTCTTGTGCGCCGCTGCGCCCTGTGCCTGCGCAACCCGAGCGGCGGCTTGCAGTTCCGCGGGGTGACGCTGGCCATAGTCCACGCTCAGCGCATGCACGGAAAAGCCCTGCTCGCGGGCGATGGCCAGGACCACGGCGGAATCCATGCCGCCGGACAGGAGTACGACTGCTTTCTTCATGAGTCTGCCTCAGCGTCCCGGTTCGTCATTCCAGAGGATTTTGTGCAGCTGCATCTGGAAGCGCACCGGCAGGCGGTCGGCAACAATCCAGTCGGCCAGATCACGCGGGGCCAGTTCGCTCTTGCTGGGCGAAAACAGCACGTCGCAGCGGGCTGGGATGTCGTACTGGCGCACGATGCCGCTGGCCCACTCATAGTCCTCGCGCCCGCACAGGACGAACTTGACCTGGTCGTGGGGCGTCAGCAGGTCGATGTTCTCCCAGAGGTTGCGGTGGGCTTCACCGGAACCCGGCGTCTTGATATCCAGCACCCGGCTCACCCGCGGATCGACGCGACCGATGTCGATTGCGCCGGAGGTTTCCAGGGACACCGCATGACCGGCATCGCACAGCCGCTGCAGCAGGTCCACGCAGCGCTTCTGCGCCAGCGGCTCGCCGCCGGTCACGCACACGTGGCGCACTCCGTGGCGGGCGACTTCCGCGACGATGTCGTCGATCGTCCACCATTGCCCGCCGTGGAACGCATAGGCGGTATCGCAGTAATGGCAGCGCAGCGGGCAGCCGGTCAGGCGCACGAACACGCTGGGCCAGCCGGCTTCGCGTGCTTCGCCCTGCAGGGACAGGAAGATCTCGGTAATCCGGAGCCGGTCGGCCGCCGTGGCGGCGTCAGGGACAGCAACTTGGGTCATGGGTGCAATTGTACGGAGCCTACCGGATCCCGGCAGAATCAGACCTCAGCGCAGACGGCTGAGGCGGATGACGCGAAGGCGATCGTCGGCGGTCACCGCCGCATCGCTGCCGGGATAACGCTCGATCACCTTGGCCAGCGTCTGTTCCGCGGATTCCATGTCCTGCCGGCCGTACTGCGACAGGCCCACCTTGAGCAGCGCACGCGGCGTGCGCGAATCCTCGGGGAAGCGCTGGATCAGGGCTTCGAACGCGCGCTGGGCGGCGTCATAGTCCTCCAGCACGTAAAAACTTTCACCCAGCCAATACTGGGCGTTGGGAACCAGCGACCCGTCCGGGTGGGCACTGAGGAACTGCCGGAACAGCTCCGTCGACTTTTCATAATCGCCGGCACGCAGGGCGCTGAAGGCCACCTCATAGGCGGCTCGCTCATCGGGATCCTGTGCTGGCAGGCGCGGCCGCTCGGCGGCACCTGCATCCGTCTCCGGCACGGGGACCGGCAACGATGCACCGGCCTCGCCCTCAGCCGGTTCCGGCACGAAACCGCTTTCCAGGCGGTTGAGCCGCCCGTCCGCATCCAGGTACTGGGCGCGGCTGGTCTCGCGCATCTGCTCGATGCCGTGCTGCAGCTCTTCGATCTGCGAGCGCAGCTGCACCACTTCGCGACGCAGCTCGTTGACCTGGTTCAGCAGGTCGACATTGGAGGTGCGGGTGGTGGAATCCTGGCGCTCCAGCGCGGCCACGCGATCGGCGAGGCTTGCGCGCTGTGCAAACGCGGGTGCAGCGGCCACAAGGGCCGCCGCAACCACGACTGGAACAATCAGTCTACGCATGACGCCAGCGATCAGCGTGCGCTGTAGACGATCTCAACGCGACGGTTGCGCGCCCAGCAGTCTTCGTTGACATCGGTGCAGCTGGGGCGCTCTTCGCCGTAGCTGACGGTGGTCAGCTGGGTGCCGGAACCGCCATTGGCCTGCAGGGCGGAGGACACCGCGTTGCCGCGGCGCTCACCCAGACCCAGGTTGTAGTCACGGCTGCCGCGCTCGTCGGCATGGCCTTCCAGGGTGATGCGGGCGGAAGGGCGGTCACGCAGGTACTTGGCGTGGCAGGCCATCTGGGCCTGGAACTCCGGACGCACCGACTCCTGGTCAAAATCGAAGTACACCACCCGCTGGCGCAGGCAAGCATCGGTGTCCAGATCCTCGGGGCCGAAAACACCGGCAGTGGGGGCGGGCGCAGTCGCGGTCGGCGGCGGCGCGGCCGGCGGCGGCGGCGCTTCCTCCTGAACCTGGCGGGCGCAGCCAACAGCGGCAACGCACAGCGCAGCGATGAACACGATACGGGTGGTGGTCTTCATCTCGTCGATCCTATGGTTGAACAACAGCGTTCAGGTTGATGGAAACAATGTGGAGACGGCGTCAGCGTTGTTCCCGGAACGGACCCCAGGCCGGCTCGCGCACGTCACCATCAGCAAGCACCAGGCGCTGGCGCACTCGGCCATCGGACGAAACGGCGTACAACACCCCTCGCCGTCCCTCACGTGCCGCGTACAGGATCATGCTGGCATTCGGTGCAAAGCTCGGTGATTCATCGAGCGAACCTGGCGACAGCGTGGACCAGCGCGGCGTGCCGAGGCTTCGATCCAGCACTGCAATACGGTACACGTTGCCCGCGCCTTGCGCTACGGCAATCTTCTGCCCATCGAAGGAAACACTGGGGTCGGAGTTGTAGCTGCCCTGGAAGGTCGTCCGGCTCTCTCCGCCGCCGCTGGCAGGCACCTGGTAAACCTGCGGCCGGCCGCCGCGATCGGAGGTGAAATAGATGCTGTTGCCGTCATGGCTCCAGGCGGGCGAGGTGTCGATGCCGAAGTGGTTGGTCAATCGGGTCAGCGCCTTGCTGCCCAGATCCATGACATAGATCTCCGGATTGCCGCTGCGCGAGAGCGTCAGCGCCAGCCGGCTGCCGTCCGGCGAAAATGCGGGCGAGGCGTTGATGCCGCGGAAGCTGGACATCAGTTCGCGGCCGCCGGTGGCGATGTTCTGGATGTAGATGGCCGAGTTGCCGCCTTCAAAGCTCACGTAGGCCAGGCGGTTGCCATCGGGGCTCCAGGCCGGGGAAAGCAGCGGCTCATTGGAGCGCACCACCGTTTGCGGGTTGAATCCGTCCGAATCAGCCACGATCAGCGCGTAGCGTGCGCTTTCACCGGCGCCGGTCTGGGTGATATAGGCGATCCGGGTCCAGAACGCACCGCGCACGCCCAGGATCGCTTCGTAGATGGCATCCGACATCTGGTGGGCCACATCGCGCATGGCGCTGGCGCGGCCGGTCATGGCCATGCCCAGTACGCGCTCCTGCTTGGCCACGTCGAACAGTTCGTACTCCACCCGGTAGCCGCCACCAGCCGCGTCCAGCACCCGGCCGACCACCAGGAAATCCTGCCGCAGCATGCGCCAGGTGGGGTACTGGACCTCGGCGCCGCGGGTCGGCCGCTCGACGATGTCGCGCTCGGGCAGCGTACGGAACTGGCCCGAGCGGTCCAGGTTGGCGCGGATCACCGCGGCCACGTCGGTATCGGGAGCGGTTGCCGAGCCCTGGTAGGGCATGGGCACCACTGCGATCGGCAGCGCCGAGGCGTGGCCGCCGACGATATCGATCTCCAGGCCCTGCTGTTGCGCCATGACGGCAACGGGCAGCAGAAGCGCAAACAGGGCAGCGAGGAAGCGGGTCATGGATTTCATCGTCTGGCTCGACATTGGAAAATAGGGAATGCTCACAACGCTACAGCTTGGCCGCTGGGCGTGGAGGATTGATGAACGGCAACCGTCGCCGCGTGCTCACCAGCTGCTGTAGGAGCGCGCCATGCGCGCGAAGCCGCGTGACAGTGATCGGTTCGCGCAGGCGAGCGGGGGAAGGCCCGTGATGTTCCGGATTTTCGGCAATTGTAAGAGTTGCAGACGTCACGCGGCTTCGCGCGCATGGCGCGCTCCTACCGGTCCCGGGCGGTGAAATTGAGGTTGAGCCTGCGGTTGAACACCGATTCGAAACCGGCATACGGCAGCGGTTCGGCCCGGCGCACCGCAGCCTCCACCGATCGCCGTCCCAAGGCGTCATAGGGGCAGGAACTGTCGAATTCGACATTCATCACCTGCCCGCCTGGCAGCTGGGTGATGTAGATCCGGCAGCGCTGGCCCAGGGCCACGTTGTCGGGACGGGTCCAGTTGCGCACGATCGCTTCTTGCAGCGCAGTGGCATAGCGGTTAGCCAAGTCGTTATCACCCGACTGTCCGCCTTGTGACGGGCTGGCGGCTGAGCTCGCAACTTGCTCGGCATCACGCCGATCACGGGCGCTGGCGATCTGCTGCAGCTTGCGCTCGGCCTCCTCCGCCTCGCGCTGCACCCGCGCCTGCTCTGCGCGCAGCTTGGCGAGCTCCTGCTCGCGTTGCTGCCGGGCCAGGCGGCGCTTCTGCTCGGCCTCTTCCTGCTTCTGCCGTTCGGCCAGCTCGATCTGCTCCTGGCGCCGGCGCTCTTCCTGTTCGCGCTCGGCAACCAGCTCGGACTCGGCGTCGGCGCGGGCCTCGTCCTGGTCCACCACGTCGGGCTCCGGGATCTGCTCCTGCGGTGCGGGCTGCGGCTCCACCTCGGCATCATCGGGAACCGGCTCAGGCAGCGGCTGCGACGGGGGCGCCGCGTCTTCCTCGACCGGCTCGGGTGTGGGCTCAGGCTCAGGCTCCGGCGCGGGCATGGGCTCGGGCACCTCGGCCAGCGCCTGCTGGGCGGCTGGCGACAGCGCGTCGGCATCCACCAGCTCGGCGCTGATCGGCACGCCGGCCGCCTGCGGCGCCGCGCTGCGGGTCCAGTGCAGGCCAAGGAACACCAGCGCGAACAACAGCACGTGCAGCAGCAGCGCCAGCACGACCGCCTGGACGGTGTCGGCACGCGCCTCACGCATTTATTCGCCGCCCTCCTGCGGACGGCTGATCAGGCTCACCCGGGTCACCCCGGCCTGATTGATGGTGTCGATGGCGCGGATCACGCTCTGGTAGCTGGCGTCGCGATCGCCGTTGACCAGCACGCTGGCACCGGGATTCTGGTTGTGGATGGCCTGCACGCGCTCGCGCAGGCCGGCCACGTCGACGATCTGGTTGACGTTCTCGATCATCAGCCCCAGCGAGCCGTCCGCGTACACGCTCACCACCACCGGGTCCTTGGGCGAGCCCAGCGAGCGGGCGCTGGAATCGGGCAGGTTCACCTGCGTGCCGAGGTTCAACAGCGGCGCGGTGACCATGAAGATGATCAGCAGCACCAGCATCACGTCGATGTAGGGAACGACGTTGATCTCGTTCTTGAGCTTGCGGCGGTGGCGGCGGCGATTGGAGATGACCGACATGGGGACTCCGGACTACAGGGCGATCAGGCGAACGGTCGAAGGCGGGCAGCGGGGCGGGCCCGCGTCACGGTCATTCGTCGGGGTAGGCCTGGCGCTCCAGGATCGAGGAAAACTCGTCGGCAAAGGACTCGTAGCGGGTGGCGATGCGCTCAACCTTGGTGGCATAGCGGTTGTAGGCCCACACCGCCGGGATCGCGGCGAACAGGCCCATCGCGGTCGCGATCAGCGCCTCGGAAATACCCGGGGCGACGGTGGCGATGGTGGCTTCCTGCACGTTGGCCAGGCCCTGGAAGGAAATCATGATCCCCCACACGGTGCCGAGCAGGCCCACGTACGGGGCGATCGAACCGACGTTGGCGAGGAATTCCAGGTTGTGCTCCAACCCTTCCAGCTCGCGCGAGGTGGCCACGCGCATGCCGCGCTGGGCACCCTCAAGCTGGCTGGCCGGAGTGGCGCTGCGGCGTTCGCGCTGGCGCGAAAACTCACGGAAGCCGGACTCGAAGATCAACTCCAGGCCCCCGATCTCGCGGTTGCGCTCGGTGGCGGCGGCGTACAGCTTGCCCATGTCCGAGCCGGACCAGAACTTCTCCTCGAACCGGTCGGCTTCGCGCTGGGCGCGGTCGAGCAGCTTCTTCTTGCGGAAGATGATCACCCACGAGGCGATCGATGCGGCCAGCAGCAGCAGCATCACCAGCTGCACCGGGATCGAGGCATGCAGGAGCAGCTGCAGCATGTCGATGTCCCCGCCCACTGCGGTGGCCGCTTCAACCACGCCGGCATCCGCGGGCAGCTGGCTGGCCAGCGCACCGTCCTCTGCGGGCAACGGCTGGATCTCGGTGGCCTGCAGCAACATCGTCAGTGGAATCATGCATCCGCTCCAGATTTCTGTATTTGGTATGGAACCAGTTCGGCAAGGAGCGCCTCCGGGATCGCCCGGGGACGGAATCCTTCCGCATCCAGCGCCGCCAGCCGCACTTGCGCGTCCAGCAGGCACTGGCCTTCGCGTTCAACCAGCTGGTCCACGACCAGGCTGGCCCGGCGGCATTCTCGCAGCGCCACCGTGACCTCAAGTACATCGTCCAGCCTTGCCGGCGCACGGAAGTCCATCCGCATCGCCCGCACCGCGAACACTAGGTTGTGCGAGGTACGCAGCGCTTCCTGGCCGTACCCGAGCGTGCGCATCCATTCGGTACGCGCCCGCTCCAGGAAAGCCACATAGCGCGCGTGGTACACCACGCCACCAGCGTCGGTATCTTCCCAGTACACCCTTGTCGGCAAGCTGAACGCTGGCTGCAACCTGGTCGTGTGGCTCAAAACTGCCCCTCCGTGCCGCCCTGGCCCGCGGCCTTGCGCAGCGGCTCCAGGCCCAGGTGCCGATACGCCTTGGCCGAGGCCATGCGTCCGCGCGCGGTGCGCACCAGGAAGCCCTGCTGGATCAGATAGGGTTCGATCACATCTTCCAGGGTGCCGCGCTCCTCGCTCAGCGCCGCGGCCAGCGACTCCACGCCCACCGGGCCGCCGTCGAAGTTCTCGATGATCAGGTTGAGCAGGCGCCGGTCCAGGTCGTCAAAGCCTTCCGGGTCCACGCTCAGCATCTTCATTGCCGCATCCGCCACCTGGCGGTCAATCTTTCCGCCCGCACGAACCTGGGCGTAATCGCGTACCCGCCGCAGCAGGCGGTTGGCGATGCGTGGCGTGCCGCGCGCGCGGCGGGCGATTTCCGCAGCGCCCTCAGGCTCGCAGTCGATGCCCAGGATCCCTGCCGAACGCCGCACGATCCGCTCCAGGTCCGCCGCGCTGTAGAACTCCAGCCGCTGGACGATGCCGAAGCGGTCGCGCAGCGGCGCGGTCAGCAGGCCTGCACGGGTGGTCGCACCAATGAGGGTGAACGGCGGCAGGTCCAGCTTGATCGAGCGCGCGGCCGGGCCCTCTCCGATCATGATGTCGATCTGGAAATCCTCCATCGCCGGGTACAGCACCTCCTCGACCACGGGCGGAAGGCGGTGGATCTCGTCGATGAACAGCACGTCATGCGGCTGCAGGTTGGTCAGCAGCGCGGCCAGGTCGCCGGCCTTTTCGATCACCGGCCCGGAGGTCACCCGCAGGCTCACCCCCAGCTCGTTGGCGATCACGTGGCTGAGCGTGGTCTTGCCCAGCCCTGGCGGGCCAAAGATCAGCACGTGGTCCATGGCCTCGCCGCGCTTGATCGCCGCTTCGATATAGATGGAAAGCTGCTCGCGGACCGGCTTCTGGCCCAGGTAATCGGCCAGCCTTTGCGGCCGGATCGAGGCCTCGACGGCCTCGTCTTCACGGGTCGCGTCGGCGGCGATGATGCGCTCTTCGGTCATCGCGCTATGGTCGCATAGCTGGCGTGCCCAAGACGCACGCGCTTGCGCGTCGTAGGAGCGCGCCATGCGCGCGAAACCGCGTGAATCGCGGAACCGCGCGGCGGGCCCGGAACCCGCGTACTCGCCGAAGCCACGCCCCACCGCCATGTGTCACGCGGCTTCGCGCGCATGGCGCGCTCCTACGCGAGAGCCGATCGTCGGGTTACAGGGTTGGCTGAAGGCCCCAGGCCTCCGCGGCGATGGTGAAGCTGCGCTTGCGGGCCTCCAGGCTGGCGAGGTTGGCAGTCAGGATCAGCTCGTTCGGGCGGTGGCGCTCGACGAAGTCGGCGATGCCCTCGCCCACGTCCTTTGCGTCACCGACCACCGAACAGGCCAGCGCCTGGCCCACAGCAGCCAGCTCCTGCGGGCTCAGCTCGGCGTTGATGTCATCCACCGGCAGCGGCACCTTGCCCGGCGGGCCGGGGCGCCGCAGGCGGGCGAACATCTGCTGCAGGGCGGTGAACTCGCGCTCGGCTTCCGCCCGGGTATCAGCGGCCACCACGTTCAGGGCCAGCATCGCGTAGGGCTCGCGCAGGTATTTGGAGGGCCTGAAATCGCGGTGATACAGCGCCAGCGCTTCGCTCATCATCGCCGGCGCAAAGTGCGAGGCGAAGGAATACGGCAGGCCCATGGCCGCGGCCAGCTGGGCGCCGAACAGGCTCGAGCCCAGGATCCACACCGGCACGTCCAGTCCCGAGCCGGGCACCGCCTGCACCAGCTGTCCCGGCTTCACCGGCTCGAAGTAGTGCAGCAGCTCGGCCACGTCCTGCGGGAACGCGTCGGCGCCCTCGTAATAGCGGCGCAGCGCGCGCACGGTGGGCTGGTCGGTGCCGGGCGCGCGGCCCAAGCCCAGGTCGATGCGGTCCGGATACAGCGTGGCCAGGGTGCCGAACTGCTCGGCCACCTGCAGCGGGGCGTGGTTGGGCAGCATCACCCCGCCGGCGCCGACCCGGATCGTCTTCGTGGCTCCGGCCACGTGGCCGATCAGCAGCGCGGTGGCGGCGCTCGCCACGCCCGGCATGTTGTGGTGCTCGGCCATCCAGTAGCGGCGGTAGCCCAGCGCGTCGGCGTGCCGGGCCAGGGCCACCATGTCGGAGAACGCGGTGGCAACGTCGCTGCCTTCGGCCACCGGAGCCAGGTCGAGGATGGAAAGCGGAACTTTGGGGGCTGGAGATGTCGTCATGGGCACAGGATGAGGGTGCCGGGAGCACATTGCCACCGGCCGGGGCGCACTTCAGATTTCCACCGGTGTCCCCAGCTCCACCAGGCGGTCGCCGGGGATATGGAAATAGGCCGAGGCCGGCGCCGCATTGCGGTGCATGGTGGAAAACAGCTTCTCCCGCCACAGGGCCATGCCGTGGCGTACGCCAGGCACCACGGTCTCGCGGCTGGTGAACCAGGTGGTCTCCATGGGATCAAACCAGAAGCCGTCCTCTTCATCGCTGGCGGCCATCAGCGCCACCGGCAGGTCGGGCGTTTCCATGAAACCGAAGCGCACCACCACGCGGTGGAATCCATCGCCGATCTCCTTGACCTGCAGCCGCTTTCCGCGCGGCGCGTACGGCACCGCCAGAGTGTCCACAGTCAGCGCCACGTTGCGCTCGTGCAGCACCTTGTTGTGGGTGAGGTTGTTCAGCAGCGCCGGTGGCACCACGCCGCGGTCGGCGGTCAAAAACACAGCGGTGCCCGGCACCCGCAGCGGCGGCGCCAGCAGCAGCCCCGGCAGGAACTCATCCAGCGGCGTGCCGTGCTCGCGGATGCGCGCGCGCAGCAGCAGCCGGCCCCGGCGCCAGGTACGCAACAGGGTGAACAGCACCAATCCCAGCAGCAGCGGAAACCAGCCGCCCTGCGGCACCTTGGCCAGGTTGGCGGTGGCAAAGGCCAGGTCCATCACCAGGAACAGCCCGCACAGCGGAAGTACCCAGCGCCTGCCCTGCGGCCACAGCGCATGGGCCACGATGGCCAGCAGCACGGTGTCGATCAGCATGGTCAGCGACACCGACACCCCGTAGGCCGCCGCCAGCGCCGACGAGCTGCCAAAGCCGATCACCAGCGCAATAACCACCACCATCATGGTCCAGTTGACCGCGGGGATGTAGATCTGGCCGATGGCGTCCCGCGAAGTGTGGCGCACCTGCATGCGCGGGATATAGCCCAGCTGCATGGCCTGGCGGGCAATGGAATAGCCGCCGGTGATCACCGCCTGGGAGGCGATCACCGTCGCCGCCGTGGCCAGCACGATCATGGGAAAACGCCCCCATTCGGGCACGCCGTAATAGAACGGATTGGCCGCGGCCGCCGGATCCTCCAGCACCAGCGCGCCCTGCCCGAGGTAATTGAGCATCAGGGCCGGCAGCACCACGGCGTACCAGGCAATGCGGACCGGTCGGGCGCCGAAGTGCCCCATGTCGGTATAGATCGCCTCGCCGCCGGTGACTGCCAGTACCACCGCGCCCAGGATGAATATCCCGCCCCAGGAGTGGTCGATGAAAAACCGCACCGCCCAAGTCGGGTTCACCGCCTTCAGCACCTCCGGCTCGTGCAGGATATTGGCTACGCCCAGCGTCGCAAGCACCAGGAACCAGAGAATGGTGACCGGGCCGAATACCCGCCCCACCTTCTGCGTGCCATAACGCTGGGTGGCGAACAGGGCCACCAGCACCGCCACGGCGATCGGCAGCACCCAATGGCTCAGCTGCGGCGCCGCAACCTCCAGGCCTTCCACCGCCGCCAGCACCGATACCGCTGGCGTCAGCACCCCATCGCCAAAGAACAGGGCCGCGCCGAGGACGCCGAAGATGCCAACCAGCCATGCCGCACGCGAGTCCGCCGGCAGGCTGCGCTGGGCCAGCGCCATCAGCGCCATGATCCCGCCCTCGCCGTCGTTGTCGGCGCGGGTAATGATGCTCACGTATTTCACCGTGACCACCAGCACCAGTGACCAGAACACCAGCGACAGCAGGCCGAGCACGGTGTCGTGGTTGGCCACCAGGCCGTAGTGCGGGGAAAACGCCTCGCGGATCGCGTACAGCGGGCTGGTGCCGATATCTCCGAACACCACGCCCAGCGCGCCCACGGTCAGACCGAACAGGCCTATCCGGTGGTGCCCATCCGTAGTGTCGCGGGCAGAGCGTGGTGCGGCCATGCGGGTGTCCTGGACGCGGGTGGGAGCGTCAGCGCAGTGCGGACTGTAGCGCCTTGCGGATGATGGCTTCCGCACCGTCGCCTTCGGCGCCAGCGGCCCGAGCCATCTTCTGCGCCTCGGCCGGACGGTAGCCCAGCTGCTGCAGGGCCACGATGGCCTCGGCCATGGGGTCAGCCGGTACCCCGCCGGACACCGCCGCAGGCGCTGCGCTGATCATGTCCGCTGCGCGGTCGCGCAGTTCCACCACGATGCGCTCGGCGGTCTTCTTGCCGATTCCGGGAATGCGGCACAGCGCGGTGATGTCGCCGGCCTGCACCATCAGGGCGAATTCGCCCACCGACGCCCCGGAGAGGATTGCCAGGGCGATCTTCGCCCCGATCCCGCTGACCCTCTGCACATCGCGGAACATGCGCCGCTCGGCCTCGGTCAGGAAGCCGTACAGGGACACAGTGTCGTCCTTGTGCGCGTAGTGGGTGGACAGCGCCACTTCGCGGCCCAGCTCAGGCAGTTCGTAGAACGTGCTCATGGGCGCTTCCAGCTCGTAGCCCACCCCGCCCACGTCCACCACCAGCCACGGCGGCTGCTTGTGGATGAGGATGCCTTTCAACCGTCCGATCATGTCCCCTCAATCTCCATTTACTCGCGCCTCCATTACTTGCGCGCCCAGGCCTGGCGCGTTCCCACGCCCAGGCGGCGGGCGCTGGCCCGCACGTGTGCGTGGGTGATGGCGGCGGCCAGCGCATCGGCCGCGTCGGCCTGCAGCTTGCCATGCAGGTTCAGCAGGATCCCGACCATGTGCTGGACCTGCCCTTTCTCGGCCCCGCCGCGGCCCACCACCGCCAGCTTGATTTCGGTGGCCGCGTATTCGTGCACCGGCAGGTCGCGCAGCACCGCGGCGCAGATCGCCGCCCCACGGGCCTGACCCAGCTTCAGCGCCGAATCCGGATTGCGGGCCATGAATACCTGCTCGATCACCACCTCATCGGGCCGGTGCTCATCGATCAGCCCGCCCAGACCGTCCAGCAGCAGCCGCAGCCGCCCCGGGAAGTCGGGCGCCGACAGCAGGACCACCGGACCGCTGAAAACGTGGGTCATCCGCCCGCCGGGATCGACATCAATGATGCCCACGCCGGTGCGCTGGGAGCCGGGGTCGATGCCGAGGATGCGGGTCATGTCGGGCTTGGGCGCCGCCATCAGGCGTAGGCGTCCTCGCCCAGGTCGGCGTTCGAATACACCGCCTGCACGTCGTCGATGTCTTCCAGCCAGTCCAGCAGCTTGACCACCTGCTGGCCGGTTTCGCCATCCACGGCCACGTCGGTGTCGCCGCGCCAGGTGACCTCGGCCTCGGCCGGCTCCGCCCCGGCTGCGATCATGGCGTCGCGCACCTCGGCAAAGGTGTCCGGATCGGTAAGCACGTCGATCGAGCCATCTTCGGGATAGGTGACGATGTCATCGGCGCCGGCCTCGATCGCAGCCTCGGTCACCTTGTCCTCGTCCGATCCGGGCGCAAAGCTCAGCACGCCGAGCTTGCGGAACATGAAGGCCACCGAGCCATCGGTGCCAAGATTGCCGCCAAACTTGCTGAAGGCGTGGCGCACATCAGCCACGGTGCGGACCTTGTTGTCGGTCAGGCAGTCCACGATCACCGCAACCCCGCCCGGGGCGTAGCCCTCGTAGCGGATCTCTTCGTAGTTCACGCCCTCCAGCTCGCCGGTGGCCTTCTTGATCGCGCGCTCGACGGAGTCGCGGGTCATGTTGGCCGCCAGGGCCTTGTCCACCGCGGTGCGCAGGCGCGGGTTGGAGGCGGTGTCACCGCCGCCGATGCGCGCCGCCACCGAAATCTCGCGGATCAGCTTGGTGAAAATCTTGCCCCGCTTGGCGTCCTGCGCGTTCTTGCGGTGCTGGATGTTCGCCCACTTGGAATGTCCTGCCATCTTGCTTGTGGTCCGGAAAAAAACGTGAAGGGATGCCCCGGATTATAGGCACCACGCCTGCGGGGCGCGCAGCGGCGGGCCCGCCAGACCGGCATCTGCTATAATGACCGGCGCTTCGCGGACCTTCCCTGCGCATTGAATTGCGCATGCCACGCGAACGCCCAAGCCGCTGCGTCCGGCTTTTTTTGTTTGCGCTTGTTTCCCAGCTTTTCTTTCGCAGCGCCTCTGGCGGCAGCAGCCGCCCTGCCCCCGGCACATCAGCATGCCGCGTGACGCAGCAAATCCGGCTGTTTTCACCTGGCCCCAAATGGCCCCCAACCCGGCGGATGCATCCCGCACGGGCGACTGTTGTGTTGTCTGCCGCCCGCGCCTGACGTCCCGCCAAAGGACCGTCCACCAACGTATGGAACAAACAGGAATCCACCAGCTCAGCTCCGGTACCGCCCTGCTGCTACTGATCGGCTTCTACGCCCTCACCTTCCTCATGTCGCTGACGATCATCCGCAAGAATGAGAACGTCGACGCGTACATGGTCTCCAACAGCGCCATCGGCTTCGGCATGGCCGCGGCCAGCATGATGGCCACCTGGATCTGGGCCGCATCGTTCTTCGCCAGCGCCACCTCCGGCTACCGCTACGGTATTTCCGGGCCGATCCACTACGGCCTGTGGGGCGCGCTGATGATCCTCTTCATCTACCCCTTCGGCCGCCGCTTCCGTGAAGTGGCCCCTGATGCCCACACGCTGGCGGAGATCCTGCATGCCCGCCACGGCACCTCCAGCCAGATGGTGATGGCGGTGTCCAATATCGTGGGCAGCTGCATCAGCCTGATGGTGAACTTCAGCGCCGCCGGCGCGCTGGTGGCAGTGCTCTCGCCCCTATCCTTCATCCACGGCGTGCTGATCGCCGGCGCCGGCGTGCTGGCCTACACCCTGTGGTCCGGCTTTCGCGCTTCGGTGATGACCGACTTCGCCCAGCTGGTGGCGATGGTCGTGGCCGCCGCCGTGCTGATCCCGATGGTGTACTTCAATGCCGGTGGCAGCTCACTGCTGCAGGAGGGCATGGTGCACTTGACCTCCGAACAGGCGAGCTTCTTCTCCGGCACGGCCTTCCTGGAACAGGGCGCACCCTATCTGGTGGCGGTGCTTGCATATGCGATCGGCAACCAGACCATCGCCCAGCGGCTGTTCGCCGTACGCCAGGACCTGATCAAGCCCACCTTCATGATGGCCACCGTCGGCTACGGCGCGGTGGTGATCGGCCTGGGCATGCTGGGCATGCTGGCACTGTTTGCCGGTATCACCCCGCTTGATGGCGACAGCAACAACCTGATCCCGCAGATGGCCTCGCAGTACCTGCCGCCGTTCGCGATCGGCCTGTTCTTCATCCTGGTGGTGGGCTCGCTGTCTTCCACCGCCGACTCGGACCTGTCCGCGCTGTCAGCCATCGTGATGACCGACCTTTACGGCAAGAACCTGGCCCGCAAGCGCCCGGACCCCAAGCTGATGCTGCTGATCGGACGCCTCACCATGATCGTGGCCACCGTGATCGGAATCATCTTCGCCAGCCTGCGTCTGGATATTCTCATCGTGCTGGTGTTCGTGGGCGCGCTGTGGGGGGCGATCGTGTTCCCGGTGATCACCAGCTTCTACTGGGATCGGGTGAACAACCGGGCGTTTACCTGGTCGGTGGCGGTTGCAGTGACCCTGTTCTGTCTGACCCGGTTCGAGCTGGTCCCGCTGGACGGCATGACCGGCTACCTGCTTGAGGGCGTTGCCCTGGTGGGTGCCGGCGTGGTGACCGGGCTGATGGCCTTTGGATTCTTCGGCAGGCGCGTCGCCTTCTTCGTGGGCAGCGCCACCATCATTGGCCTGTCGACGATCGTATTCGGCGCGCTGCGTGAGTACATCCCGCTGATGAGCGCCCTGGTGTCCTACGGTGCCAGCGCCATCGTCTGCACCGTGCTGAGCCTGCGCAACCAGGACCGCTTCGATTTCTCCCTGCTGGACCAGCGGGTACGCAACTTCCAGCTGACCGCCTTTGACAAGAGCCCGGCCGACAAGGTTCGCGAACCGGCCGACAATGAACTTGAATCAGGAGTCCGCGCATGAGCATCCCCCTGCTTTCCTTCTACATCCTCGTCTGGCCCGCCTTGGCCGTGCTGGTCATGATCGTACTGTGCGTGGCACTGGTGCGTGATATCCGCGCCGCCCGCAAGAAAGGCACCCGCATGGTGTAACCCGCAACGCCGGGGATCGGAACGCTTGTCCCGATCCCCGGAAGCGGGGCACCGCCCGTAGCCCGCGTGAAACGCTACGGGGAAGGCTTGCCGTGATCAAAAAATCCGGCGCCGAGGAACTGCGCGGTCTGCGCAGCCACCTCGTTCGAGAGCAGCATGCCTAAGTGACTGGCATGGACTACCAGGTGATCCGCCAGCGCCGGGCTGCGGGTCTCCTCCACCGCCACGGTGCCGTCGTGTTCGCCATCGAAGCCGCCGAAGAAGCGACCAAGCCCGTAGGGCGCGCTGCCGGCGATCATCCCCACCTCAATGCCTTCCGGCCAGGCTAAACAGCCGTCCAGCAGGACCCGCTTGCTGCGACCGAACCAGACATGTGAGAAGCGGTGTCGGGCCAGCCCCGCCGCTGCTCCGCTCCCGCACAGCGGAGAGCCCAGACACACAATTCGACCGACCGTTACTGCGGGATCTTTTTGCAAAGCATGCAGCGCGATCAGGCCGCCAAGGCTGTGCCCGACCACATGGGCTGGACCGCCTGCGTGCAGACTTTCCAGCAGCCGGCTGGCCGCGTTATCGGTGCCGTCGGTGACGCTGCGGTAGCCGAGGAGCTCCGGAGCGAAACCCTGGGCCCGCAGCCGTCGGGCCAGCGGCCACATGGTGGACCGCGTCATCCAGATGCCGTGGAGCAGGATGACGCGACGGATGGAATCGACAGGAGAGGGTGCGGACATGGGGGGATCTTATCGGAGGCCTGGCGATGCTTCTGGCAAATCACCGACAACCTTGAGGGACCAGCTGGGCACCCCTTGGCGGGACTGTCCGCGCCATGGACGGCGCGGGCAAGCCCCCATGGACGGGTTTACGGCGTGTCCCGCCAAGGGGTGTCCCGCTGGTTCGCGGGCAGGAGTCCGGACGCCCCTTCTAGCCGGGACATTCGCCGGGAAACAGGTGTCACGCGGCTTCGCGCGCGTGGCGCGCTCCTACAGGGGCGGGCGGCGGAGGATGAACTCGAGATCGCGGGCCTC
Source organism: Luteimonas sp. A478 (assembly GCF_054052025.1). Lineage (NCBI taxonomy): Bacteria > Pseudomonadati > Pseudomonadota > Gammaproteobacteria > Lysobacterales > Lysobacteraceae > Luteimonas > Luteimonas yangxiaopingae. The sequence continues at coordinate 374,802 of NZ_JBSVRF010000003.1, read as the reverse complement.
GCCGACTTCGAACAGGTATTCGCCGACCTTTTCAAAGCCCCAGCGCGCGTAAAAGCGGTGTGCGCCCAGGTTTTCCGACCATGCGCCTATCCACAGCGTCCGCGGTCCGTCGCGCAGCAGCCAGGCCATTGCCGCTTCCATCATCCGCGCTCCGTGGCCGCCCCCCTGCCAGTCGGGCAGCAGGTACAGCCGCTTCAGTTCACCGTGGTCCCGCGATGCCTCCGGATGGGGCAATCCGCACGGGCCGGCGGCCATGTGCCCCACCGCCTCGCCGTCCGCTTCCAGCAGCCACACCGCGTAGTCCGGATGCGCCAGGATCACCCGCTGTTTCTCGACCGAGTACGCGTCTTCAAGAAATGCGCCCAGGTCCTGCGGCCGGTAAAGGTGGCCGAAGGTTTCGCTGAAAGTCCGCGCGGCGAGCGAAGACAGCGCCTGCGCGTCGTCGCCCGTCGCCCGTCGCAGCACCGCCTCCAGGCGATCAGCTCCCACTTGCATCGGGCCGCACCTGGATGTGCAGCTCCACCAGCTGCTGATCGTCGATTGGCGACGGTGCATCGGTCATCAGGCACTGCGCGCCGGTGGTCTTGGGGAAGGCGATCACGTCGCGGATCGATTCGGTGCCGGCCAGCAGCGCGGCCATGCGGTCGATACCGAAGGCGATGCCGGCGTGCGGGGGAGCGCCATACTTCAGTGCGTCCAGCAGGAAGCCGAATTTGGCCTGTGCTTCCTCGGCGCCAATGCCCAGCAGTTCGAACACCGCCTTCTGCATCGCCGGACGGTGGATGCGCACCGAGCCGCCACCGATCTCGTTGCCGTTGAGCACCAGGTCATATGCCCGGGACACCGCCGTGCCGGCCTGTTCGCGCAGGACCGAGGCATCGTCAATTGCCGGCGCGGTGAACGGATGGTGCAGGGCCACGTAACGCCCCGCGTCTTCGTCCCACTCGAACATCGGGAAATCCACCACCCACAGCGGCTTCCAACCCTTCTCGACCAGGTCGAATTCGACGCCAGCCTTGAGCCGCACCGCGCCCATGAAGGCGCTGACCACCGGATAGTCACCGGCGCCGAAGAACACCATGTCACCGTTGCCCGCGCCCACGTGGGCCAGCAGCGCGCTGAACTGCGCCTCGTCAAAGAACTTCTGGATCGGGGACGACACGGCTCCGTCCTCGCCTACCTTCACGTAGGCCAGGCCCTTGGCGCCGAACTTGGCCGCGTGCGCGGCGTAACCATCGATCTGCTTGCGCGACAGCGCCGCGCCGCCGGGGATCCGCAGCGCACACACGCGACTGCCGTCGGTGCCGGCCACATCGGCAAACACCTTGAAACCGCTGCCCTTGACCAGATCGGCCACGTCCACCAGTTCCAGCGGGTTGCGCAGGTCGGGCTTGTCCGAACCGTAGCGGCGCATCGCCTCGGCCCAGGTCATGCGCGGGAACGGATCGGCCAGCTCCACGCCCGCCACTTCGCCGAACACCTCACGAATCATCGTTTCCACCGTGCCCTGCACGTGGCTCTCATCGACCCAGGCGAACTCCATGTCCAACTGGGTGAACTCCAGCTGGCGGTCGGCGCGCAGGGCTTCGTCGCGGAAGCAGCGCGCGATCTGGTAGTAGCGGTCGAAGCCGGACATCATCAGGATCTGCTTGAACAGCTGCGGGCTCTGCGGCAGCGCGTAGAACTCGCCCGGGTGCTGGCGCGCCGGTACCAGGAAGTCGCGCGCGCCCTCGGGCGTGGCCCGGGTCAGGATGGGGGTTTCGATATCCTGGAAGTCGCGCGCATCCAGCCAGTGGCGCAGCGCGCTCACCAGCTTCGTGCGGATACGCATGCGGCGCTGCATCTCGGGATGGCGCAGGTCCAGATAACGGTACTTGAGGCGGATGTCCTCGCCGGGATTCTCGTGGTGGTGGAACGGCAGCGGCTCGGCCTTGTTCAGCACCTCGATCGCGGTGGCCACCAGTTCCACCTGACCGGTGCGGATCTTCGGGTTCACCGATTCACGGCGCCGCACGGTACCGGTGACGCGCAGGCAGTCCTCGTATCCCACGCCGGCCGCAGTGGCGATCACCTCGGCGTTGCCGGCGGTATCCGACGGCTCGGCCACCACCTGCACGATGCCGTGATGGTCGCGCAGATCGATGAAGCACAGACCGCCAAGATCGCGGGCCACGTCGGCCCAGCCGCAGAGGGTGACGGTCTGGCCGATCAGGGACTCGTCGATCAGGCCGCAAAAGTGGGTACGCATGCAAACTCCGGACAGCCCGCGCAGGGGCGCGGAAAGCCCGATATTTTAGCTGGTTGGGGGCAAGGTTTAGAATGTGGCCATCGACACGCGCCCCGCCCCGCCCCCGTCCGCCCCCTCCCGGAGCCCGATCGCCACCGTCAAATCGCTGGCCGCATTGCTCACGGGCGTGGCCCTGTTGCTGATGGGCAGCGGCCTGCTCAGCACCCTGATTGCAGTGCGCGGCGGCCTGGAAGGCTACAGCGAGCAGACCCTTGGCCTGGTGATGTCGGCCTATTTCGCCGGCTTTTTCCTGGGCACCTACGTCGCGCCCGGGCTGATCCAGCGGACCGGCCACATCCGCGCCTTCGCGTTCTACGCCGGCCTGTGCGCGGCCATGGTGCTGCTGCATCCGATCTTCGTCTCGCCCTGGGCCTGGGGACTGCTGCGCCTGGGCACCGGAATCGCCCTGGTGGGCCTGTACACGGTGATCGAGAGCTGGCTCAACGTGCAGGCGCCGCCGGAGCAGCGCAGCCAGGTATTCGCGGTCTACATGGCGGTGAACCTGCTGGCCCTGGCGGCCGGCCAGTGGCTGATCGGGCTGGCCTCAACGGCCGGGTTCGTGCTGTTCAACCTGGTGGCCATCCTGATCTGCATGGCCGCGCTGCCGGTCACCGCCAGCCGCATGGTGCAGCCGGAGCTGCCCGAGGTTCCCAGGCTGGCGTTGAGCAAGCTGTTCAAGGTGGCGCCCGCGGCCACGCTGGGCGCCCTTCTGGCCGGCCTGGCAGTGGGCAGCTTCTGGGGCCTTGGTGCGGTATTCGCCACCCGTCTGGGCTTGGAACTGAGCGGCGTGGCCCTGCTGGTGAGCGCAACCATTCTCGGCGGAGCCGCCCTGCAGTGGCCGATCGGCCGCCTGACGGATGGCACCGACCGGCGCACCACCCTGGCATTGGTGTGCGTGTTGGCCGCCGTCGCGGCGTTGGGCATGATGCTGCCGGTCGGCCAGTCGGGATGGCCGCTGTACACGCTGGCCTTCATCTTCGGCGGGCTGGCGTTTGCGATCTATCCGATCTGCATGGCCCACCTGCTTGACCACCTGACGCCGGATAAAACCCTGGCCGCAGGCAGCAGCCTGCTGCTGCTCAACGGCGTGGGATCGGCGATCGGACCGGCGCTGGCCGGATTGGCCATGACCCGCTGGGGTGCAGAGGCACTGCCCGCTTTCTATGCGGCCACGCTGACACTGGCCGCCCTGGTAGCCGGCGCGCGCAGGGTGTTCCGCCCGCGCGAGAACGACACCCCGTCCGAGTTCCACCTGATGCTGCGCACCACCCCGTCGGCGATCGAGCTGCTGCCGGAGGTGGAAGGGGACGCGGAAGCGGCAGTGGAAGAAAACCGCTGACCGACCTGGCCCGAGGGCCGTGGCGCTCAGCTCGACGGGTTGGCGGCTGGTTCGCTCTTCGCAGGCTTGGCGGCCGGCTCGGCCGCAGTGGAGCTTGCACCTTCGCCTGAACCAGCCAGATTGCGCCTGCCTTCTCCTTCCTTCTTGAAATCGGTCTCGTACCAGCCGCTGCCGGCCAGCCGGAACGACGGCGCGGTCACCTGCCGCTTGATCGCGCCCTTGGCGCAGGACGGGCAGCTGTCCGGATCGGGATCGGACATTTTCTGCAGGCGATCGAACTGATGACCACAGGCAGTGCACTCAAAACCATAGATCGGCATGGCAACGGACTCGAACTGGCAAGTGTGAAAGTGAAAACCCGGACATGGGATGGGGCCGGAGACGCCGGTTTCAAGCCCCTGCACCGGGCACAAAGAAAAGCGGCGGCCCCCGGGGAGCCGCCGCGCTTGTCAGATGAAGCTGAAAGGCTCAGTAGCCCCAGGGCGTGGGCGGGGCTTCCACCGGCTGGGTGAGGTCGAACTCGACCTGGAACAGGCGGCCTTCCGGATTCGCATCGCTCACCGGACGCGACAGCTCGTAGAGGAAGCGCTGGCCGGGCTCGATTTCCATCGCCCACACGTTGGTGATGGAGACATCCAGGCCCTCGCGCGTGAACAGGTCGATCGACTCCCGGTCGATCGGGAACTCCTGCCGCTGGGAGGTGCCGGGGCCCACGGTGTCGCCGCCGTACATGGTGACCGGATCGTCGCTGCCGTCTTCCAGGCGGTGGTCGTGCTTGAGGCGCAGGCCATCGTCGGTACGGGTCAGCAGCCAGGTACGCGAATGGTTGTCGCCCACGTGGAAGGGCACCTGCAGTTCGCGGGTCGGGTCGTCGCAGCCGCGCACGTGCATCACCAGGTCCTGGCCGTCGAATGCGTCGGGCTCGGGCGAAGCGGGATCGTTGGTGAGGACGCGGCCGGCGAACGCCTGTCCGCAGTGCTCGGCCAGACGGATGAGGAACTCGTCGGCCGGGATGGACACATCCTGGGCGGCAGCTGCGGCTGCGGCCGCGGCGGCTTCTGCCTGCGGATCCACGGCATCGGCTGCCGGCTCGGTGGAAGGTGCGCATGCTGCCAGGGCAACGGCAAATGCGATCGATACGGGAAGAGTGAGCTTGTTCATCCGCGCACGGTAACCTCCGCCGTCGCAGCGCGCAAACCGCAGCTCAGTCTTCCAGCAGCTCCAGCCAGCGCTCCTCGGCCACCGACAGCCGCTGGGCAACAGCCTCCCTCTCTCCGCCGAGTTCGGTCATGCGCCCGGCATCGGAATGATGGGCAGGGTCGGCCAGCGCCGCGTCGATCCTGCCCAGCGCTGCCTCAAGCTCACCGACCTCACGCTCGGCCTCCTGCAGCCTGTGCGGATTGACCTTGCGCGCGGGAGCCGCCGGCTTGGCCGGCTCGGGGACGGACTGGGCACTGGATTTCTTCCCGCTTTCCCCGCGCGTTTCCCCCTGCCGGGCACGCAGCCATATCGCGTACTCATCCAGGTCACCCTCGAACGGCTTGACCTCCCCGTGCGATACCCGCCAGAAGCTGTCGCTGACCAGGCCGATCAGGTGCCGGTCGTGCGAGACCAGCACAATCGCGCCTTCGAAGTCACTCAGCGCCTCGGCCAGCGCCTCGCGCATGTCCAGGTCCAGATGGTTGGTGGGCTCATCCAGCAGCAGCACGTTGGGCTGCTTCCAGGCGATCAGCGCCAGCGCCAATCGCGCCCGCTCTCCGCCGGAAAAGCCGTCAATGCTTTCAAACGCACGGTCACCGGGGAAGAACCATTTCCCCAGGAAATCCCGGAACGCCTGGCTGGACGCATCCGGCGACAGCTCACGCAGGTGATCCATCGGCGAGGTGCCGGCCACCAGCGATTCCACCGTGTGCTGGGCGAAGTAGCCGATCCTCAAGTCCGGGTGCGCCGCGCGCTCTCCTTCCAGCAGCGGCAATTCGCCCACCAGAGATTTGACCAGGGTGGATTTGCCGGCGCCGTTGGGACCCAGCAGGCCGATCCGGTCGCCCGCCTCCAGCCCGAAGCCAACGTTTTCCAGAATGCGCGCATCTTCGCTGTAGCCGCACACGCCATCATTGATCCGCAGCAGCGCGTGCGGCAGCTTCGCCGGCTGGGGGAATTCAATGTGGAACCCGCGCTCGGCGCGGACCGCCTCGGTACCGGCCAGCTTGGCCAGCCGCTTCATCCGGCTCTGGGCCTGGCGCGCCTTGCTGGCCTGGGCGCGGAAGCGGTCGATGAATTTCTGCAGATGGGCGCGTTCGGCCTGCTCCTTGTTGTGTGCGATCTGCTGCTGGCGCAGGTGTTCGGCACGCTGGCGCTCGAAGGCGGTGTAGTCGCCCACATACAGCTTAGCCTTGCCGTCATGCAGGTGCAGGGTGTGGGTGGACACGCCGTCCAGGAACTCGCGGTCATGGCTGATCAGCAGCAGCGTGCCCTGGTACTTGAGCAGCCACTGTTCAAGCCACAGCACCGCGTCCAGGTCCAGGTGGTTGGTGGGCTCGTCGAGCAGCAGCAGGTCGCTGGGCATCATCAGCGCGCGGGCAAGATTCAGCCGCACCCGCCAGCCACCGGAAAACGAGCTGACCGGACGGTGATGGGTGTCAGCCGAGAACCCGAGGCCGTGCAACAGCCGGCCCGCACGCGCTTCGGCGTCGTAGCCGTTGAGCTCGGCCAGGCGCTGGTGCGCGGCGGCCACGGCGTCCCAGTCCTCGGCAGCCACGGCGTCGGCCTCGGCCTGCAGCGCGGCGGCCACTTCAACATCGCCCGACAGCACGAAGGAGATCGCGGGATCGGGCAGCGAGGGCGTTTCCTGGGCCACGCTGGCGATGCGCAACCGCGACGGCAGGTCCAGGTCGCCAAGGTCCGGCTCGACCTCGCCGCGGATGGCGGCGAACAGCGATGATTTGCCGGTTCCGTTGCGGCCGACCACGCCCAGGCGCCATCCGGCGTGCATGGCCAGGTCCACTCCGGACAACAGCAGGCGCTCCCCGCGACGCAGGGCAAAGTTTCTGAAAGAGATCATGGGGCCGATTGTAAAGGTCCGGACGCGGCGACCGGCGCGTCGCCGCCACCCGTGGTCAGGCCCGCGACACCATTGCCGCCGCGCCGCCCGCATGCTAAGCAACCACAACAGGGAACCCCTGCGGCACTGCCGCGCATACCCACCGGATTGGGAGATCACCGATGCAGCACACCACGCTTGCCGCCGCCCTCGCCCTGGCCCTGGTCGCCCCCGCGGCCCTGGCCCAGGACAGCGAAACGCCTGCCGAACGCACCTCCACCCTGGACACGCTGATCGTCACCGGCACCCGGGTGACCGACCGCACGGTGGCCGAGTCCACCTCGCCGATCGACATCATCACCCCGGAGACATTGCAGGCTACCGGCACCACCGAGCTGGCCACGGCGCTGTCGCGCGCCCTGCCGTCGCTGAACTTCCCGCGCCCGGCGGTCACCGATGGCACCAGCGCGATCCGCCCGGCGCAGCTGCGCGGGCTGGCCCCCGACCAGGTGCTGGTGCTGGTGAACGGCAAGCGCCGCCACACCACCGCGCTGATCAACGTCAACGGCACCCAGGGCCGCGGCTCGTCACCGGTGGACCTCAATGCGATCCCGATCGCGGCGATCGAGCGCGTGGAGGTGCTGCGCGACGGCGCCTCGGCCCAGTACGGATCGGACGCGATCGCCGGCGTGATCAACGTGGTCCTCAAGGGCAGTGGTGCCAGCGGCGGGGGAATCGATGCGCGTTACGGCCAGTACTCGGCCGGCGACGGGGCGCAGTGGAACCTGTCCGGCGACCACGGCATGCCCCTGGGCCAGGACGGTTTCCTGCACCTGGCTGCCCAGTTCGGCGAACAGGACCCCACCAACCGCGCCCGCCCCTACGCGGGCACATCGCCCGGCGGCAACAACGCGCAGCTGGGCGAGAAGCGCTTCATCTACGGCGACCCTGAAGTTGAGCACTGGGGCCTGTCGTTCAACGCCGAGATGCCGCTGGGCGACTCGGCGACGCTGTACGGCTTCGGCATGGCCAGTGAGCGCGACATCACCTCGTTCGCGTTCTTCCGCGCGCCGGGCAACCCCAACCAGAACGTGCCGCAGGTCCACCCGGACGGCTTCGTGCCGCAGATCAACAACATCGCCGACGACCGCTCGATGGTGGCCGGGGTGCGCGGCGCAGGCGGCGGCTGGAACTGGGACCTGAGCTACAACTGGGGCTTCAACCACCTGGAGTTCTTCACCCGCAACACGGTCAACGCAAGCCTCGGCCCGGCCTCGCCGACGGACTTTTACGCAGGTGCGCTGGAAACCACCCAGAACATCTTCAACCTGGACGTGAGCCGCGCGCTGGACTGGGGCCTGGCGTACCCGGTGAACCTGGCGCTTGGCGCCGAGTACCGCGAAGAAAAGTGGAACCAGTCGCCCGGCGAGCCGGACTCCTGGCGCCAGGGAGCGCTGCCGCCACCGGTGGCCTCCGGCGCGCAGGGCTTCCCCGGCTACCGGCCCACCGATGCCGGTCACCACAAGCGTGACAGCCACGCGGTGTACGCGGATCTTGAAGCGGACTTCACCGAGCAGTTCTCGGCCGGCGCGGCGGTGCGGTACGAGGACTACAGCGACTTCGGCAGCCAGACCTCCGGCAAGCTCTCGGCCCGCTTTGCGTTCACGGACGCGGTGGCCATGCGCGGCACGGTGGCGTCGGGCTTCCGCGCGCCATCGCTGTCGCAGCAGAACTTCCAGACCACCAGCACCACCTTCATCGCCGGCTTTGCCGATCCGTTCGAAATCCGCACCTTCCCGGCCGGCAGCGCCATCGCCCAGGCGCTGGGTGCGGAGCCGCTGCGGCCGGAGGAGTCGATGTCGCTGAGCATGGGCCTGGTCCTGCAGCCGGTGGATGCGCTCTACGTGACGGTGGACGCCTACCAGGTCGAAGTGGATGACCGGATCGTGCTGTCGGCCAACCTGACCGGCAACATCCGCGACTTCCTGGAGGACCGCGGGATCTTCGGGGTCACCGGCGGCCGCTACTTCACCAACGCCATCGACACCCGCACCCGCGGCATCGACGTGGTGGGCAGCTATCGCTGGGACCTGGCCTCCGGCACCTTCGACCTGACCGCGGGCTACAACTACTCCAAGACCGAGATCACCCGCATCGCGGACAACCCGCCGGAGCTGGAAAGCGGCGGGCTGAACCTGGAGCGCATCGACCGGGCCGAGCGCGGCCGGATCGAGCGCGGCTTCCCGCGTGACAAGCTGCTGCTGACCGGGGTGTGGAACACCGGCGACTGGTCCTTCACCGCCGGCACCACCCGCTACGGCAGCTTCCAGACCACGCCCAACGCTTCAGCCAACGACCAGACCTACGGGGCCAAGTGGCTGGTCGATGTGGCGGCAACCTGGCACCTGGACGGCTGGAGTTTCACCGTGGGCGGGGACAACGTGTTCAACCAGTACCCGGACGAGAACATCTTCGGCAATTCGACCAACGGCCAGTTCCCGTACAACTCGGCGTCGCCGTTCGGCTTCAACGGCGCGTTCGCGTACGTGCGCGCCGGTTACCGCTGGTAGCGGGACGCAGGGGCATGCGGATTGCGGTCCTGAGCGGAGCGGGGATGTCCGCGGAGAGCGGCATCAGCACGTTCCGCGATGCCCAAGCGGGGCTGTGGGCGCGGTTCGATCCGCAGCAGCTGGCAACGCCCGGGGCGTTCAACGACGACCCCGCCCTGGTCTGGGGCTGGTACCGCTGGCGCGCCGCCTCGGTGCTGCGCGCGCAGCCCAACGACGGCCACCTGGGACTGGCCCGGCTGGAACAGCTGGGCCACGACGTCACCGTTATCACCCAGAACGTGGACGACCTGCACGAGCGCGGCGGCTCCCGCCGCGTGCTGCATCTGCACGGCAGCCTGTTCGCCTCGCGCTGCATTGACTGCGGCGCGGCGCCGGCCAGCGAGCCCTTGCGCGAGCGGCTGCACACCGTCCCGGCGGATGGCGGGCGCGAAGATCCGCCCGCCTGCATCCCATGCGGCGAACGGCTGCGACCAGGCGTGGTCTGGTTTGGCGAAGGTTTGCCGGAAACCCCATGGCAGGCCGCCATGGAAGCGGTATCAGCCTGCGACCTGCTGCTGGTGATCGGCACCTCTGCACTGGTGTATCCAGCGGCTGCCCTGCCGCTGGCCGCGATCGAAGACGGCACCCCAGTATTGGAGATCAACCCGCAGCCCACCCCACTTTCCAGTCGGGTGGACGCAAGCTGGCGACTGCCGGCCAGTGCGGGCGTGGGCCAACTGCTTGAACGCTTTGCCAACGCCCCGCAGGTTGGCGCCCGCGACCTGATCGCCTGAGGTACGGATTCAGGACTGCAGCGCGGATTGCAGATAAGGCAGCAACCGCGGGTGCCGGAACTGGAAACCGGCCTGCTGCAGCCGCTGCGGGATGACCCGCTGGCCGTCGAGCAGCAGGGTCGACATCTTGCCCAGCGCCAATTTCAGCAGCGGCGTGGGCACGGTAAAAGCCGTTGGCCGCCCCAGCGCGCTCCCCAGCGCGTGGGTAAATTCCGCATTGCTGGCCGGCTCGGGCGAGGTCAGGTTGACCGGGCCCACCGGAGCATCCCCGGCGCCGCCCACGTGCCGTCGCAGCAGGATCCGCACGGTCTCCGCCCAGTCGGCCAGGGCGATCCAGCTCAGCACCTGGGCGCCGCTGCCCAACCGCCCGCCCAGACCCAGGCGGAATGAAGGCAGCAGGCGCCGCAGCATCCCGCCAGCGGGATCCAGCACCACCCCGGTGCGCAGCAGCAACACCGGCACTCCCAGCGGCACGGCCTGCATGGCCGCCTCTTCCCAGACCTGACACAGGGTGTGGGGGAAATCCTCGTGGGCACCACTGTCCTCGGTCAGTTGGGTATCGCCGCCCTGGGCGCCGTACCAGCCCACTGCCGAGCCGCTCAGAAGCACCTTGGGGCGCCGCTCGCAGCGGCGCATCCACTGCATAAGGGTGCGGGTGGGCTCCAGCCGGCTGTCAAACAGCAGCTGCCGGCGACGATCGCTCCAGCGCCGGTCGGCAATGCCCGCTCCGGCAAGGTTGACCACCGCATCAAAATACTGCGACGGCGACAGTCCCTCGTAGCCAAGCACCTCGATCCCGTCCGGCGCCCTGCGTGAGGGGTCGCGCGACGCCCAGGCGACCCGGGCGCCGTCCCGCTGCAGCCGCTCGCTGAGCGCCCGCCCGAGAAACCCGCTGCCACCGGTGATCAGAATCCGCATCGCACTGCCTTGACCCACCATTGGCGGTGGGCAAAGTCGCCAGCCTGCAGCTTCGCGGATCAAGCCCTCGTCAATCCTCCCTGTATCCGGCTACCGACCACGACTGGGGTTCAGGCCTGCGCCAGCGCCTGCTCGACATCGGCCAGCAGGTCGTCCACGTGCTCGATCCCGATGCACAGGCGCACCGTGTCCTCGCTGACCCCTGCCTTCTCCAGTTCCTCCGGGGAGAGCTGGCGGTGGGTGGTGGAAGCCGGGTGAGTGGCCAGCGAACGCGTATCGCCGATGTTCACCAGCCGGGTGAACAGCTGCAGCGCGTCGAGGAACCTCGCCCCCGCCTCGCGCCCGCCCGGCAGGCCGAAGGTGAACAGCCCCGAGGCCGCACCACCCCGCAGGTACTTCTGCGCCAAGGCATGCTCGGGATGATCCGGCAGGCCGGCATAGTTCACCCACGAGACCTTCGGGTGCCGCTGCAGGTGGCTGGCGATGGCCAGGGTATTGGCATTGATCCGGTCCATGCGCAGCGGCAGGGTCTCGATGCCCTGCAGGATCAGGAAGGCGTTGAAAGGCGACAGCGCCGCCCCGGTATTGCGCAGCGGCACCACCCGGGCGCGGCCGATGTAGGCCGCCGGCCCCAGCGCCTCGGTATAGACCACGCCGTGGTAGCTGGGATCGGGCGTGTTGAGCTGCGGGAAGCGGTCCTTGTGCTCGGCCCAGGGAAATCGGCCGGAGTCGACGATCGCGCCGCCCAGGCTGTTGCCGTGGCCGCCCAGGTACTTGGTCAGCGAATGGACCACGATATCGGCACCGAAATCGATCGGCCGCAGCAGGTACGGCGTGGGCACGGTGTTGTCGACGATCAGCGGCACGCCACGGGCGTGGGCCGCCTTCGCCACCGCTTCGATATCGGTCACGTTGCCCAGCGGGTTGCCGATCGATTCGACGAACACCGCCTTGGTCTTGTCGTCGATCAGGCGGTCGAAGGCGGCAGGATCGCGGTAATCGGCAAACCGCGTCTCGATTCCGTACTGCGGAAAGGTGTGCGCGAACAGGTTGTAGGTGCCGCCGTACAGCGCGCTGGCCGAGACGATGTTGTCGCCCACCCCGGCGATGGTCTGGATCGCGTAGGTGATCGCGGCCTGCCCCGAGGCCAGCGCCAGTGCGCCCACGCCGCCTTCCAGCGCCGCCACCCGCTGCTCGAGCACGTCGGTGGTCGGGTTCATGATGCGGGTGTAGATGTTGCCCGGCACCTTGAGGTCAAACAGGTCGGCCCCGTGCTGGGTGTTGTCGAAGGCGTAGGCCACGGTCTGGTAGATCGGCACCGCCACCGAGCGGGTGGTCGGATCCGGGGTGTAGCCGCCGTGGACGGCGATGGTTTCAGGCTTCCAGTCGGAGGAGGTCATTGCGTGGCTCGAACGGGCTGTGGACAGCCACGCTAACCAAGCCGGGCGCCAAAGTGGCGCCCGGAAAGGAAATCAGCGTTGTCGCCCGTGGAACGATCGCCTTCCGGCGGCCTCAGCCCTTGCTGAAAGCCAGCGCGCCGGCTTCCGCCTCGACCCGGATCAGGTCGCCGTTGACGAAGTCACCCGCCAGGATCAAGGACGCCAGCGGGTTCTCCAGCTGCTGCTGGATCGCTCGCTTGAGCGGCCGGGCGCCGTACACCGGATCAAAGCCGACGTTGCCCAGCAGCTCGAAGGCCGCATCGGATACCGAGATCCGCAGTCCGCGTTCGGCCAACCGCTTCTCCAGTCCGGCCATCTGGATCCGGGCAATCGACTTGATCTGCGCCTTGTCCAACGGGTGGAAGACCACGATGTCGTCGAGCCTGTTGATGAATTCGGGGCGGAAATGCGCCTGCACCACGCCCATCACCGAAGCCTTCATCTGGGTGTAGGCCTGGGGAGAGCCGTCGCCGTCCAGCTCCTGGATCATCTGCGAGCCCAGGTTGGAGGTCATCACGATGACGGTGTTGCGGAAGTCCACCGTGCGGCCCTGGCCGTCGGTCAGGCGGCCATCATCGAGCACCTGCAGCAGGATGTTGAACACATCCGGGTGCGCCTTCTCGACCTCGTCGAGCAGGATCACGCTGTACGGGCGCCGGCGCACGGCCTCGGTCAGGTACCCGCCCTCCTCATAGCCAACGTAGCCCGGGGGCGCGCCAACAAGGCGGCTGACGGCGTGCTTCTCCATGAACTCGCTCATGTCGATGCGCACCATGGCCTCTTCGCTGTCGAACAGGAAGCCGGCCAGGGCCTTGCACAGCTCGGTCTTGCCCACGCCGGTCGGACCCAGGAACAGGAACGAGCCCGAGGGACGATCTGGATCCGACAGTCCGGCCCGCGCGCGGCGCACGGAATCGGACACCGCGGTGATGGCCTCGTCCTGGCCCACCACGCGCTCGTGCAACACCTCTTCCATGCGCAGCAGCTTGTCGCGCTCGCCCTCAAGCATCTTGCTGACCGGAATCCCGGTCCAGCGCGCGACCACCTCGGCAATCTCTTCAGCGGTCACCTTCTCCTGCAGCAGGGTGAAGCCGGTGGTCTCGGCCTCCTGCGCGGCCTTGAGCTGCTTCTCCAGCTCCGGCAGGCGGCCGTACTGGATCTCGCTCATCCTGGCGTAGTCCTGGGCGCGCTGGGCGGTCTCCAGCTCCAGCCGAGCCTGCTCGATCTTCTCCTTGATCTTCGTCGCGCCCTGCACGGTGGCCTTCTCGGCCTTCCACACTTCTTCCAGGTCGTTGTATTCGCGCTCCAGCACTTCGATCTCGGCTTCAAGATCGGAAAGCCGCTGTTTGGACTCGGCGTCCTTTTCCTTCTTCAGCGCCTCGCGCTCGATCTTGAACTGGATCAGGCGCCGTTCGCGGCGGTCCAGCTCCTCGGGCTTGGAATCGATCTCCATGCGGATCCGGCTGGCTGCCTCGTCCATCAGGTCGATGGCCTTGTCGGGCAGCTTGCGGTCGGCGATGTAGCGGTGGCTGAGGGTGGCCGCGGCCACCACCGCCGGGTCGGTGATCTCCACCCCGTGGTGCACGGCGTAACGCTCCTTCAGCCCGCGCAGGATGGCGATGGTGTCCTCCACCGTCGGCTCCCCGACGAACACCTTCTGGAAGCGGCGCTCCAGCGCCGCGTCCTTCTCGATGTACTTGCGGTATTCGTCGAGCGTGGTCGCGCCGATGCAGTGCAGCTCGCCGCGCGCCAGGGCCGGCTTGAGCATGTTGCCGGCATCCATCGAACCTTCGGCCTTGCCGGCGCCGACCACGGTATGCAGCTCGTCGATGAACAGGATGATCCGGCCCTCGTTCTTGGCCAGGTCGTTGAGCACGCCCTTCAGGCGCTCCTCGAACTCGCCGCGGAACTTGGCCCCGGCAATCAGCGCGCCCATGTCGAGCGAGAGCACGCGCTTGCCGCGCAGGCCTTCGGGCACCTCGTTGTTGACGATGCGCTGGGCCAGTCCCTCCGCGATCGCGGTCTTGCCAACGCCCGGTTCGCCGATCAGCACCGGGTTGTTCTTGGTCCGGCGCTGCAGCACCTGGATGGTGCGGCGGATCTCCTCGTCGCGGCCGATCACCGGGTCGAGCTTGCCGCTCTCGGCGCGGGCGGTGAGGTCGATCGTGTACTTCTCCAGCGCCTGGCGCGACTCCTCGGCGTTCTCGTCCTGCACGCTTTCGCCGCCGCGGACCTTGTCGATCGCGGCCTCCAGCGCCTGGCGGTTGCCGCCGGCATCCTTCAGCGCGCGTCCGCTGTCTCCACCGTCTTCCAGCGCGGCCAGCAGGAACAGCTCCGAGGCGATGTAGGCATCGCCGCGCTGCTGGGCCAGCTTGTCGGTGACGTTGAGCAGGCGACCAAGGTCGTTGCCGACGGCAACGCTACCGGCCTGGCCGGAGACGGTGGGCAGGCGATCGAGGATTTCGCCGAGCCGCTCACGCAGCAGGGGCACGTTGACGCCGGCCTGCGACAGCAGCGGCCGGGTGCCGCCGCCCTGCTGGTCGATCAGGGCGGCCAGCAGGTGGGCCGGTTCGATCAGGTTGTGGTCGCGGCCCACGGCCAGCGACTGGGCGTCGGCCAGGGCCTGCTGGAAACGCGTGGTGAGCTTGTCCATCCGCATCGGACTGTCCTCTGAAAGTCAGGCCGGTATGTCCCGGCAATGATGTCCAGATGCGGGCTTCAGCGTTGTGAATCAAGGGTTCTACGGAGCCCTCGTCAGAAAATGAGCGGTTCTGATACCACGCCGGGGGTCGGGTGGGGGTGCCCTTCAGTCTCCATGTCCCCCGGCGTCGGCCTGCGGCCGCCACCTCCTCCTTTACTTACGACTGAAGGGCACCCCCACCCGCCGCTCCGGGATTCAGGCGGCTTCGCGCGCATGGCGTGCTCCTACAAAAACCCCGGTCCCGAGCGGCAAGCCGGGGCCCGGAAGACAACCTTCCCGGAGCCAAGCCCCGCCGTGGCCGGGAGGCCTTTGCGCGTAAGTAAAGGAGGAGGCCTTCGCCGCAGGCGGAGGCCGGGGGACATGGAGCGCAAAGGCCTCCCGGTCGCGGCGGGGCCCCTCAGGTCGGACCGTAGGTCCATGGAGCGCAAAAGACCCGGCACGGCGGGACCTCTCAGGTCAGGGCGATGCCCATCGAAGCAGCCCCGACCGCACCCATCACCCCAGCGGCGTCGGCTGGATGATCTCCACCCAGTAGCCGTCCGGATCCCTGAGGAAGGCCAGCTCGCGCATGCGGCCGTCGGTCAGGCGCTTCTGGAAATCCACGCCCAGCTTCTCGAACCGCTCGCAGGCCGCCACTACGTCCGGCACCGTGATGCAGATGTGGCCGAAGCCACGCGGGTCGCTGTTGCCGTCGTGGTACACCGGGCCGTCCTGCTCCTCGGTGCCGTGGTTGTGGGTCAGCTCCAGCACGCCGCGCTGGCGCGCCACCCATTCCTTGCGGGCGGCATCGTCTTCAGGGATCACAGACGGGTCATCGACCAGCGCCAGGAAGTAGAGGCTGAACTTGGCTTCGGGAAAGTCGTTCTTGCGCACCAGGGTGAAGCCCAGCACGCGGGTATAGAAGTCCAGCGATGCGCGCGGATCCTTGATCCGCAGCATGGTGTGGTTGAAAAGGAAATCGCGGGTGGCGGGGTCGCGTTCGGCCACGCCGGGCACCTGGGCCAGTGCGGCAAGGGAGTCTGAGGACATCTGTCATCTCCGTTGGTGGGGGAACCTCCATTATCGGCCATCCGGATGAATCGGCCTGGCGGATGTGAACGTGGCCTTCCCAGGAGCTCCGGCACAATCGCCTGCATGGTTGCTGACCTTCCGCGGACACCGCCGCCATCGCTCGATTCACGCTGCGCGCTGTTTCTTGACGTCGATGGCACCCTGCTCGATTTCGCTCCCTGGCCCGACGCGGTCAGGGTTCCCGATGCCTTGCCCGAAGTGCTGCGCCAGCTGCACCGCCAGCTTGACGGCGCGCTGGCACTGATCAGCGGCCGGCCGCTGCGCTCGCTGGATACGCTGTTCCACCCGCTGCGGCTGCCTGCGGCCGGCATGCACGGGCTGGAACTGCGCAACGGCGCCTGTCTCCGGTCGCCACCACCGGCTCCGGACGCGTTGGCTGATGTGCTGGATGACGCACATGCATTCGTCACCGACCATCCCGGCACGGTGGTGGAAGACAAGGGCACCAGCATCGGCCTGCACTGGCGCAACGCTCCCGGACACGCGGACGCAATGCGTGGTTTTGCCGAAGGCGCGCTGCGGCGTCTGCCCGGGTACTGTCTGCAGGCCGGCAACCACGTGGTTGAGCTGCGCCCCAAGGGTGCCGACAAGGGCGATGCCATCGACCTGCTGATGGAGCAGGAGCCGTTCCGCGGTCGCAGGCCGATCTTTGTCGGCGACGACCTCACCGACGAGCATGGCTTTGCCGTGGTCAACGCCCGCGGCGGCTCCAGCGTGCTGGTGGGCCGGCGCTCGCCCAGCGCCGCCCGGCACTGCCTGGCCGACACCGCCGCGGTACTGCAATGGCTGCAGGAGGGAACCTCTGCATGAACCAGTCAAACCTCGATCTGGGCGTCATCGGCAACGGCAGTTTCGCCGCGCTCATCGACCGCAAGGCGCGGGTGGTGTGGAGCTGCCTGCCGGCCTTCGATGGCGACCCGGCCTTCTGTGCCCTGCTCGAACCGCGCGACCATGACGCCGGCGATTACAGCATCGAGCTGGAAGGGTTCCAGCGCAGCGAGCAGGCCTATGTGACCAATACCGCCGTCCTGCGCACGGTGCTGCATGACGACAGCGGCGGAGCGGTTGAAGTGCTCGATTTCGCGCCCCGCTGGCGCAACCAGGGCCGCTTCTACCGCCCGGTGTCGATCATGCGCCGGATCACGCCGCTGGCTGGCAACCCGCGGATCCGGGTGCGGCTGCGGCCACTCAAGCACTGGGGCGCCGAACAGGTGGACACCACCTGGGGCAGCAACCATGTCCGCTACCTGCTGCCGGAGGTCACGCTGCGCCTGACCACCGATGTGCCGGTGCGCTTCGTGCGCGATGAAATTCCCTTTGTGCTCGGCCGGCCCATGCACCTGCTGCTGGGCCCGGACGAATCACTGGCACGGTCGCTGAGCGGATTCATGCAGGAAGCGCTCGAACGCACCACCAACTACTGGCGCGAATGGGTGCGCTACCTGTCGATCCCGCTGGACTGGCAGGACGCCGTAATCCGCTCGGCCATCACCCTCAAGCTGTGCCAGTACGAGGACAGCGGCGCGATCATTGCCGCCATGACCACGTCCATCCCGGAGGCCGCGCACACGGCGCGCAACTGGGATTACCGCTACTGCTGGCTGCGCGATGCGGCCTTCGTGGTGCGCGCGCTCAACCGCTTGGGCGCGACTCGCACCATGGAAGAGTTCCTGCGCTACATCTTCAACATCGCCACCCATGACGGCAGCCTGCAGCCGCTGTACGGCATCGACTTCGCCGACGAGCTGGAAGAGCACGAAGTGCCGACCCTGCGCGGATATCGCGGCATGGGTCCGGTGCGGCGCGGCAACCTCGCCTGGCTGCAGAAGCAGCACGATGTCTACGGCAGCGTGGTGCTGGCCTCCACCCAGCTGTTCTTCGACCAGCGCCTGGTTGAACCCGGCGATGCAGACACCTTCCGCCGCCTGGAGCCCCTTGGCGAGCGCGCGGTGGAGCTGTGCAACGTGCCCGACGCCGGCCTGTGGGAATTCCGCGGTCGCACTGCGGTGCATACCTATACGGCGGCCATGTGCTGGGCCGCGTGCGACCGGCTGGCCCGGATCGCCGCCCACCTCGGTCTGGCGGACCGCGAACAGCACTGGCGCGGCGAGGCCGGAAAAATCCGCGAACAGGTGCTGGCCGAAGCCTGGAACGAAGAGCTCGGCCATTTCACCGACACCTTTGGCGGTGAGCACCTGGACGCCTCGCTGCTGCTGCTGGAGGAAATCGGATTCATCAGCGCGGACGACCCCCGGTACATCGCTACGGTTGAGGCCATCGGCCGCGACCTGCGCCGCGGTGACGGACTGTTCCGCTACATCGCGCCGGACGACTTCGGCTCGCCCGAAACCAGCTTCACCATCTGCACGTTCTGGTACATCGACGCGCTGGCAGCCATTGGACGGATGGATGAGGCGCGCGAATTCTTCGAACGCATCCTGGCCCGGCGCAACCACCTGGGACTGCTGTCGGAAGACCTTGCGTTTGAGGATGGCGAAGCCTGGGGCAACTTCCCCCAGACCTACTCCCATGTCGGCCTGATCACCGCAGCCATGCGCCTGTCCCGGCCGTGGACGGAGGCCTCATGAGCAGGCTGGTGGTGGTCTCCAACCGGGTCGCCGTTCCCGGGAAGAACCAGGCCGGCGGCCTGGCGGTGGCCCTGCACGATGCGCTGAGCGAGCGCGGCGGGCTGTGGTTCGGCTGGAGCGGCCGGACCGTGCGCGGCGAAAGTGGCGAATTGCACGACCAGACCGAAGGCGGCATCCGCTACCTGACGATGGACCTCAGTCGCGCCGACAACGACAGCTACTACAACGGCTTTGCCAACCGCACCCTGTGGCCGCTGCTGCATTTCCGCCTGGACCTGGTGGATTACACCCGCGAAACCCGCGAGGGCTATCGCCGCGTCAATGCGCTGTTTGCCGAGCGGCTGGCGCCGCACCTGCGCGACAGCGATACGCTATGGATCCACGATTACCACCTGATCCCGCTGGCCGCTCTGCTGCGCGAGCGCGGCGTCGGCTGCCGGATGGGCTTTTTCCTGCACGTGCCCATGCCCTCCTCCGACCTGGTCGCCGCCATGCCGGACCATACGCGGCTGTTTTCCACGCTGTACGCCTACGACCTGGTGGGCTTCCAGACGTTGCGCGACGTGGAGCGGTTCCAGGACTACGTGCGCCTGTTCGGCGGCGGCAAGGTGCTCAGTGACGGGGTCATCGAGTCGCCCGGGGGCAGGCGGCTGCGGGCGGCGGCGTTCCCGATCAGCATCGATACCACGCGCATCGCCGAGCAGGCGACGGCAGCCACTTCCAAAGCCATGGTGCGCCGCCTGCAGGGCAGCCTTGGGCAGCGCCGGTTGATGATCGGCGTCGATCGGCTGGACTACTCCAAGGGATTGCCGGAGCGGTTTCGCGGTTTTGAACGCTATCTGGAGCGCAAAGGCCCGGACGATGATGGCCTGACCTATCTGCAGATCGCCCCGGTCTCACGCGGCAGTGTGGAGGAATACCAGGAGCTGCGCGCCGAGCTGGAGCAGATTGCCGGACACATCAACGGCACCCGCTCCAGCGCCGACTGGACCCCGCTGCGCTACGTCAACCGCAACTTCGCCCACGCTACCCTGACCGGCTTCTACCGGATGGCTTCCGTCGGCCTGGTCACTCCGCTGCGCGACGGCATGAACCTGGTGGCCAAGGAGTATGTCGGCTCGCAGGATCCGGACAATCCGGGCGTGCTGGTGCTCTCGCACTTCGCCGGTGCCGCGCACGAGCTGCGCGAGGCATTGCTGGTCAACCCGCATGACCTGGACGGGGTGGCCAACGCGATCGCCTACGCCGCGTCGATGCCGCTGGCCGAGCGCCGCGAACGCTGGAACGCGATGATCGAACACCTGCGCACGCACGACATCAATGCGTGGCGCCGCCGCTACCTCGAAGCGCTTGTCGCCGGCACCTGAGCTGGCCGTGCTTCAGGACCTCGCCAGGCCCGAATGCCAGATCACCGTCGCCAAGCGGCCGGTGCGCGCATCACGACGGTGCGAGTAGAAGCGTCGCGGATCTGAAATGGTGCACAGGCCGCCGCCACTGATGCTGCCCGCGGCCATGCCGGTCGCCTGCAACCGCTGGCGGGCCAGCGCGTAGAGGTCCACATGCCAGTGGCCCGGACGGGTGCCGGTGAACGCCCGGGCCGCGTTGGCATCCGCCTCGCCAAACGCCTCATAAACCTCAGCGCCCACCTCATAGGCCTGCGGGCCAGCTGCCGGCCCGAGCCAGGCCAGCAGATCCGCAGGCCGGGTGTGCATGGCGGCGACGGTGCGCTCCAGCACGCCGGCTGCCAGTCCCCGCCAGCCGGCGTGGGCTGCGCCAACCTCACTGCCGTCGCGAGCCGCGAACACCACTGGCAGGCAATCGGCGGTCAGGATCGCCAGCACCACCCCGAGCTCCCCGGTGACGGCGGCATCCGCCTCGGGCTCCGAGCCCATGCGCAGGCGCTCCCCAGCTGCGTCCGCTACCGGTAGCGACTGATCGAACCGGACCACGCCGGTGCCGTGCACCTGGCGCAGCCAATGCGGCGCGGAAGGCAAGCCGGCCAACTCGACCAGCGCGGCACGATTGGCAGCCACCGCTGCCGGATCATCACCCTCGGCGGCCCGGCTGTTGCCGAGATTGAATGCATCGAAAGGCGGCCGTGACACTCCCGCGCCTTCACGCAGCGTCGCGAAAGCCGTTACACCGGGCGGCGCCGCCCAGTCCGCCGGCAGGACCGGCAGCGCCGGACCTGCCCCGCTCACCTCAGCGCCACTCCGCATCGGGGTTGGCGGCCGAGTCCTCGCGCAGCAGCTTGATCAGCGCCAGCAGGTCGTCGGGCACCGGCGCAGTGGCGCGTACCGGCTCACCGCTGACTGGATGGGTGAACTCCAGGGTCTCCGCATGCAGCGCCTGGCGACGGAAGCTGCGCAGGCCGGTGATCACCTCGTCGGAGGCTCCCTTGGGCAATTTCACCGGACCACCGTAAAGCTGGTCACCGACGATCGGATGCCGCTGATGCTGCATGTGCACGCGGATCTGGTGGGTGCGGCCGGTTTCAAGCCGGCACTCCAGCACGGTGTGAGCGCGGAAACGCTCGCGCAGACGGTAATGGGTGATGGCTTCGCGCCCATCCTCGCGCACCGCCATGCGCAGGCGGTCGCGCGGGTGGCGATCGATCGGCGCGTCGGCGGTGCCACCGCTGATCAGGGACCCCACCACGACTGCCAGGTACTGCCGGTGCACCGAGCGCGAGGACAGCTGTTCAACCAAGCCGGCGTGCGCCTGCACCGTGCGCGCAACCACCATGACCCCGGAGGTGTCCTTGTCCAGGCGATGCACGATCCCGGCACGCGGCAATGTTGCCAGCGTCGGATCCCGGAACAGCAGGCCGTTGACCAGGGTCCCAGTGCGATTTCCCGCGCCCGGATGCACCACCATGCCGGCCGGCTTGTCGATCACCAGCACGTGTTCGTCTTCGTAAAGCACCTGCAGCGGGATGTCTTCCGGCTCATCGTGGGTCTGTTCTTCCAGCACCACGTCCAGGGTGACCAGCTCTCCCCCTGCTACAGGATCGCGCGGGCGCATGGTCCTGCCATCCAGCAGCGCGTCTCCGGAACGGATCCAGCCCGCCAGCCGGGAACGGGAGAATTCGGGGAACAGTTCGGCCAGCACCACGTCAAGGCGGCGGCCGGCCTGGGATTCCGGAATCCGCATCTGGCGGCCTCCGGCGTCGTCGGCGTTTTCATCCTGGAGGGGAAGGTCGTCAGGCGAGGCAGTCATGGGCAGGGGTCGGTTCAGGCGCTTGCGCCGGTGCGGCGATGCGGGCTGCTATTATCCGCCTTTCGTGCCGCTTACGCCCAAGACCTCATGACCCGACCCGGCTTTCTGTTGCGCAACGCGCTCCTCCTGGCGCTGCTGGCCATTTTCCTTGCCTCCGGCTGCAGCCGCTCCCGCGGCGACCGCGACACCGTTGAGGGGGTCCCCGTCGAGGAACTCTACGAGACGGCCCACCAGTCAATGCGCACTGGCAACTGGAACCGCGCCGCCACCGTCTTCCGCCGCCTGGTGGCCCAGTACCCGTACGGACCGTACACCGAGCAGGCACTGATCGAGACCGCCTACGCGCAGTACAAGATGGGCAGCCACGAGGAGGCGATTTCCAGCATCGACCGCTTCCTGCGCACCTACCCCACCCACCGCCACTCGGCCTACATGTACTACCTGCGCGGGCTGGTGAATGCCTCGCGCGACACGGTGTTCATGCAGCGGGTGTGGTCACTGGACGCGAGCAGCCGCGACCTGGCCACGCCGCAGCAGGCGTACGCGGACTTCGCCGTGGTCGCCGAGCGCTTCGCCAACACCCCTTACGCCGAGGATGCCCGCGAGCGGATGCTCGTGCTGCGTGACATGTTCGCCCGCCACGACCTGGACGCGGCGCTCTACTACCTGCGCCGCGACGCCAATGTGGCTGCCACCAGCCGCGCCACCTACCTGCTGGAAACCTATCCGCAGTCGAGCCACCAGAACGACGCGGTAGCGGTGCTTGCCGAGGCCTACACCCGGCTGGGCAACGAAACCCTCGCCGCCGATGCGCGCCGGGTGCTGGAACTGAACGACCCGGATCACCAGTGGCTGGACGGCAACTGGCCCCGCTACCCCTGGTCCATCCGCAAGATCAACCCGTTCGCCGGGGAGCGCTCGCCGATCGACATGTAACGGCTGGCGCGCTGTTCACGCGCGCTCCCGCGTGTGCCGCTCCGGGCGGCACGCAGGCTCAGTCCCGCTCCTGCTCCCAGGGGAAGCCGGACAACTGGGCCAGTTGTTCCGGCGTCTGGATGCCGGAGTGCATCAGCCCGTTGATTTGCCAGCTCGGATACGAGGACACGCCCGCGGTAGTGCACTCGCGAGCCACCGGGCCGCCGCGTCCCTGGGGACTGCATTCCACGTAGGGCAGGCGCCCTGCCGAGGCCCCGAACATCCGGGTCTGGCGCGCGCAGCTGCCGCACCACGATGCGCCGTAATAGCGCGCCCCGGTGGACTCCAGATGGTCCACCAGCGCCGCGACCCGGGGATTCTCCGGGCGCCGGTCCAACACGCCGCCCAGCGCCAGCTGCAGGGCCACCACAACGCCCAGAGCGAGGAAAGCGTTGCCCAGCCACCAGCTGCCCCAGCTCTGCGTACCGGATGGCGCGCCGGGACGCCGCAGGTGCACCAGGGCGAACAGCGCCACCATGATTGCCAACGAAGCCAGGCACCAGCCGCAAGTGGCCTCAAGGGCGAAGATGCCGGCCAGGGTCAGATAGATGCTGATTGCCAGCCCCAGCGCGGTCAGGCGCGAAAGCCGCCGCCAACGCGCAGCGGGCGTTGTGCCGGTCGCCGCCGCCAATGCAATCAGCGCATACAGGCCGAAGCCCCACAGCGCCAATGGCACCCCGAACAGACGGGACCAGCTGCTGCCCTGGATCACATCGCAGCCGCCGCCCTCGGCGCAGAACGCCGGCGCCCCGCCGGTCAGGGTCAGATATGCGGTCAACAACAGGCCGAGAACGGCCAGCGACAGGATCCACGGATCGGGCTTCAGCCGCGGCTGCGGACGCTGCTGCCCGGACACGCCGGCTGCTGGGGGTTTCCGGTCGGAAGGCCGACGCTTCTTTCTTGCCATTGCCAAATCCTCCGAACGGTTTCCCGCATTCTACCGGCGCCGCGGGGAGAAGACGGGCGGGCCTCTATCCCCAGCTCGCGTGGTCAGGCGCGGTAGGCGTTACTGATCGGATAGCGACGCTCGCGGCCGAAGGCACACCGGGTCACCTTCGGGCCAATGGCAGCCTGATGCCGCTTCCATTCACCAATCCGCACCAGCCGCAGCACGCGCTCGACCACGACCGCCTCATGGCCCGCCGCGATGATTTCAGCCTGCGACTGGGCGCCTTCGATATGCCGCTCCAGGATGTCGTCGAGCACTTCGTAAGGCGGCAGTGAATCGTCATCACGCTGATCTTCGCGCAGCTCCGCGGAGGGCGGGCGCGAGATCACCTCCGGCGGAATCACCGGCTCGGCGGCGATCGAATTGCGCCAGCGTGCCAGCGCGAACACCCGGGTCTTGT
Organism: Luteimonas sp. A478; assembly: GCF_054052025.1. Taxonomy (NCBI): domain Bacteria; kingdom Pseudomonadati; phylum Pseudomonadota; class Gammaproteobacteria; order Lysobacterales; family Lysobacteraceae; genus Luteimonas; species Luteimonas yangxiaopingae. The sequence continues at coordinate 350,533 of NZ_JBSVRF010000003.1, read as the reverse complement.
ACAGGTCCTTCAGCGGCGCGTAGCCGCCGTTCATGTCGCCATAGATGGTGGCGTAGCCCACCGCGTACTCGCTCTTGTTGCCGGTGGTCAGCAGCAGGCCGCCAAACTTGTTGCCCAGCGCCATCATCAGCGCCCCGCGGGTACGCGACTGCAGGTTTTCCTCGGTCACATCCGGCTCGCGCCCGTCGAAGGTTTCCGCCAGCGCATCCATGAAACCCCGAAACGGCGCCTCGATCGGCACCGTCAGCATGCGCACGCCCAACTCCCGGCACTGTTCGGCAGCCAGGTCATTGCTCAGCCCCGCCGTATAGCGTGACGGCAGCCGCACGGCGGTCACCGCATCCGCGCCCAGCGCATCTACCGCCACGGCCAGCACCACCGCCGAATCGAGCCCGCCAGACAGCCCCAGCCAGACCTTGGAAAAGCCGTTCCTGCCGCAGTAGTCGCGCAGCCCGCGTACCACCGCACGCCAAACCATGGAGTGTTCGCTGGAGTCCTGCTCCAGCGGCCATTCCACCGGTAAAAAGCCGCCCGTCCCCGGATCAAAATCCGCCACCAGCCAGTGCTCTTCAAACGCGGCTGCGGCGCCGTGCACCCGGCCATCCGCATCGGCCAGTACCGATCCACCATCAAATACCAGCGAATCCTGTCCGCCCACCGCATTGAGATAGGCCAACGCCACCCCGTTCCCTCCCGCCCGCTCGGCCAGCAGCGAATCGCGGAACGCCTGCTTGCCCAGTTCGAACGGAGACGCGTTGGACACCAGCACCAGGCGCGCACCCGCCGCCTTGGCTTCAGCCAGCGGCGCAGGCAGCCAGAGATCCTCACAGATCAGCATGCACAGCGGCACGCCCTTCACCCCGAACACCAGCGGCCCATCGCCGCCGGACCGGAAGTAGCGACGCTCATCGAAGACACCGTAGTTCGGCAGCTCGCGCTTCCTGTAAGTGACTTCGATGCGCCCGTCACGCAGCACGCTCGCCGCGTTGTACAGCCCATCGTCCGCCTGCTCGGGCCAACCCACCACCGCCACAATCCCGCGCACATGCCCCGCGATGTCCTGCAGCGCCTGCTCGCAGTCGCGCAGAAACTCCCCCCGCAGCAACAGGTCTTCCGGCGGATACCCACTCACCGCCAGCTCCGGGAACAGCACCAGGTCCGCACGGTGCGCGTCCCGGGCCTCCTCGATCATTGCCGTGATCCGCCGGGCATTCTCCGCCACGGCTCCGACCGGGAAGTCAAACTGGGCCAGGGCGATTCGCAGCTTCTCGGACATGAGGCAGACCTTTCGGGAACCAGGCCACATTGTAGGGCGGGTCTGGACCCGCCACTCTGTCAATACATCAGCCGATATATCGGCACCGGATAAGCGGCGTGGCGTGAAGGTCATCCCGTTCTTGGCGTCACGCGGCTTCGCGCGCATGGCGCGCTCCTACAGCTGGTGATGGCCCTTGGCAGGGAGCAAGCCGAGCCCCGTCGTGGCCGGCAGGCCCATCAGGTCACCGGAAATTCAAACGAAGCAGCACCCGGTCGTTCACGACCCCGGACAGTAGCCTCAGGCCGGAACCGGCTCGCCGTAAACCAGGGGCGCAGGAACATTTTCGGAGAAAGTGACGATTTCCCACGCCGACTCCTCGGCCATCAGCGCCCGCACCAGCTTGTTGTTCAGCGCGTGCCCCGACTTGAACCCCTCGAACGCCCCAAGGATCGGATGCCCCGCCAGATACAGATCTCCGACCGCATCCAGGATCTTGTGCCGCACGAACTCGTTCGCATAGCGCAACCCGTCATCGTTCAGCACCCGGAACTCATCCAGCACGATCGCATTGTCCATCGAGCCGCCCAGGCCCAGATTGCGATCGCGCATGAACTCCAGATCGCGCATGAACCCGAACGTACGTGCCCGGCTCACCTCACGGATATAGGCCTCGGTGGAAAACTCCACCTCCGCCCGTGACTCCGCCACTGGAATCGCCGGATGATCGAACTCGATCGTGAACCCCAATCGGAAACCGTCATACGGCTCGAAACGCGCGATCTTGTCGCCATCGCGCACTTCCAGCGGCCGCTTGATGCGGATGAAACGCTTGGGCGCATCCTGGGCCACGATCCCGGCAGACTGCAGCAGGAACACGAATGGACCCGAAGACCCGTCCATGATCGGCACCTCCGCCGCGGACAGGTCCACAAAAAGATTGTCGACACCCAGTCCGGCCAGCGCCGACATCAGGTGTTCGACCGTCATCACCTTGCCCTCGCCCCGGGTCAGGCCGGTACACAGCATGGTCTCGGTGACCAGGTCGCCACGGGCAGGGATTTCAACTACCGGATCAAGATCAACGCGGCGGAACACGATCCCGGCATCCACAGGCGCCGGGCGCAGGGTCAGATAGACCTTCTCGCCGCTGTGCAGACCCACGCCGGTGGCGCGGATAATGTTCTTGAGGGTGCGCTGCTTGGGCATCGTCTATTCGGTTCGTGGGATTGCGGCTCGCTCTCCGGAACGAACGCACAAAATATTAACACGCGACCGGCTGAACCTGAACGGAAGCAGCGGCCACATGAAGCACCGTCCACCAGCCTGCGTCAGCCAGCGTGAGGGAGAGGAAAACGCCCGCCCCCGGAGCCCCGGGGGCGAGTAAAAATCCACCGGGCCGGCGGGGCCCGATGGCAAGAGGACGCGGACATGGATCAGGAACGCAGAGGCTGCGCTCCCGAGCGCTCAGTCCGCCTGGCGACGCAGGAAAGCCGGGATATCCAGGTAGCTTGTATCGGGGCCGAAATCGGCGGTTTCGGGCTTGGAGGCCGGCTCCGCACTGTGGCCACGCAGGCTGGCCGCGATGCTCGGGGCCTGGGTTTCCGTGCTCACCATCGTGCTCACCATATCGTCGATCGGCAGGCCGGTGGTGCCATCGCGCTTGACCTGGGTATGGATCAGCTGGACGTGCGAACGGCGCGGCTGCTCCTGGGCGAACTCGCCGCCGCGGGCGGCCTGGCGTGCGGCACCGCGGTGCAGCCCGGTGGCCACCACGGTCACGCGGACTTCGTCCTGCATGTCCTGATCAAGCACGGTTCCGATCACGATGGTCGCGTCTTCGCTGGCGAAGTTTTCCACCGTGCGGCCCACTTCGTCGAACTCGGCCATGGTGAAGTCCGGACCGGCGGTGATGTTGACCAGGATGCCGTTGGCACCGGCCAGGTTGACGTCATCGAGCAGCGGGTTCTGGATGGCGGATTCGGCTGCAGCCTGGGCGCGGTCGTCGCCGCGTGCCTGGCCGGTGCCCATCATCGCCAGGCCCATTTCGCTCATCACGGTGCGCACGTCGGCGAAGTCGACGTTGATCAGGCCGGGGCGCACGATCAGGTCGGCAATGCCCTGCACCGCGCCCAGCAGCACGTCGTTGGCGGCGCGGAAAGCCTGCACCATGGTGGCATTGCGGCCCAGCACCGAGATCAGCTTCTCGTTGGGAATGGTGATCAGCGAGTCCACGTGCTGGCTCAGGTCCTCGATGCCCTTGAGCGCCACCTGCATGCGGCGACGGCCCTCGAACGGGAACGGCTTGGTCACCACGGCCACGGTCAGGATGCCCATCTCCTTGGCCAGCTGCGCCACCACCGGCGCGGCGCCGGTACCGGTGCCACCGCCCATGCCGGCGGTGATGAACACCATGTCCGCGCCCTGCAGGGATTCGATGATCACCTCGCGGTCTTCCAGCGCGGCCTGGCGGCCGACCTCGGGATTGGCACCTGCGCCCAGCCCCTTGGTGACGCTGTCACCCAGCTGCAGCTGCAACTTGGCGCCGCAGTTGCGGATTGCCTGTGAATCGGTGTTGGCGGTGATGAACTCCACCCCTTCCACGCTGCTCGCCACCATGTGCGCGACCGCGTTGCCACCGCCGCCGCCCACGCCAAACACCTTGATGTTGGCATTGGGAGCCATCTTCTCTACCAGTTCGAAATGCGCCATGTCATGAGTCCTCGTTGCTGAATTTCTGGTTATGTTTTTTGCTTGAAACGTGTTGCCAACGTCCTGCCACCTGCCGCTCCTGCTCCGCGCCGTCAGAACGCGCCGCGGTACCACTCCTTCAATTTCCTGAGAAAGTTCATCGCCGGGCCGGTGGAACTCACCGGACGGCGCGGATTCTCGATCTGGCTGCCCATCAGCAGCAGGCCCACGCCGGTGGCGTGGACCGGGTTGCCCACCACTTCGCCCAGGCCGGTGACGTGCTGGGGAATGCCCACCCGAACCGGCATCTGCAGCATTTCCTCGGCCAGCTCCACCACGCCTTCCATCTTCGCGGCGCCGCCGGTCAGGACCATGCCGGCGCGCACGTGCTGCTCGAAGCCCGAGCGGCGCAGTTCGGCCTGCACCATCTCGAAGATCTCCTCGTAGCGCGCCTGCACTGCCTGGGCCAGCGACTGGCGTGGCAGGCGACGTGGTGGGCGATCGCCCACGCTCGGCACCTGGATCGACTCCTCGCTGGTGGCCAGCTGGGCCAGTGCGCAGGCGTAGCGCACCTTGATCTGCTCCGCCTCCGGGGTCGGCGTGCGCAGCATGTGGGCGATGTCCTCGGTCACCTTGTCGCCGGCGATCGGCAGGCTCGAGGTGTGGCAGATTGCACCCTGCACGAACACCGCGAGATCCGTTGTACCGGCGCCGATGTCGACCAGCACCACGCCCAGCTCGCGCTCGTCGCCGGTCAGCACCGCGGTGCTGGAAGCCAGCGACGACAGCACCAGGTCGTCGATCTGCAGGCCGCAGCGCTGCACGCACTTGCTGACGTTGGCCGCGGCGGACTGCGCGCACACCACCAGGTGCGCATGCACCTCCAGGCGCACGCCGGTCATGCCCACCGGATTGCGGATGCCCTCCTGCGAATCATCCAGCACGTACTCGCGGGGAATGGCGTGCAGGATCCGCTGGTCGGCCGGGATCGCCACCGCCTTGGCTGCTTCCAGCACGCGGTCCAGGTCGGCCCAGGTGACTTCACCATCGCGGATCGGCACGATCCCGGGCGAGTTCTTGCACTGCACGTGGTTGCCCGAGATCGAGGCGTAGACCGAGCGGATCTCGCAGCCGGCCATCAGCTCAGCCTCCTCGATGGCGCGCTGGATCGACTGCACGGTCGATTCGATGTCCACCACCACGCCGCGCTTGAGGCCGCGCGATTCGTGGCTGCCGATGCCGATCACCTCGATCGGATTGCCGGGGGAATACTCGCCCACCAGCGCCACCACCTTGGAGGTGCCGATGTCGAGTCCGACGATGAGGGCTTTGTCGCCTTTGCGATTCATGTGCGGGTGCCGTAATTCATGGGGGGTGAAGACCAGCCGGAGGCGGTCGGGGGACGCTGCCGGTCCGTGGCAGCGGCGAGGCCGCCCTCTGCGGTCGCGGCGTCTTCGTCTTCGCCCCAGACCAGGGCGAAGCCGTTGGTGTAACGAAGGTCGGCACGCGTAAGCCGATCGGTGCGTGCCTGCAGCAGCTGCGGCAGCAGGCGCGCGAAACGCTCCAGGCGTGGCTTGGCCTGCTGGCTGCCGATGGTGATCCGGGTGCCGTTGGTGAGCACCAGCGACCAGCTGCCGCGGGTGTCCAGGACCAGCTCGCGCACGTCATAGCCAAGCGGGGTGAACAGCACTCGCGACTCGTTGTAGAGCGCCACCACCTCGGCCGCACGACTGTCGGGGGCGTGGAACTGCGGCAGGCGCGGCGGCGGCTCGATGCCGGTGGCGGGGAACAGCGTGCCCTGCTCGGACAGCAGCCGGTCTTCGCCCCAGCGCGCGAACGGGCGGTGCTCGGTCACCTGCACCTCGACCACATCGGGCCAGCGCTTGCGCACTTCCGCGCTCTCCACCCACGGCAGCGCGGCCACCGCGGCCTGGGCATCGGCCAGGCGCATGGCGAAGAAGCCGTCCCGGGCATAGGGCAGCACCGCTTCACGCAGGCGGGCGTCTTCCACGTGCACCAGCTCGCCGGCTACCCGCAGCGTGCGCAGTGGCCAGCGGTCGGCGCCGATCCAGCCCTGCAGCACCGCCACCACCGGCAGCGCCACCAGCGCAAGGGCGATTGCCCACACCAGCGTGCGCAGCAGCGCGGTCACAGCGTCGCCTCCAGGACCCGCCAGCACAGCTCGGCGTAGTCGATGCCCAGCTGTGCGGCCGCCTTGGGCACCAGCGAGTGGCTGGTCATGCCCGGCGCGGTGTTGATTTCCATCAGGGCGAAGCGGCCATCGGCGTGGCGCATCACGTCCACCCGGCCCCAGCCGCTGCAGTCCGCGGCGCGGAATGCTTCCAGGGCCAGCTGGCGGAGCACGGTCTCGTCATCACCTTCCAGCCCCGGGCACAGGTACTGGGTGTCGTCGGCCACGTACTTGGCGTGGTAGTCGTACCAGCCGCGGGCCGGCACGATCCGGATCGAAGGCAGGGCCAGCTCGCCGAGGATGGCCACGGTGTATTCGCCGCCGGCCACAAGCTGCTCGGCCAGCAGTTCTTCGGGATAGTCACGGGCGAAGGCGACCGCTTCGGCCAGCCCGGCCTCGTCGACCACGCTGAACACCCCAACGCTGGAGCCTTCCGCCGACGGCTTGATGAACACCGGCAGCCCCAGCTCGCGCACCGCGGCCTCCACGTCCGAGTCTGGAGGCAGGCGCACGAAGCGCGCCGTCGGCAGCCCTTCGGCTTCCCACACCTGCTTGGTGCGGATCTTGTCCATGGTCAGCGCCGAACCCAGCACGCCGGGGCCGGTATACGGCACGCCCAGCGCCGACAGCAGTCCCTGCAGCACGCCGTTTTCGCCGTCGCCGCCGTGAAGGATGTTGAACACCCGGTCGACCCGGCCCGTGCGGATCTCTTCCAGCAGCGCAGGAATGCCGTCCACCGGATGTGCATCAACGCCGCGCGAGAGCAGGGCTTCAAGTACCCCGCGACCGGAATCCAGCGATACCTCGCGCTCACTCGTCGTACCACCGAGCGCCACCGCAACCCGACCGAACACGGCCGGATCAGTCACCTTCAGCGCTGGCACCTGCAGGCTCATGCAGGCACCTCCGGGAAACCTTCATCCGCCAGCCGCTGCACGGCCTGGCCGATATCGCCGGCGCCCATCATCAGCAGCAGGTCGCCGTCTTCAAGCACGTCGGGCAGCACCCGCACCAGCTCGGCCACGTCGTCCACCACCACCGGGTCGATCCGGCCGCGTGCGCGGATCGCGCGGGCCAGCGAGCGGGCATCGGCACCGGGAATCGGCTCCTCACCGGCCGGATACACCTCGGTCAGCACCACTGCATCCACTTCCGACAGCACGCCGGCAAAGTCGTCCAGCAGGTCGCGGGTGCGGCTGTAGCGGTGCGGCTGGAAAGCCACCACCACGCGCCGGTCCGGCCAGCCGCCGCGTGCGGCTTCAAACACCGCTGCCAACTCGTTGGGATGGTGGCCATAGTCATCCACCAGCTGCACGGTCGCGCCGCGCGCGGTACGCAGCTCGGCCTTCAGGTTGAAGCGCCGGCCGATCCCCTCGAACTGCTCCAGCGCCTCGGCAATGGCTTCCGGGCTTACCCCGAGCTGCCAGCCGACCGAAGCTGCCGCCAGCGCGTTCTGCACGTTGTGCCGGCCCGGCAGGGCCAGGGTCACCTCGGTGCGCGGGCCATCCGGCAGCACCAGCTCGAAGCGCATCCGCGCGCCGTCCTGGCGTACGTTCTCGGCGCGCACGTCGGCGCGCTCGTCAAAGCCGTAGGTGGTCACGTGGCGCGAGGTGTTGCCCGCCAGCGTTGCCACTTCAGGATCGTCGATGCCCAGCACGGCAAGGCCGTAGAACGGCAGCCGGTGCAGGAACTCGGAAAACGCAGCGCGCACTCGACCAAAATCGTTGTCGTAGTGCTCCATGTGGTCGGCATCGATGGTGGTGATCACCGCCACCAGCGGGTTCAGCCGGAGGAAGCTGCCGTCACTTTCATCGGCCTCGGCGACCAGCCAGTCGCTGCTGCCGAGCCGCGCATTGGCGCCGGCAGCCAGAAGCTGGCCACCGATCACGAAGGTCGGATCCAGGCCCCCGCGCGCGAGCACGCTGGCCAGCAACGAGGTGGTGGTGGTCTTGCCGTGGGTCCCGGCCACCGCGATGCCGCGGCGGAAGCGCATCAGCTCGGCCAGCATCTCCGCGCGCGGCACGATCGGAATCCTGCGTTCGCGCGCCTCCACCAGCTCGGGATTTTCCGCGCTGATTGCACTGGAAACCACCACGCAGTCGGTGCCATGCACGTTGTCCGCGGCGTGACCCAGGTGCACGTTGGCCCCCAGCTTGCGCAGGCGGCGGACCGCGGCGTTTTCCGCAATGTCGGAGCCGGACACCCGGTAACCCAGGGTGCACAAAACCTCGGCGATGCCGCTCATGCCGGCGCCGCCGATGCCCACGAAATGCACGCGCGAGAACGCCCTGCCCACCTCGGCGGTGGACAACGCACGGGTGTCGAGCAGGCGGCGGGTCATGGTGTTCCTCCAAAAATTGGTTCGATCCGGCCGTCGGGACGGCCCGGGCGGCGCAGCGCGGATGCCAGCGGGCTGCTGGCCACCGGTTCGGCAGGCTCGGCCGGGATCCCGTCAACGGACGGCGCGGTCGTGGCGGTCTCGCCACCACGCAGGCGGGCGACCTGGCGCTCCGCGCGGTCAAGCTCGTAGGACACCCTCAGCAGCAGGCCGATGGCCACGCAGGTCATCAGCACGCTGGATCCGCCGGCCGAAATCAGCGGCAGGGTCAGGCCCTTGGTGGGCAGCAGGCCCAGGTTAACGCCGATCGACACCAGGCTCTGCAGGCCGATCATCAGTGCCACACCGAAGGCGCAGTAGCCGGCAAAGTGGCGACGCATTTCCACGCATTTCAGGCCGATCCAGAACGCCCGGCCCACCAGCAACGCGTACAGCCCGATCACCAGGCACACGCCCACGAAGCCCAGCTCCTCGGCGATCACCGCCAGGATGAAGTCGGTATGCGCTTCGGGCAGGTAGTTGAGCTTCTGGATGGATGCACCCAGGCCCACGCCCCAGAACTCGCCGCGCCCCACCGCCATCAGCGCGTTGGCCAGCTGGTAACCGCTGTTGAACGGATCGGCGAACGGATCCATGAACGAGGTCAGCCGACGCATCCGGTAGGGCTCGGCGATGGCCACGACCGCCAGCAGCGGCAGCAGCACCAGCACCGGCGCGGCCATGCGCGGCAGGTGCACGCCGCCCAGCACCAGCATGCCGGCGGCGGTGGCCAGCAGCAGCGCCAGCGAGCCGAAGTCAGGCTGCAGGGCCAGCAACGCCATCAGCGCCAGGGTCACGCCAATCGGCTTGAGCATCGCCGCCCAGGTGGCATTGACCTCGTCGCGGAAGCGCACCAGATAGCTCGCCAGCCAGACGATGAACATCAGCTTGGCCGCCTCGACCGTCTGGAAGTTCGACACCCCCAGGTTGATCCAGCGCCGGGCACCGTTGACCGTGTGCCCCAGCCCTGGCATGAACACCACCAGCAGCATCGCGAAGCTGCCCAGCAGCAGCAGCCGGTCATAGCGCTCGATGGTCTTGAGCTCGGTACGGGCCACGATGATGCACAGCACCGCACCCGCCAGCAGGAACACCACGTGGCGGATGAGGAAATGGAACGGGCCCACGTTGAGCTCCTCGCCGATGGCGATCGAGCTGGAGCCAACCATCACCACGCCCAGCGCCACCAGGCCCAGCGCGGCGCCGATCAGCCACGGGTCGTAGCGCCCGTGGATATCGTCGATCCGGGTGGCCTGGCGCGCGTAGGGGGCGTCGTATCGATCCATCAACGCACCTTCAACGTGGCCAGGCCGACCAGCACCAGGATCACCGAGATGATCCAGAAGCGCACGATCACGCGCGGCTCCGGCCAGCCCTTGAGTTCGAAGTGGTGGTGGATCGGCGCCATGCGGAACACGCGCTTGCCGGTGAGCTTGAACGACGCCACCTGGATCATCACCGACAGCGTCTCGATGACGAAGATGCCGCCCATGATCACCAGCACCAGCTCCTGGCGCACGATCACCGCGATCGTGCCCAGCACCGCGCCCAGCGCCAGCGCGCCGATGTCGCCCATGAACACCATGGCCGGATAGGTGTTGAACCACAGGAAGCCCAGCCCCGCGCCGGCAATCGCCGCGCAGATGATGGTCAGCTCGCCGGCCCCGGGGATCTGCGGGATCTGCAGGTAGTCGGCGAACACCGCATGGCCGGAGGCATAGGCGAACACGCCCAGCCCGCAAGCCACCAGCACCGTGGGCATGATCGCCAGCCCGTCCAGGCCGTCGGTCAGGTTGACCGCGTTGGAGAAGCCGACGATCCAGAAGTAGGCGATCGCCACGAAGGTGATCGCCGCCATCGGCAGCGCCACCGCCTTGAACAGCGGGAAGTAGAAGGTGGTGGCGGCCGCCACGTCGGCCGTCTGGTAGAGGTAGATTCCCGCCGCCAGGCCGAACACCGACTGCAGCAGGTACTTCCACCGCGACTTCATGCCGTTGGGATCGCGCTTGACGATCTTCAGCCAGTCGTCGTACCAGCCGATCGCGCCAAAGGCGGCCATCACCGCCAGCACCAGCCACACGTACTTGTTGCGCAGGTCGCCCCACAGCAGCACCGAGGCCAGCACCACGATCAGGATCAGCGCACCGCCCATGGTCGGCGTGCCGGCCTTGGATAAATGGGTCTTCGGACCATCGTCGCGGATCGGCTGGCCGCCCTTGTACTGGGCCAGGCGCCGGATCACCGCGGGCCCCCACCACAGCGACAGCATCAACGCCGTCAGCGCGGCCAGGATGCCGCGGAAGGTGAGGTAGTTGAACAGGCCGAAGAAGCTCTCCAGACCCTGCAGCCAGCGCGCCAGTTCAAGCAGCATCGGTGGAGCTCCCTTTGTTTTGCTGTGGCGTGGCGCCGTCTTCCAGCAGAGCTGCGACCACCCGTTCCATCGCGCTGCTGCGCGATCCCTTCACCAGCACCCGCGCCTGTGGATGCAGTTCGCCGCGCAGCGCGTCAATCAACGCTGCGTGGCTGTCGAAATTGCGGCCGCCCTCGCCGAATGCTTCCACCGCGGCCTGGCCAAGCTTGCCCATGGCGTACAGGCGGGCAATGCCGGCCTGTCTGGCGCGGTGGCCGACGCCGGCGTGCAGCGCCTGTGCATCGGCGCCCAGTTCGCCCATCTCGCCCAGCACCAGCCAGCCTTCACCCTGGATCCCGGCCAGCGTTTCGATGGCTGCCACCAACGACCCGGGGTTGGCGTTGTAGCTGTCGTCGATGAGCAGGGCGCCCGACGGCAGACGGTGGCGCACCAGCCTTCCCTGCACCGGGCGTGCGGCCGCCAGGCCGGTGGCAATCGCCTGCGGCGAGGCATCGGCCATGCCGATCGCCAGCGCCGCCGCGGCCAGCGCGTTGGCCACGTTGTGGCGGCCGGACAGGGGCAGCTCCACTTCGGCCTCGCCCTGCGGCGTGACCAGCGTGAAGCGCGAACCGTCCTCGCCCACATGCACGTCGCGCGCGGTCACATCGGCGCTGGCCTCCAGCCCGAAGCGGATCACCCGGCGCCCGTGCGAGCGGCCGGCAAAGAACTGTGCGAACGCATCGTCGGCGTTGATCACCGCCACCCCATCGGCCGGCAGCGCGTCGTAGATCGCACCCTTGGTCTCGGCCACGCCGAGCAGGCTGCGCATGCGCTCCAAATGCGCAGGCGCCACGTTGTTCACCAGCGCCACGTCCGGGCGCACCACGCCGGTCAGCCAGGCGATGTCGCCGGGCTTGCCCGCGCCCATCTCGTAGATTGCGTAGCGGGCGTCTTCCGGCGCATCAATCACCGACAGCGGCAGGCCGATCTCGTTGTTGCGATTGCCCGGGTTGGCGCAGGTCGAGCCCAGCGGCGACAGGATCGAAAGCAGGATCTGTTTCACGCCGGTCTTGCCATTGCTGCCGGTGATCGCCGCCACCCGGGTGGGACGGCCTTGCTGCATGCCGGCGGCAATGGCCGCCAGTGCATGCACCGTGTCCTTGACCACCACCTGCGGCATCCGCGCCGCCGACGGCCGCGACACCAGCGCTGCCCGGGCACCCAGCTCGGCAGCGGCTTGCACATGATCGTTGCCATCGAAGCGCTCGCCGACAATCGCCACGTACAGCGAGGCGCGCCCGTCGGCCGCGTCGAAGCTGCGGGTGTCAGTGCACATCGCGTCGATCAGCACGTCGGAGCCGTCGGTCACGCCGTGCAGGCGGCCGTTGGTCCACTGGGCGATGCGTGAGAGTGGCAGCGGATTCATGCCCTGCCCTCCAGCACTGCCTGCGCCACTCTGGCGTCATCAAAGGGATGGCGCACGCCGTCAATCTCCTGATACGGCTCGTGGCCCTTGCCGGCTACCAGCACGATGTCACCGGGGCCGGCAATGCCCACCGCACGTTCGATGGCGGTACGGCGGTTACGCTCGACGGTCACGGCGCTGCGATCGGCAAAGCCTTCCAGGATGTCGGCGACGATGGCATCGCCATCTTCCCGGCGCGGGTTGTCGTCGGTGACCACCACGGCGTCGGCCAGGCGTCCGGCGATCTCGGCCATCTGCGGGCGCTTGCCGCGATCGCGTTCGCCACCACAGCCGAACACGCACACGATCCGGCCACGCGCGTGGTCACGCAGGCTGGCGAGCGCCTGTTCCAGCGCATCCGGCGTGTGGGCGTAATCCACCACCACCAGCGGCTGACCGTCTCCATCCAAGTGGTTCCCGCCCAGACGATTCATGCGCCCGGCCACCGGCTGCAGCTGGCCAAGCACGTGGGCAATGTCAGAGGCGGATTCGCCCAGCGCGTCCAGCACCCCGGCCACCGCCAGCAGGTTGTCCACGTTGAAGCGCCCCAGCAGCGGCGTGCGCAGTGGGTACGTCTGGCCGCCGATATGCAGCTCAAAGCCAATGCCCGCTGCATCCAGGGTGATGTGTTCGGCCCGCACCCGGGCCTCCGCTGCCCCGCGGGCACTGGTGCCCACCCGGCGCAGCGCCTGCGGCAGCCCGGCATGCAATGCACGCCCGTGGACGTCATCGAGGTTGATCACCGCCGCCTGCAGGCCCGGCGCGGCGAACAGGCGCGCCTTGGCAGCGCCATAGGCCTGCATGTCGCCGTGGTAATCCAGATGGTCGCGGGTGAGGTTGGTGAACACGCCCACCGCGAAGCGGACCGCATCCGCGCGGCCCTGGTCAAGGGCGTGGGAGCTGACCTCCATCGCCACGGCAGCGGCGCCGGCGTCACGCAGCTGCGCCAGCAGCGCGTGCGTCTGCGATACCTGCGGCGTGGTGAAGCCGGTCGGCTCCACGTGGCCGTACAAACCTGCACCCAGGGTACCGACGCTGCCCGCGGTGCGGCCCAGCAGGGTCCAGGCCTGGGCCAGCATCTGCACGATCGAGGTCTTGCCGTTGGTTCCGGTCACCCCGACCACGGTCATCGCCGCGGACGGATTACCGTGGAAGCGATCGGCCATTTCACCAATCCGCGCGGTGAGGCCGGGCACGGCGATCGCATCGACCGGCACATCCACACCCTCGGGCGTCGGCGGCTCGAACACGATCGCCGCGGCCTTCGCTGCGCGCGCCTGCTCGAGGAAACGCAGCCCATGGGTGCCGAAGCCGGGAATGGCCAGAAAGGCATCGCCCGGCTGCAGCGCGCGGCTGTCCTGCGACAGCCCGCTCACCTGCAGCTCGGCAGGGACAGTTGTGATGTCAGGCAGCAGCGCTGCAAGAGGCATCGTGGCGCTCATTGCCTGTCCTCCTGCGCCGCCAGCCAGGTCTCGATGTCGTCCGGCGGCACGTCCATCAGCCGCAGCGCGCCTTCCATGACCTCCTTGAACACCGGCGCGGCCACCAGCCCGCCGTAGTAGCCCTTGGCGGGATCGGGGTCATCGATCACGATGGCCATCGAGAAGCGCGGGTTATCGACCGGCACCAGGCCGGCAAAGAAGGACACGTAGCGGCGCGAATAGCCGCCGCCGCTGGCCTTGCGCGAGGTGCCGGTCTTGCCGGCCACGTTGTAGCCCAGAATCCGCGCCTGGCGGGCGGTGCCGCCCGGCTCGGTCACCGTATGCATCATCTTCAACACGGCATCGGCCACGTCCGGCTCGATCGCCTGGCGCGTGTCCCCGTGCTGGCCCTTGATGAAGGTGGGCTGGGTCCAGAGGCCACCGTTGCCGATCGCCGCATAGGCCGCCGCCACCTGCAGCGGAGTGGCCGACAGGCTGTAACCGTAGGACATGGTCTGCTTGTCGGTCCCGCTCCACTGGCTCGGGTCGGCGAACAGGCCGGCTGCTTCACCCGGAAAGCCGCTGCGGGTGCTGGCGCCAAAGCCGAATGCACGCAGGACGTCGTGGAACTGCCGGTCGGTCAACATGGCCGCCAGCTTGCTGACGCCCACGTTGGAACTCTTGGTGATCACGCCGGTGACATCGAGCAGGCCGTAGTTGCGCACATCGGACGTGCGGAAACGGCCGTTGGCTATCCAGCCAGGGCTTGTATCAACCGGCGTGGTCGGGGTCACCACCCCGGCCTGCAGCGCGGCGGCAACGGTGATCGGCTTGATGGTGGAACCCGGCTCGATCAGGTCGGTGACCGCGCGGTTGCGGCGCGCATCGCGATCGTCGGCGCTGACCACGTGCGGGTTGTAGGCCGGCAGGTTGGCCATGGCCAGCACTTCACCGGTGGCCACGTCCAATACCACCGCCGAACCGGCGCTGGCGCCGGTGCGTACCAGGGTGTTGCGCAGTTCGCGATGGGCCAGGTACTGGATGCGCCGGTCGATGCTCAGCACCAGGTCCTTGCCCGGCTCGGCCGCACGCACCAGGTCCACGTTCTCGACGATCCGGCCGCGACGGTCGCGGATCACCCGCTGCGCGCCGGGACGGCCACGCAGCCAATCGTCGAACGCGAGCTCGACCCCTTCCTGCCCACGGTCATCAATGTTGGTGAAGCCCAGCACGTGCGCCATCGCCTCGCCCTGCGGGTAGAAGCGGCGATACTCGCGCTGGCTGAAGACTCCGGGCACGGCCAGGTCAAGCACCTTCTGCGCGTTGGCCGGATGGATCCGGCGCTGGCCCGGCAGGTACATGAATTCCTTGTCGGCGCGCTGGGCCACCCGGCGCGCCAGCTCATCGCCATCCACGCTGATGGCCGCGGCCAGCTCGATGATCCGGTCCGGATGCTTGACCAGCTCCTGCGGGTTGGCCCACAGCGAGGCCACCGGGGTGGAAATCGCCAGCGGCTCGCCGTTGCGATCGGTGATCATGCCGCGCGAGGTCGGGATCGGCAGTTCGCGCAGGAAGCGCGAATCCGCCTTCTGCTGGTAGAACGCGTTGTCGATCAGCTGCAGGTCCACGGCGCGCCCGACCAGCACCACGCTGCACAGCCCCATGGCACCGACCACCAGAGCCAGGCGGCCGCGCAGGTTGAAACGCGCGCGGCCCGGGCGCTGTGCCGGGCGGGCCTTGCTGCGGAAACGCTTGCCGATCATGGCCGCACCACCACGATGTCGACGGCTTCGGGGAACTTCATCCCCAGCCGTTCGCGTGCCACCTGGTCAATGCGGTTGCTTTCCGCCCAGGTGGCCTGCTCCAGCTGCAGGCGGCCGAAATCGATGTTGAGCTCGTCGCGATCGTGCTCCAGCCGGGTCAGCTCGACAAACAACTGGCGATGCTGGTGGCGTGCGTGGACCACGCCGATGGCGGTGATCACGCTGGCTGCCAGCAGCACCGCAACGATCAGGCGCATGGTCAGGATCACTGGCGCGCCTCCAGCTTTGCAGCCACGCGCAGCACCGCGCTGCGGGCACGTGGATTGCCCGCCAGCTCATCGGCATCGGCCTTGATGGCACCGCCGAGCGCGCGCAGGGTCGGCACGAAGCCGGCGGTCTCGGGCAGGCGACGGTTGGCCGGCGGCGGCTTGGCGCGGCCGGCAATGAAGCGCTTGACGATCCGGTCTTCAAGCGAGTGAAAGCTGATCACGGCCAGGCGGCCGCCCGGCTTGAGCGCGTCGTGGGCGGCTTCGAGCCCCGCTTCCAGGTCAGCAAGCTCGCGGTTGATGTGGATGCGGATGCCCTGGAACGAGCGCGTGGCCGGATGGATGTCAGGCTTGCCCGGCGCACGCCGCTGGCGCGGCACCGAGGCGGCAATCAGCTCGGCCAGCTCGCCAGTGCGGGTCAACGGCGCTTCGACGCGGCGGGCCACGACGGCACGGGCGATGCGCCGGCTCATGCGCTCCTCGCCGTAGGTCCACAGCACGTCGGCGATCTCGGCCTCGTCGGCCCGCGCAAGCCAGTCGGCTGCACTTTCGCCCGAGTCCGGATCCATGCGCATATCCAGCGGACCGTCCTTGCCGAAGCTGAAGCCCCGGCCGGCCACGTCCAGCTGCGGTGAGGACACGCCAAGGTCGAACAGCACCCCGTCCAGCCCGGCGGCCGTGGCTTCCCACTCCGCCAGCGCGGCGAAGCTGCCGCGACGGATGGCCACGCGCGGATCGGCGCCGAACTCCCGCTCGGCCACGGCGATCGCTTCGGGGTCCTTGTCCATGAGCAGCAACCGGCCTCCGGCTTCAAGGCGCGCCAGCACGCCGCGCGCATGCCCCCCGCGCCCGAACGTGCCGTCCAGATATGTACCGTCGCCGACCACCTGCAGCCCCTCCAAGGCCTGCCCGAACATCACCGGTAGGTGGCCGGACCGGACGTCCGCGCCACCGGCCGTCACAGCTGCAGACCCTCCAGGTCCTCACCAGCCATATCGTCATCGCCAAGGACCTGGCGAATCTGATCCTGGTGGGCCTGTTCGCTCCACAGCTCGAATTTGTCGCCCATGCCCACCAGCACGGCCTTGCGCTCGATGCCCACGGTGTTGCGCTGGCTGGCGGGAATGGAAATGCGTGCGCTGCCGTCCGGCTCCACCACGGCGGCCGCGCCAACCAGCTTCAGCTGCAGGGTGCGGTTGGTGGAGCGGGTGCGCGGAAGCGCGTTGACCTTCTCGCGGATGCCGGACCAGACGTCATGCGGGTACAGATAGAGGCCACCGGCGTCGAAGGGGTTGTACGTGATCACCAGACGATTGCCGGCGCGGGATACGTCTTCGCGCAGGCCGGTCGGGATCACCATCCGGCCCTTGTCGTCAATTGTGATGGCGTACTCGCCCTGGAACACGTTGGTCCTGCCCGTATGCCCGTCTGCGGCGGGCTTCAATTGGCGCGGTTTTCCACAAAATTCCCGGTAATCCCACGCACCGCCACCTTATGACCCGAGCTGGGGGTTGTCAACAAGCGGCCGCGGGAAAATTCATCAGGCAGGTCAATGACTTGCGAAACTGTTCACAGAGTTGTTCAAGGTTTATCCACAAGCTGCTGTTTAGCCTCAAATTTTGAGACCAGCGCCATTCTCAGCAGCAGTTGCGATAGAGACGCAATGCCCCCGACCGTGACCATCGTCACGGTCAATTCGCGCAAATTACGCGCCCGCAGCCCCCTGAGTCAGGGGGCGACTCGCGCCAGCGGCGCGAGTGGGGGTCTGGAAGTACAAGCGGGGCCCAAAGTTTGCTTTTGCAAACTTTGGGTTTTTCATGGGCGTAGCCCATGAAAAAGCTGGCGGAGCCGGCCTGTAAGCCGGGTTCTGTCGTGGGCAACCATTCCTCTAGGCGCATCGTCACCGATACGCTCAAGCAACCTACCCGGACCCGACGCGGGCAACGCCATGAGGTCCCTATTCGGTCTTGCTCCCGGTGGGGTTTGCCGTGCCGGCCTGTTACCAGGCTCGCGGTGCGCTCTTACCGCACCATTTCACCCTTGCCACGCATCCCGGAGGACCGTTCGGCGGTATCTTTCTGTTGCACTTTCCGTCGGCTCGCGCCGCCCAGGCGTTACCTGGCACCGTGCCCTGTGGAGCCCGGACTTTCCTCGGCACCCCCGAAGGGATGACGCGATTGCCCGGCCGACTCCGCCAGCGGTCATTATCCCACGTTGAGCCCCTCCCGCGCCGCTCCTACCGGGAGGCAGGCAGGATTTTCTTCGGCGATCTGGGCGACGAATGCCGTCATGGCATCGGCGAACGCCTGCGAACGGGTGGCATCGTTGTGACCGCGCCCGGGCACCACCAGCAGGCTGCG
The DNA here is from genome assembly GCF_054052025.1 of Luteimonas sp. A478. NCBI lineage: Bacteria > Pseudomonadati > Pseudomonadota > Gammaproteobacteria > Lysobacterales > Lysobacteraceae > Luteimonas > Luteimonas yangxiaopingae. Next base: position 332,394 of record NZ_JBSVRF010000003.1, on the reverse strand, counting down.
GCAGGAATCCGGCAGCGCGGTGGCTTCGTACAGCCGGCGGGTGAACTCCGGCGGCGTAGCGGGATCATCCTCGCCCACGACGAAGAGCACCGGCTCATCCAGCGCCACCACCACCGGCAGATTGCCCTGCTCGGCCAGGCTTCCTTCCAGATCGATCCTGCGTACCCACATGCGTTTCCACCATGGCAGGCGCGAACGCTGGTAAGCCACCCAGTCGGAAGTAGTGGTAACGCTGCTCTCCAGGACCAGGCCGCCAAGTTGCCGGTTGGCAGCCACATGACCGGCCATGAAGCTGCCCAGCGACTGGCCGTGCACGATCAAAGGCAGCGCCTGCAACGAGGCATCGCCAGCCACGTGGTCGTGGGCACGCAGCGCATCGCCCATCAGCGCATCCACGCCCGGACTCCCGGTACTGGTGCCGTAGCCGCGGTGGTCCACCAGCACCAGGTTGACCGGCAACGGGGCATAGACCCTTGCGCTGTAGGGTGCCGAGCGCCCGGTGCGGTAACCGTTGCCTCCGAAATACAACACCGTGGCCCGCGCATCGGGATGGGTCATGGCGAGCGTGTAGAGAGAGGCGCTGCCGGCGTCGATGCGGCCCTCCCGGAAATGGTGATCCGGGAACTCCTCACGCAGCACATCGAGCTCCGGAGCCTGGTCAGGCCGTGGGCTGACCAGATAGGCCTCGCGATAGGTGAAGGTACAACCGGAAAGCAGCAGCGCGGCGGCCATCAGGATCAGACTCTTGAACACTTCACCCCTCCCTGGATGATTGAACGGTTCCATACAGCGCCTTGCGCGGTGCACCGGTGATTTCCGCGGCAACCCGGGCCGCGGATGAGGGCGGCATGTGGTTGGCCAGCAGGGCGTAGACACGGCGGCCTTCGGCCAGGGCTGCCTCGGCATCGTCGCCGGCACCTTCCACCACCAGCACGAATTCGCCCTTGCGCTGGTCCGCGTCCGCGAGGACCCGCTGGTGAAGTTCTTCCAGGCTTCCGTCGAGGACGGTTTCAAACAGCTTGGTCAGCTCGCGCGCCAGCACCGCACGCCGCGCGGAGCCGAAGGCCGCGGCCATGTCTTCGAGCGCATCGGCAATGCGGTGCGAGGATTCGTAGAACAACAGGGTGCGGGGTTCGCCGGCCAGTTTCTGCAGGCGCTCGCGGCGGGCGCCGGGCTTGGCCGGCAGGAAGCCCTCGAAAGCGAAACGGTCGCTCGGCAGGCCGGCCACGCTCAGCGCAGCGATCAGGGCGCTGGGGCCGGGCACCGGGCTAACCTTGACCCCCGCGGCACGAGCGGCGGCCACCAGACGGAAGCCCGGATCGCTGACCAGCGGCGTGCCGGCATCGCTGACCAGGGCCAGCGACTCCCCTGCCTCCAATCGTTGCACCAATCGTGCGGCGAGCGACTGCTCGTTGTGTTCGTGCAGCGCCACCAGCTCTGCTTCGATGCCGAAATGCGACAGCAGCCGCCGGGTGTGGCGGGTGTCTTCGGCACAGACTGCGGCCACACCGGCCAGGGTCCGCTGCGCGCGGGGTGAAAGATCCTCGAGGTTGCCGATCGGCGTGGCAACGATGAACAGGGTGCCCCGGGAAGGGTCGCTGGCTGATTGGGCAGGCATGATGGCGACATCATAGTGCGACGGCGCCGCATCGCCTTCATGGGCCGGGCGGCGCCAGAACGGTAGAATCGCGGGCGATATCCCCAATGGACATGGAAACCATGCGCGTACAGGCGATTCGGATGGCCCTCCTCCTGGCAGCCCTGCTGCTGGCCGGCTGTACCTCGGTCCAGGTCAGCGGCCCTGCCGTGCCGGCCCAGCCCGCACATCCCGAGCTGGCGGCCGCCACCGAGCTGGCCCGTACCCACCAGTCGCTCAGCGGCGAGGCGCGTGCCGCCAATGCCGGCGATATCGAGCGCCTGCTGGCCCAGCTGGACGACGACACCCTGGCCCGCGGCGCCGCGGCGCTGGCGGAAGGCGATCCGCTGTACAGCTTCGTCGGCAGGGCCCTGATGGCCCGCGGCCTGCCGCTTCCGCGCCCGTTCGATCTGTCCCTGCTTTGGAACGTACAGGCGGGCAACCGTCCGCCCGCCGATCACGACAGTTACCGGCCGCCGTTGCGGTTGGCGGTCCTGCTGCCGCTGTCAGGCAGCGCTGCCGCCGCCGCTTCGCCGGTGCGCGACGGCCTGCTGGCCGGCTATTACGGCGAACGCCGCGCGCGGCCGGAAGTGGTGTTCTACGACACCATGGGCACGCCTTCCGGCGCCGTGGGTGCCTATGCACGCGCAGTGGCGGAAGGTTCCGACTACGTGCTCGGCCCGCTGACCCGTGGCGGGGTGGCCGCGGTGCTGGCCGACCCGGCGCGGCTGTCGGTCCCGGTGCTGGCACTCAACCGCGCCGGTGACGAAACCCCCACCGGCAGCTTCAGCTTCGCCATGGCACCGGAGGACGACGGCATTGCCGCGGCCAACCATCTGCTGGGGCAAAACGTGCAACGGGTGTTGGTGCTCAGCGGTGGCGACGACAGCGCCCGCCGCAGCGTGGAGGCGTTCCGCCGCCAGCTTGAAGCAGGTGGTGGCCAGGTGAGCGATCTGCTGGTGGTGATCGGTGAAACCCCGCCCGACATGGTCGAAGCCCTGCGCAACGCGATGCTGAAGGAGGAAGGCGCCCAGGCGGTGTTCCTGGCCCTGCGCGGTAGTGAGGCCCGGGCCATCGCGCCCCAGCTTGTGGAAGCCGGCTACGCGACCCGCCCGCGCGTCGGCACCTCGCAGCTGTTCGCCAGCGGCAACACCCAGAGTGACGCGGCGCTGGACGGCATCGCCTTCCCCACCGAGCGCTGGGCTTCCAGCGGGGTGGCCGGCCTGCCGATGGCATCGACCGTGGCGTCCACCCTGCCCACGGCCCGCGGGCCCGCGCAGCGGTTGTTCTCGTTCGGCTACGACGCCTGGCTCCTGACCGCGTTCATGGAACGCCTGGTCACCGGCACGGACGCCGAGCTGCGCGGCGCCACCGGTACCCTGCGCATCGACGGCTTCGGCAACATCCAGCGCACTCCGGCCTGGGCCACTTTCAGCGGCGGCCACGTAGTGCCGCTGGGCGGCGGTTGAGCAGCACCCGTGCACGCGGCGCGGTCGTGGAAGCGGCCGCCCGCGAGCACATGATCACTGCCGGGCTGCGCCCGGTGGCCGCCAACGCCAATTACCGGCTGGGCGAACTGGACCTGGTGATGCTGGACCGCGAGCGTTCCGGCACTTCAATTCTGGTATTCGTGGAAGTGCGCTATCGCCGCTCGAGCAGTTACGGCGGCGGCGCGGATTCCGTGGACTGGCGCAAGCAGCGCCGGATCATCCGCGCCGCCCAGCTGTTCCTGCTCGCGCACCGGCAGTACGCGGACGTGCCCTGCCGCTTTGACGTGATCGACGCCAGCGGCGATCCGGATGCGCCCACGCTGGACTGGATCCGCGACGCGTTCCGCGTGGACGGCTGAGTTGCAGGGGCTGCCTTCCTTCTTCACAACTGTGCCTACAATGTCGCCGATCCGAATACAGGCCAGGCGCATGATCCTTTCCGTACCGGTTACCGGTATCGCATGAGCAGCACCCAGGGGGAGAACAGGCCGCAGCCGGCACTGCTGCGCGCAGTCGGTCGCTGGCAGGTGGTGGGCCTGTCGATCAACGATGTGGTGGGCAGCGGCATCTACCTGCTGCCGGCGGCGGCATTCGCCATGCTGGGCTCTTTCAGCATCTGGGCGGTGTTGCTGGCAGGCATAACGGTGGGCTTGCTGGTGCTGTGCTACGCCAAGGCCTCCAGTTACTTCGACCAGCCCGGCGGCAGCTACCTGTACGCGCGGGAGGCGTTCGGGCCGTTCGTCGGCTTCCAGATCGGCTGGACCATCTGGCTGACCCGGGTGGTGGTGGCTGCATCGCTGAGCAACGGCCTGGCCGATGCCATCGCCCGCTTCTGGGAGCCCGCGGCCACGGCCGGGCCAGGCCGCACCGCAGTGATCGCCGGCTCGCTGCTGATGTTGACCACGATCAACATCATCGGCGTGAGCTGGGCCGCACGCGCGGCGGTGGTGCTGGTGGTGTGCAAGCTTGTGCCGCTGCTGCTGTTTATTTTCATCGGCCTCTTCCATATGGACTGGGGCCTGGCCTTCGGCGGGCCGGGGCCGCAGGACTATGGCCAACTGGGCGAGGCCGCGCTGCTGCTGCTGTTCGCCTACGCCGGCTTCGAGAACGTGCCGGCGGCGGCGGGCGAGTACCACAGCCCCAAACGCAACGTGCCGTTCGCCCTGCTGACCATGATCGTGGTGGTCACCCTGGTCTACGCCGCGGTGCAGATGGTGGCCCAGGGCCTGCTGCCGGACCTGGCCTCCTCCGCATCGCCGCTGGCGGACGCCGCGGCAATGTTCGGTGGCGAGGGCATGGCCTTCGTGCTCACCGTGGGCGCGGCGCTGTCGATCCTCGGCACCAACAACAACACGATGCTGCTCGGGCCACGCTTCCTGCACACGCTGGCGGCGGACGGCTACGGACCGCGTTACCTCGCCTCCATCCATCCGCGGTTCCGCACTCCGGCCGCCGCCATTGCCACCCAGTTCGTGCTGGCGCTGGCACTGGCACTCACCGGCTCGTTCGTGGCCCTGGCAGTGCTGTCGATGGTCACCCGCCTGCTGGGATACATCGCCACCGCGGCGAGCGTGCTGGTACTGCGGCGCCGTTACGGCGATCCGGCAGACGGGTTCCATCTGCCCGGTGGTCCGGTGATCCCGGTGCTGGCCCTGGTCTTGTCGGTGATCCTGTTGTTCAGTGCCAGCACGACCAACCTGCTGGCAGCCGTCGGTGCGATCGGCATCGGCACCCTGTTCTACCTTTCCCGCCGCCGCATCCGCTGACAATGCCATGAGCCACGAGGCCTTCGACGCCCTGACTATGGAACAGCTGCGCGACAGCGGCGCGCTGAAGTGGAACGCGTTTCCGGACTGCATCGGCGCCTTCGTGGCGGAGATGGACTTCGGCACGGCGCCGGTGGTGATGGCTGCGGTGCGCGACGCGCTTGATCGCGGCCAGATCGGGTATTTGGGCGACAGCCTGACCAGCGGCCTGGCAGAGGCCTGCAGCGACTGGCACCGCGACCGCTACGGCTGGGCGCCCGATCCAGCCTGGATCCAGCCGCTGCCCGACGTGCTCACCGGGCTGGAACTGGCCCTGCGCCACCTGCTTCCATCGGGAATGAAGGTTGTCCTGCCCACGCCCAACTACATGCCGTTCCTGCCGCTGCTGCGCATGCTTGGGCATGAGGTGGTGCAGGTGCCGATGCGGCAGACCGATAACAGCTGGAAGTTCGATTTCGATGCGCTTGAGGCGGCCTTCGCCGACGGCGCCGGGCTGCTGATCCTGTGCAATCCGCACAACCCGCTCGGCCGCGTATTCACCCGCAAGGAATTGAAGCAGCTGAGCGATATCGCTGGCCGCCATGGCGTACGGGTCTTCAGTGACGAAATCCACGCGCCGCTGGTCTTTGCCCCGCATCGGCACATCCCCTATGCCTCGATCAGCGAGGCCGCCGCACAGCAGGCCATCACCGCTACTTCGGCATCCAAGGGGTGGAACCTGGCCGGCCTCAAGTGTGCGCAGCTGATCCTCAGCAACCCGGAAGACCTCGCCGCCTGGCGGCGCATGCATCCGCTGGCCGGGCACGCCACCGCAACCCTGGGGGTAATTGCCAACACCGCGGCCTATCGGCACGGCGGGGCCTGGCTGGATTCGGTGATCGATTACCTGGAAGGCAACCGCCAGCTTTTGTCCGCCACGTTGGCGGCGGACATGCCGGGGATCGGGTACACCGCGCCAGAGGGCACCTACCTCGCGTGGCTGGACTGCCGGCCGCTGAAGCTGGAAGGCCCGGCCCGGCGGCTGTTCCACCGCGCCGGCGTGGCACTGACCGACGGCGCCGACTGCGGCGAGGCCGGCACCGGCTTCGTCCGTTTCAACTTCGCCCTGCCCCGCCCCATCCTGGGCGAGGCGCTGGCGCGCATGGCCCGGGCCATCGCCTGACGCCTGCAGCGCTGCCGGGGACCGGCGACGCAGTCATGCTGGACCTCGTCCCTCACGCACGCATTGATCAAAATCAGAATAAATCCGGCCCGGCCGTCCCAGCCTGCCGGGGTACTTAGCTGGAAAAGTGGACGTAGCCGGAGCGCGGCGGCGTCCATTTCACGCCGTCCGCGTCCCAGGCTTGCAGCCCCGTGCCGGCATGGATGGATCCGATCCGGGTCACGGTCACGTCTGCGGCGGCGGCGGCCGCAGCCACTGCTTCCCGGCGCGCGGGCGGAGCGGTGAAGCACAGTTCGTAATCATCCCCGCCACTTGCCTGCAGGGCCCGGCGCCGGCCTGCATCCAGATCCAGCGCATCCAGCGCCGCCGAAGATGGCAGCGCATCCACGTTGATGCGGGCGGCAACGTTGCTGGCAGCACACACGTGGCCCAGGTCAGCCAGCAGGCCATCTGACACATCGATGCACGCGTTGGCTACCCCCGCCAGCACCTGGCCCAGGGCCACGCGGGGTTCGGGGCGATCGAGCCGTGCGCGCAGCGCGGCTGCCACGGCAGTAGACGGTGCGTTCGTTCCATCTGCGGAGATCAGGGCAAGCGCCGCTGCGGCATCACCCAGCTGGCCGCTGACCCAGACGTCGTCACCATCGCGCGCATCATTGCGCCGCAGCGCAGATCCCGGCGCGACCAGGCCGTGCGCGGTGACGCCGATCGACAGCGGCCCGCGGGTGGTATCGCCGCCCACCAGCGCCACGTTATGCATCGCCGCAAGGCCCAGGAACCCATCCAGAAAGGCGTCCACCCAGCTCTCGTCTGACGTGGGCAGCGACAGCGACAGCAGGCACCAGACGGGCACGGCCCCCATGGCGGCAAGATCGGACAGGTTGACCGCCAGTGCCTTCCAGCCAATGTCGCCGGGGACACTGTCCTGCGGAAAATGCACGCCGGCGTTGAGGGTGTCCGCGGTAACCGCCAGCTGCATGCCAGCGGGCGGCTGCAACAGGGCGCAATCGTCGCCGATGCCCAGCACCACATCGGCGCGGGCCGCGGCACGGGCGCGAATACGAGCGATCAGATCGAATTCCACCGCCTGCCCTCCATCCAACTGCCGCCAGAGGCGGCAGGCACTGACCTCAGCGGCGTGGCGCCTGCGCCTCGGCCGCGCGCCACTGGGCCGACGCCTGGTCAAGCACGCCGTTGACGTAGGTATAGCCGTGCTCGGACCCGAAGCGCTTGACCGTGCGCAGCGCCTCGTCGATCACCACCCGGTACGGAACATCCAGGCGATGCTGCAGCTCGTAGGCGGCAATGCGCAGCATGGCCCGCTCGATCTGGTCCACCTCTTCCACCTTGCGGTCCAGGAACGGCTGCAGCGAGGCATCCAGCTCGGCCTGGTGGGTCAACACGCCGCGCACCAGATCCTCGAAGTACTCCAGATCGGCGACTTCATGGGCCTGCTCATGGGCGAACTGGGCGATCACCTCCTGGCTGCGCCCACCCGCCACCTGCCAGGTGTAGATGGCCTGCAGCGCGCGCCGGCGGGCACGGGTGCGCTGCGCGGGATCCACTCCATCAGGACGACGTGGCCTGTTCATGCCAGCTTCTCCATCAGTTCCGCCATCTCGATCACCACCAGTGCAGCCTCCTCACCCTTGTTGCCGTGGGAGCCACCAGCGCGGCGCTCCGCGTCTTCCGCGTCTTCCACCGCCAGCACGCCGTTGGCCACGGTGACCCCGGTATCCAGCGCGACCCGCATCAGCCCTTCGCTGCAACCGTCCGCCACCTGCTCGTAATGGCGGGTATCGCCGCGGATCACGCAGCCAAGTGCCACCACGCCCGCATAGCCGCCGGAAGCGGCCAGCCGCTTGGCGGCCATCGGGATTTCCCAGGCTCCAGGCACCCGGACCACGTCCACCGCTTCTTCGTCCACGCCGTTGGCGGCGAAAGCCCGACGCGCCCCGGCCACCAGGGTATCGGTGATGCGGGGGTTCCAGCGGCTGGCGATGATCACAAAGCGTGCGCCGGGAGGGGCACGCAGGTCGCCTTCGTAGTGGGTCATGCTGATACGGCTCCGGGAGGGGGGATCAAGTCTAGTGCATGGGCCGGCCGGGGCCGGCGGCGGCATGGGTTCCGGTTATGCCGGATCCACGTATTCAACCACCTCCAGACCGAAGCCCGGCAGCCCCACCTGCTTGCGTGCGGTGCCCATTGCGCGCAGGCGTCCGAAGCCCAGGTCCGACAGGATCTGGCTGCCGGCACCGTTGCGGCGCCACTCGGTCAGGTCGCTGCCACGCGTTGTGCCCGATGGCTCCGGGGTCTGGCGGATGCGCGCCAGCAGCGCATCGGCATCGGCGCGCTCTTCCAGCAGCACCAGCGCGCCGCTCGGCTCGGCGGCCAGCAACTCGAGCACCCCGCCCACGCTGAGGCCGAAATCGGCCCGCTGCCAGTGCAGCGCGTCAGCCAGCTGGTTCAGCGGCTGCACCCGCACCAGCGCGACATGTTCCGGATCGGGGGTGCCACGCACCAGGGCAAAGTGCAGCCCGTGGCTGAGCTGGTCGCGGTAGGTCACCAGCCGGAATGGACCATGAGGAGTCTGGATCTCACGATCGTCCATCCGCTGCACGGTGTGCTCGGTGGCCAGGCGGTAGCGGATCAGCTCTTCGATCGAGCCCATCTTGAGGCCGTGTTCGCGGGCGAACACTTCCAGCTCCGGGCGCCGCGCCATGGTGCCGTCAGGGTTGAGGATTTCGACCAGCACGCCGGCAGGCTCCAGGCCCGCCAGCATGGCCAGGTCCACGGCCGCCTCGGTGTGGCCAGCGCGGTTCAGCACTCCGCCCGGCTGCGCAGCCAGCGGGAAGATGTGGCCCGGCTGGGCAAGGTCGGCCGGCACAGCGTTCGGCTTGACCGCGGTGCGCACGGTGTGGGCGCGGTCGTAGGCGGAAATGCCGGTGGTCACGCCCTCGGCCGCCTCGATGCTGACGGTGAAGTTGGTGTGGTGCGAGGAAGTGTTGTCACGCACCATCGGCGGCAGGCCCAGCTGGGCGCAGCGCTCGCGGGTCAGCGACAGGCACACCAGGCCGCGGGCGTGGGTGACCATGAAGTTGACGTCGGAAGGGCGCACCAGTTCGGCGGCCATGATCAGGTCGCCCTCGTTCTCGCGGTCTTCGTCGTCGACGATGACGACCATGCGGCCGGCGCGGAGTTCTTCTAGCAGTTCAGGGATCGGGGAGAAGGGCATATCAGGTCTCGAGTCGGGTCGTTAAGGGGGATCGTGGGCCCGGGGGCTGGGGCACGCTGGCGGATCATTCGTAGGAGCGCGCCATGCGCGCGAAGTCGCGTGAATCCGGGCGGCATGCCGAGGCGTCGAAACCTGCGCGGTGGCCGACGGCACGCTTCAATGCCAGGCGTCACGCGGTTTCGCGCGCATGGCGCGCTCCTACGGGGGAGGCTGCGGGGCGGACATCAGGCGCTCGACGTAGCGGGCGATCAGGTCCACCTCCAGATTGACCGGATCGCCAACGCCGGTGCTGGAAAAACGGGTGTGCTCCACGGTGTGCGGAACCAGTGCCACTTCAAAGCCGGAATCGTCCACGCCGTTGACGGTCAGGCTGACGCCGTCCACGCAGATCGAGCCCTTCATGGCCACATAGCGGAGCACGGCGGGCGGTGCGGTGAAGCGCCAGCGCTGGGCGCGGGCGTCCGGTTCAATCCGGTCCACGTGCCCCACGCCGTCCACATGACCGCTGACCAGGTGCCCGCCCAGGCGGTCATCCGGCCGCATGGCGCGCTCAAGGTTCAGCGCGGCACCCTGCGACAGTCCGCCCAGGGTGGTCAGCGCCAGGGTTTCGTTGGACACATCGGCCTGGAACGAGGCCGCGTCGAACGCCACCACGGTCAGGCAGACACCGTTGACGGCGATGCTCTCGCCCAGCTGCACCGCTTCGAACGGAAGGGTGCCGGCCTCCACCACCAGGCGCACATCGCCGCCGCGCGGCTCACGGGCGGCCAGCCGGCCCACCCCTTCGATGATTCCGGTGAACATCAGGCGCACCCCTGCCCGCTCGGACGGGGCGCAATGAAAACACTGGAGAAGATGGAACAGGACATGGCGTTTCCCGCATTGGTGGCGAAAAACGTCCCGGGCGCAGGACACGCGCGCGGCTCACGGCCGCACGAATGGTCTTCTTTCATCCGGACTGTGGGGAACCGGTGCCGGGCATTGCCCACCGCCGCTTCCCGGACCGTCGGCTCCGGCATTGGACCGGATCTGCTGACCCTGCGGTTTGCACCACAGGCGCTCGCGGGCTTGCGGGACGCCGTTCCGGCCGCCGCGCCTACCGCCGGTGGGGACTTCCACCCCGCCCTGAAGACGTTTCTGGTTGGTTTGAGTGCCGGCGAACCGGCAGCGGAATTCTACCATCCGAGCCCGACGCCCGGCCCGGAACGCCGCGTTCCGCCCGCAGCCCCCCCCCGGGCGTAGGAGCTCAGGGCCCGCCTTGCGGCACGGGCCGCAGGCGGATGCGCAGGTCGTCGCCGAGCTTGCGGGTTTCAGCGGCGCGCAGGCAGTAGCGGTGGGCCATGTCTTCCACCTTCAGCCCGGCAAACAGCGGCCGTGCACTGTCGCCCAACAGCATCGGGGCCACATAGAGCAGCAGCTCGTCCACCAGCCCCGCCGACAGCAGCGCCCCGGCCAGGGTGGCGCCGGCTTCCACGTGCACCTCGTTGACCCCGCGCTCCACCAGCAGCTGCAGCACGGCGTTCAGGTCCAGCATGCCGTTGTTCATCGGCACCGCCGCCCGGGACGCTGACATGTCGCGCGGCGGCTTTACGTCGGGGGCGTGCAGGTACAGGGTGGGCGCATCGCCCTCGCGCACCCGGCCGCGGGCCACCGTGGCCAGGCCCGGATCCAGTACCACGCGGATGGGCGCCACGAACGGCGTGTCATCGCCCAGGCGCACGGTCAGCTGCGGATCGTCGGCCAGGATGGTGCCTGCGCCGGTGAGGATGGCGCCGGCGCGGGCGCGCCAGCGATGGCCATCCACCCGCGCGGCTTCGCCGGTGATCCACTTGGATTCGCCACTGGCCAGCGCGGTGCGCCCGTCCAGGCTCATGGCCAGCTTCACCCGCACCCAGGGACGACCCCGCTCAATGCGGGAAACAAAGCCGATGTTGAGCTCGCGCGCCTGCGCCTCCATCAGCCCGGAGACGGTCTCGATCCCGGCGGCCTGGAGACGCCCGAAACCCTTGCCGTCCACCTGCGGGAAAGGATCGCGCATGGCCGCCACCACCCGCACCACGCCCGCGGCCGCCAGCGCATCAGCGCACGGGCCGGTATGTCCGGCATGGGCGCAGGGTTCAAGGGTCACGTAGGCGGTGGCGCCACGGGCGCGCTCGCCGGCGGCCTCCAGGGCCAGCGCCTCGGCGTGCGCCTCGCCCTGGCGCTGGTGCCAGCCTTCCCCCACCACTTCACCGTCGCGGACCAGCACGCAGCCCACCATCGGATTGGGCTTGGTGGTGTACAGGCCGCGCTCGGCCAGGCGCAGCGCGCGCGCCATCATCTCGTGATCGGTCGCGCTGAATTGATTGGTCATGGAAACAGCCTTTTGCCCCGGATCAGGAATGTCATTGCGTTGCGGCGTGCGCCCTCAGCGCTTGCGGCCCTTGGCGGCGCCGGGGTCGGCGGGCAGAACTTCGCCCCCTACCCCCGGCAACGGCAGCTGGCCTTCGTCAGGCGAATCGCGCTCCAGCCGGTCCAGTTCATGGCGGAAATCAGCCACGTCCTGGAACGAGCGGTACACCGAAGCGAAACGCACGAAACCGATATGGTCGAGCTTGCGCAGCTCGGCGATCACGAACTCGCCGATCCGCCGCGACGGCACCTCGCGTTCAGTGGTCATGCGCAGCTGATGCACCACTGCCCGCACCGACGCTTCCACCTGCTCTTCCGGCACCGGGCGCTTGTGTAGCGCCCGGTCGAAACTCTGCCGCAACTTGCGCGTTTCAAACGCCTCCCTGCGGCCATCGCTCTTGATCACCGCAGGCAGTTTGAGCTCGATGGTCTCCAGGGTGGAGAAGCGCTCGCCACAGGCCTCGCACTCACGCCTGCGGCGGATGGTGGCCCCATCCTCCGAGGCGCGCGAGTCGATCACCCGGGTATCAACGTGCTGGCAGAAGAGGCAGTGCATCAGGCCCGCCGGGCGGGATCAGCCGTACACCGGATACTTGCGGCACTGGGCGGTGACCTGGTCACGCACGCGGGCAATCACTTCCTCGTCCGCCGGCGCGTCCAGCACGTCGCACATCCAGTTGGCCAGATCCACGCAGTCCTGCTCGCCGTAACCGCGGGTAGTCACCGCCGGCGTGCCGATGCGCAGGCCCGAAGTGACGAACGGCTTTTCCGGATCGTTCGGCACCGCGTTTTTGTTGACCGTAATATGGGCCCGGCCCAGCGCCTCCTCGGCAGCCTTGCCGGTGATGCCCTTGCCGATCATGTCCACCAGCATCAGGTGGTTCTCGGTGCCGCCGGACACGATCCGGTAGCCGCGCTCGATGATCGTCTTCGCCATGGCCTGGGCGTTCTTCACCACCTGCTGCTGGTAGGTCTTGAACTCCGGCTCCAGCGCCTCCTTGAAGGCCACCGCCTTGGCCGCGATCACGTGCATCAGCGGCCCGCCCTGCAGGCCCGGGAACACAATCGACTGCAGCTTCTTGCACATGTCGTCGTACATCTCGCCCGCGCCTTCGCGGCTGGCGACGATGATGCCGCCGCGCGGTCCGCGCAGGGTCTTGTGGGTGGTGGAGGTGACCACGTGCGCGTGCGGCACCGGGTTGGGATACACGCCGGCGGCGATCAGCCCGGCCACGTGGGCCATGTCGACGAAGAAGATCGCGCCAACCTTGTCGGCGATCGCGCGCATGCGAGCCCAGTCGATCACCTGCGAGTAGGCGGAAAACCCGGCGATCAGCATTTTGGGCTTGTGCTCGACCGCCTGCTTCTCGACCTCGTCGTAGTCGATCAGCCCGGCGTCGTCCACGCCGTACTGCACGGCGTTGAACAGCTTGCCGCTGATATTGGGCTTGGCGCCGTGGGTGAGGTGGCCGCCGTGCGCCAGCGACATGCCCAGAATGGTGTCGCCGGGCGAGAGCATTGACAGGTACACCGCCTGGTTGGCCTGCGAACCCGAATGCGGCTGCACGTTTGCATAGTCGGCGCCGAACAGCTGCTTGATGCGGTCGATCGCCAGCTGCTCGGCCACGTCCACATACTCGCAGCCACCGTAGTAGCGCCGGCCCGGATAGCCTTCCGCGTACTTGTTGGTCAGCTTCGACCCCTGCGCTTCCATCACCCGCGGGCTGGCGTAGTTTTCCGAAGCGATCAGCTCCACGTGGTCTTCCTGCCGCCGACCCTCATCCGCGATGGCCGCGGCCAGCTCGGGATCGTAGCCTTCGATGCGCGCGTCTTTGGGAAACATTCAACTTCTCCTGGTCGGGGCGGGGGGAATGGACTGATTGTAGCTTTTCGGCCGCTGCGGGCGGCGCCCGCCCGGCCGCGATCGGCCCGGTTGTGATACCTGCGGCCCGACCCCAGTTATAATGTCCAGATCCTGACACCTTTCCCGGTCCGTCTTACCACGGGCCGGTTTTCGCTTGCGGAGCCCCCCAATGTCGCAATACATCTACACCATGAACAAGGTGTCCAAGGTGGTGCCGCCCAAGCGGCAGATCATCAAGGACATTTCGCTCAGCTTCTTCCCCGGCGCCAAAATCGGCCTGCTGGGCCTGAACGGCTCCGGCAAGTCCACGGTGCTGCGGATCATGGCCGGCGTGGATACCGATTTCGAAGGCGAGGCGCGCCCGCAGGCTGGGATCAAGGTCGGCTACCTGGCCCAGGAGCCACAGCTGGATCCGGAGCACACCGTGCGCCAGGCGGTCGAGGCGGGCCTGGGCGAAGTGTTCCAGGCGCAGGCTGCGCTGGACGCGGTGTATGCCGCTTACGCCGAGGAAGGCGCAGACTTCGACGCCCTGGCCAAGGAGCAGGAGCGGCTGGAGGCAATCCTGGCCAGCGGCGACGCCAACACCCTGGAACAGCAGCTGGAAGTGGCCGCCGACGCGCTGCGCCTGCCGCCCTGGGACGCGGTGATCGGCAAGCTGTCCGGCGGCGAGAAGCGCCGCGTGGCGCTGTGCCAGCTGCTGCTGCAGAAGCCCGACATGCTGCTGCTGGACGAGCCCACCAACCACCTGGACGCCGAATCGGTCGAATGGCTGGAGCAGTTCCTGGCCCGCTACACCGGCACCGTGGTGGCGGTCACCCATGACCGCTACTTCCTCGACAACGCCGCCGAATGGATCCTGGAGCTGGATCGCGGCCGCGGTATTCCGTGGAAGGGCAACTACACCCAGTGGCTGGAGCAGAAGGAAGACCGGCTCAAGCGCGAGGAATCCTCGGAGAAGGCCCGCCAGAAGGCGATCCAGAAAGAGCTGGAGTGGGCACGCAGCAACGCCAAGGGCGGTCGCTCCAAGGGCAAGGCCCGCCTGTCCCGGATCGAGGAGCTGCAGTCGGTCGACTACCAGAAGCGCCAGGAAACCAACGAGATCTTCATCCCGCCGGGCGAGCGCCTGGGCACCAAGGTGATGGAGTTCAAGAACGTCTCCAAGAGCTTTGGCGACCGCCTGCTGATCGACGACCTGAGCTTCATCGTCCCGCCCGGGGCGATCATCGGCATCATCGGCCCCAACGGCGCCGGCAAGTCGACCCTGTTCAAGATGATCACCGGCCAGGAGAAGCCTGACTCGGGCACGATCGAAATGGGTCCGACGGTCGACATCGCCTACGTGGACCAGAGCCGCGACAAGCTGGAAGGCAACCACAACGTCTTCCAGGAAGTCTCCGGCGGCGCCGACATCCTCAATATCAACGGCATCGAGATCCAGTCGCGCGCCTACCTGGGCCGCTTCAACTTCAAGGGCCAGGACCAGCAGAAGATGGTGGGCACGCTGTCGGGCGGTGAGCGCGGCCGGCTGCACATGGCCAAGACCCTGCTGCAGGGCGGCAACGTGCTGCTGCTGGACGAACCGTCCAACGACCTCGACGTGGAAACCCTGCGCGCCCTGGAAGACGCGCTGCTGGAGTTCCCCGGCAACACTTTCGTGATCAGCCATGACCGCTGGTTCCTTGACCGCGTCGCCACCCATATCCTGGCGTTCGAGGGCGACTCGCACGTGGAGTTCTTCCAGGGCAACTATCGCGAGTACGAGGAAGACAAGAAGCGTCGCCTGGGCGATGACGCGGGTCCGAAGCGGCTGCGGTTCAAGGCGCTGAAGTGACCCTGGCGCGCCCGCGGACAACGCGGGCGCCTTTTGCGGGACGGTGGACACCGGCATGACTTTCATCGACAACTTGCGCAGCCGCTGGCGCACTGCGAACACACTGGTCTGCGTGGGCCTGGATCCTGAGCCGGCGAAGTTCCCGGCCAAGTTTGCCGACGATCAGGACGCCGTCTTCGCGTTCTGCCGCGACATTTCCGATGCGACGGCGGAGTTCGCCTGCGCGTTCAAGCCGCAGATCGCGCACTTCGCCGCGCTCGGCGCCGAAGACGCGCTGGATCGGCTGATCACGCACCTGCACCAGGCGCATCCGGCCGTGCCGGTGATCCTGGACGCCAAGCGCGGCGACATCGGCTCGACCGCACAGCACTACGCCGCCGAGGCCTTCGACCGCTACGGCGCAGACGCGGTGACCGCCAACCCGTACCTCGGCCGGGATTCGCTGCAGCCCTTCCTCGACCGCGCCGACCGCGGCGTGGTGATCCTGTGCCGCACCTCCAACCCTGGCGCCGCCGACCTGCAGGACCTGCCGGTCCGCGGCGCGGATGGCGGGGAGCGCCCGCTGTACCAGCACGTCGCTGAAACCATCGCCCGCGACTGGAACGGCAATGGCAACTGCGCCCTGGTGGTGGGTGCCACCTGGCCCGATCAGCTGCGCGAAGTGCGCGCAATTGTCGGTTCCGACATGCCACTGCTGGTACCCGGCGTGGGCGCACAGGGCGGCGACGTGGAAGCAGTGGTGCGCAATGCCCGCAGCGACGATGGCACCGGGCTGGTGATCAGCTCGTCGCGCGCAATCCTCTATGCCTCCGCCGGTGACGATTACGCCGAAGCCGCCGCCGCGGCCGCCCGCGACCTGCGCGACGCCATCAACCGCTTCCGCTCCGCCTGAACCGCCGGACTGGCACCGCGTAGGAGCGCGCCATGCGCGCGAAGCCGCGTGAATTCCGGGGGTCCCGCCGAGGCGTCGGCAACAACGCCGTGGCCGGCGGAACCTCTACCCCACGCGGTGCAGTTCCGGTTACCGCACGCGGCCCACAACGACCCGCGGACCATGATTCACGCGGCTTCGCGCGCATGGCGCGCATGGCGCGCTCCTACACGGGCGATACCGTACGGCCCGTTGGCACATCCGGCGATACCATGCCCACCCTGGCCCGTGGGCATAGCCGGCGGTACCATATGACCCCGGCGCCGGCCGCTTCCGTATCCGTATCCGCGTCAGGCCACCTGGAACACCTGGCGCAGGTAGGTCAGGTAGCCTGGATCATCACACATGGTCTTGCCCGGCGAGTCGCTGAGCTTGGCCACCGGCTGGCCGTTGCAGCGGACCATCTTCATCACGATGCTCAGCGGCGTCACGCCCAGGTCGTTGGTGAGGTTGGTGCCGATGCCGAACGACATCTTCGTCCTCCCGCGAAAACGCGCGTACAGGCGCATCACCTGATCCATGTCCAGGCCATCGCTGAACACCAGCACCTTGGTGTTCGGATCAAGCCGGTAGCCCTGCAGGTGGGCGATCATGCGCTCGCCCCATTCGAACGGGTCGCCGGAGTCATGGCGCATGCCGTCGAACAGCTTGCAGAAATACAGGTCGAAATCACGCAGGAAGGCATCCAGTCCGATCACGTCGGTCAGCGCGATGCCGAGGTCACCCCGGTATTCGCGCGCCCAATTGTCGAAGGCGGCGCTCTGCGAATCGCGCAGCCGCGGGCCCAGCGCCTGGAATGCCTGCAGCCACTCATGGGCCATGGTTCCCTGCGGATTGATGCCCAGCCGGCGGGCCAGATCCAGGTTGCTGGTGCCGGCAAACTTCGGCCCCAGCTCATCAGCCAGCATCTCCACCACTTCGCCGTGCCATGCGCGCGAGTAGCGCCGGCGGGTGCCGAAGTCGGTGATGCGGCAATCCTCATAGCCAACCCCTTCGCGCAGCTGGGCGGCCTTGTCGCGCAAGCGGCGCAGTCCCTCCACCCGCACTTCCGGCCCGGCCCCGTGGGCCATGTGCAGCTCGCTGATGATGGCCAGCAAGGGCACCTCGAACATGATCGTGTGCAGCCACGGCCCGGTGACTTCCAGCTCGATCCCGCCCTGCTCCGAATCCGAGCGGCGCAGTGAGACGTACTTGCGATCCAATCGGAACAGGCCGAGGAAATCGATGAAATCGGGCTTCATGAAGCGCAGCCCGGCCAGGTAGTCCAATTCCTCCGGGGTGAAACGGAGACTGCACAGCGCATCGATCTCCGCCGAAATCGCCTCCATGTGCTTGGCCAGATCAACGTCGGGCGTGCGGCAGCGGAAGCGATACACCGCGTGCGCGCCGGGATGCTGGTGCAGCACCGCCTGCATCATGGTGAGCTTGTAGAGATCGGTATCGAGCAGCGATTCAATGACCGGCATGGCGTCCTCGGATGGGCCCCGCGGCGGCCTTGTCAGCGGCTGCGCCGTCGGACTCGCCGGTGCTTCAGGCTCCGCCCTGCGAGCGGCTGACGGCCCGCAATACGGCGATGGGGAAACGGGCCCAGATGATCGCATACACCGCCAGGCGCACCGGCAGCGAGCGCTTGGGCGCCTCGAATCGCCTGAAGTAGCGGCCCAGGCCGCGATGCTTGTTCCACTCCACGAACACTGGCCGCGAGCGGCTCGACACCCCGCGCACGTGCATCACCCGCGCCGGATTGGCCACGCCGATGAGCGCCCCGGCCTCACGCGCGCGACGGCACAGATCGAGATCTTCGGCGTGCAGGCGGTAGCCTTCGTCAAACCCGCCCAGCTCCTCATACAGCGCGCGCGGCATCAGCATCAGCGCGCCCGATATCGCCTGCACCGGCTGCAGCGGCTGGCTGTCATCCGGGGTGATGGCCATTGTGGTGGCGGTACTGCCGCCGCCCAGCACGCCGCGGAGCATGGCGACAAAGTCCGGCTCACGCCGCCGCGCCGCAGGATCCCGCGCGCCATCCTCTCCGACCAGATCCGCCCCCAGCAGCACGCGTGGCAGTCCGTCGCCAGCCGCCGGCTCGTCATGTTCCCACGCCAGGGCAGTCATTCGCACAAACGTATCCGGCTCCACCATCAAATCGGGATTGACCATGGCCACCCAGCTGCCGCTCTCGTCACCCGCTGCCGCCACGCCCTGGTTGCAAGCCACGGCGAACCCCGGGTTGTCCGGATTGGCGATGAAGCGCACCCGCCGGTCGGCGGCCGCGTGCCGCTGGACGATTGCCATGGTCCCGTCATTGGAACCGTTGTCGACCACCCGCACGGCGGCCACCGACTCCGCCGCCCGCAGTCGCTGCAGGCATTCGTCAATCGTTGAAGCGCTCTGGTAAGTGACCACCACGGCGGTGACCGTATCGGCGCATTCACGCCTGTCGTTCTGCACGCTCATTCTTCCGCGTTCCCAACCTCGACGACTGCATCAAGTCCGGCAAACAGTTCGCGCTGCGGCGGCAGCGCCGCCAGTTCGGCGAGCGCCGCCTGCAGCCGTGCGCGGGTCTGCTGCAGCGGGTCACGCATGATGAAACCGGCCAGCCGCGGATGCCAGTCCGGCCAGCGCGAGGCCAGTGCATGCATATCGCCATCGCCCAGTCCGCCCTCTCCACCGCGGGCCACGAAGGCTCTCTCACACAGCACGTTGCGCCAGCCGAGACCCGACAGGCGCAGCGACAGGTCAATCAGCGCTGCATACCAGGAGCGGTAGCTGGAGCCATCCAGCCCGCCGGCCCGCTGGCGGGCGCTGCCGCGCAGCAACACCGCGTGGCCGACGGCCGAGGGCAGCTCCGGATACAGCGGCGGCAGCAACGCGCAGGCGTCGGCGATGCGGTCCAGGTCGGACGGGATCGGATCAATCTCGCCGATGCGTGGCCACGCGGTCGCCTCCCCGGCATTGCACCAGGGCGTGGCCGTGGCCACGGCCGCATCGCGCTGGAAGCAGGCTGCCAGCTCCTCCAGCCAGCCCGGCGCCGGGACTGCGTCGGGGGCCAGCACCGCCACATCGGCATCACCGCAGGCCTTCAGCGCTTCGCCCAGGTGCCCTGCCTCACCGATGCCGCGCTGGCGGCGACTGTAGTCCGCACGCAGGCGGGTGCCGGCCAGCCACCGTTCCACGATCGCCAATCCCCGCGGCCCCGCGCACGCGTCATCTGCCAGCCACACCCGCGTCCCTGCGGGCGTACCCGCATCCAGCGCGGCCAGGCAGGCATCCAGCGCATCGTCATCAGTCCCCAGCGGCAGCAGGACAACCGGCAGTCCGGACACCAGCCCGACTCAGTCGTCGCTGGGCGGCGTCGCGGCGCGCGCGGCCTCGGCTGCCTCAGCGGCCTCGCGCTCGTACATCGGCTCCATGGCACGGAAGCGACGACCGTACTCATCGGTCAGCCGGCGCGCCTCCAGCGGATTGCGCACGATCGTCGGGGTCAGCAGGATGATCACCTCGCTGCGCTCGTTGCGGATCCGCTGCTGGCCGAACAGGCTGCCGAATATCGGGATCCGGCTCAGCCCCGGCACGCCGGTGGACCCACGCACCGAGCCCTCGCTCATCAGCCCGGCCAACATCACCGTATCGCCCGACTGCACCGCGGCCTCGGTCTTCAGATAGCGGGTATCGATGCGCACGTTGCCGCGCTCGTCCACCTCGCCCAGCGGCGAGCTGACTTCCTGGGCGATATCCAGGAACACCATGCCGTCCTGGGTCACCCGCGGACGCACCTTGAGGATGATGCCGGTATCCAGGTACTGCACCTGGGACAAGGCAGTGTCGCTGCCCATGCCCGGGTTGATGGAGACCGAGTTGACCGGGATGCGGCTGCCCACGTTGAGCTCGGCCTCGGCGTTGTTGCGCACGAATACCGAAGGGGTTTGCAGCAGGCGCAGGTCGGTTACCTCGTCCAGCGCCGAGATGATCGCGGCCGCATTGCGGCCGAGGAAGGTCCAGCCCAGCCCCGCCGCCCCGGCGCCGGTCGTCGTGCCGGTCACGTTGCCGGCCAGCGTGCTCCAGGTAGTACGGTTGACCGCGTTCGGCAGCCCGACATCGGTCACCGCACGCTCGAAGAACCAGTTCACGCCGTACTCCAGCACGCCGTCCAGCGCCACTTCGACCACCTGCGCCTCGATGTGCACCTGCATGGGCATCACGTCCATGCGTTCGACCACTTCGCGGATCGATTTCCACGCCTGCGAGGTGGCCCGCACCAGCAGGGTATTGGTCTCTTCCAGCGCGGATACGCCGACCTGGTCGCCGTCGACCTCCAGGGTCACGCTGCCCGATCCGACGCCCGCTTCGCCCAGCTGCAGCTGGCCGCCGCTGGCCATGCCGCCCCGCCGGCCCTGAGAGTCCACGCCACCGCGGCGCCGGGAGTCGTCGCCAAACTCGCCACCACCCACCGGCAGGCTGCTACCGCGTCCGCCCACGCCGCTGCTGCGCAGGCTGCTTGATTGCAGGCCCGGCATCAGCGAGGCGCTGCCATCGTCCATCCGCCCGCCACCGGCGCCGAACACCTCGGCCAGACGGTCGGCCAGGTCCATGGCCTTGATGTATTTGAGTTCGTAGGAATACAGCCGCGCATCGCGCCCGGCGCTGTCGATCCGCTCCAGCCAGCGCTGCACCTCGCCCAGATAGGCCGGCTGCGGGGTGATCACCATGATCGCGTTGGCGCCATCGAGCGGCATGAAGCGGAACATGCCCGCCACCGGGGAGCCACTGTCCTCGCCGAACACGGTCTCCAGGTCGCTGACCACCTCCGAGGCGCGCCCGGACTCAAGCGGGAACACGCCCACCGACATGCCGGCCAGCCAGTCCACGTCGAATATTTCGATGGTGCGCAGGTAGTTCTCCAGCTCCGCGCGACTGCCTGACACGGTGATCACGTTGCGTGCGTTGTCTGCGCTGACGATGGCGTCCGGCCGCGCGTAGGGCTCGAGCACCTTTTCCATCTCGGTGGCCGAGATGTAGCGCAGCGGCACGGTGCGCACCTCGAAGCCGCGCGCATCCACCGCAGCACCGGTGCGCGGGGCCACGGTACCGGTGGCCATCGCGCCTTCGGCCGGCACGATGTTGTAGCGGCCATCGCTGTAGATCATGCGGGCGTTGTTCCAGCCCAGCACCATCTCAAGCATGCTCAAGGCGCCCGAAGCGCTCACCGGGCGCGGCGTCGCCAGGGTCACCGTGCCCTGTACTTCGGGGGCAATCACGTAGTTCTGTCCCAGCATGTCGCCCAGGATCGCCTTGACCACCGCGTGTACGGGCGCGCCTTCGAAATTGAAGGTGGACTCGCCACTGGTCGCGGCCAGGCCGGGTCGGGGGGCGCTGGCGGCGGACTGGTTGATGGTGTGTCCGCTGCCATAGCGCAGCTGCGCCTGGGGCGGGCCGGATTCCTCCAGCGGCTCGGACTCGATGCTGCTGCGGATCACCGGCTCGGGCATGCCCGCAGTGCCACCGCGTTGCATATGCGGCACCGGCGTGGCGCAGGCGGCCAGCAGGGTGGTGAGCAGGGCGGCCAGTGCTGCTTTGGACAGGACGGATGGCTTCATGGGATGCACTCTAAGGATTCTGCTGCTGCGGCGTGGGCGACGACGATGGTTGCTGCTCGCGCAGGCGCGCGCGCCTCGCCTCGATGCGGCGCCGAATGGCTTCCGCCTGTTCGTTGCGGTCGCTGGCCTCGTTGCCCGCGCCGGTTTCGGCGATCACGCCGGTGGCCGGAGCACCGCGGCGAACCGGCTCGCGCTCCGGAGTGGTGGCCTCGGCCGACGCTTCTTCCGGTGGTTCCCCACCGTCCATCGGGGTGGGAGGCTCCCCGCCGATGCCGTCGAACACCCGCAGCTCGAGCCTGAGCTCGCCGTCCGGGCCGTTGAAGACGGCGCTGCGCGGGCTGAGCGAAGTCAGCGTCCAGTCCGGTGCCAGCGGTGAAGACTCGCCCAGGCGGAAGCTGAGCGCCTCGCCCTCACCCTCGCGCGGCTGCACGATCGCCATTTCCAGGCGCGGTGTGATCAACACGCTGGTCAGGACCACATCGAAACCGCTGCCCTGGACATCACCGTCCGCCGCGCCTTCCAGCACGAAGGGACGGTACGTGCGGTCCTCTTCGAACAGCGCGCGATCGCGGATAGCCGAATACTGGGGCAGCGGGCCCAGGCCGTCGTCGATGGGGCTGCCAGCCTGCGGCAGCGGCTGCAGCAGGGCCGGATCTTCCGGCAGCGGCTCCACCCGTCCGCCGAGGCCGAATGCTGCCAGCGCCCAGGTACAGACCGCCCACAGTGCGACGGCGCCGAGCAACCAGGTCCTGGCGCCGGCCTCTTCAATCCGCATGGCCAGCTCCGGGCAGCGGCCGCAGGTAGCCGATCAGGTCGAAGGTGACATCCAGCCCCGCGCCCCGCCCCTCTTCCAGCCGCATCCCGCCCAGCTGGTGGGTCAGCAGGTTCAAATTTTCCACGAACAGTCGCGGGGTGCCACTTTCCAGTCCGTGCAGGATCGTGGCCAGCTCCGCTCCGCCGCAGTGCAGGCGCACCTGCACCACCGCCCGCGGGAAGCGCTGTTGGCGGACATCGGTCATTGGCGAGCGGTTGATGATGGCGCAGCTGCGGTTGCCGGGGCTGGCCTCGGCAACCACGGTTTCCAGCTGCTGCACCAGCGCCGCGGTGGCGCGCTCCGGGCTTGTCTCGGGCATGAAACCGGGCCGGCGCAGGGCCTGTTCCCGCTGCGCCTGCAGCAGCTCCAGCACCTGCGGCTGCTGCGAAAGGGCCATGCGCGCGCGCAGGTCGCGCTGCTGCAGCGAATCGATCCGCGCGCCCACTTCCTGCATCGGTCGCGTCCACCACGGGTGCACCAGCAGCAGGTATCCCAGCCCCAGCAGCAGGACCAGGATGCCCAGCGCCAGCCAGCGCTCGCGCTCAGGGATCGGGCTGCGCATTGGCGCCTCCTGATGTATCGGCAGCGGCCGGGGCAACGGGGCCTGGAGTGGATGCGACTTCAGCGGTGAGGGTGAAGCGGTCGCGGCGGCTGCGTGGATCCGGCTGCAGCGCGCCGGCCAGAGCGGGCGAGTGCCACAGCTCCGAGTCTCCGAGCTGCTGCACCAGGGCCGAGGCCTCGGTGCTCTGGCCAATCAGCAGCAGGCGGCCGTTCTCGACCGCCAGCTTTTCCAGGTAGGTGCTGTCCGGCAGCAGGCGGCTCAGTTCGTCAAGGATCTCGACCATGGCCGGCTGCGCGGCACGCAGCTCGTCCAGGTACTGCATGCCTTCGATATGGTCGGCGACCTGGCGGCGCTGATCCGAAGCCTGGCGGGCCTGGGCGATCAGCTGCTGCGATGCCTGCTCGAACGCATCCGCCGCCTGGCGGCGATTGTCCAGGACCATCCACATGGCGCTGGCCACTGCCAGCACCGCCAGCGTGGCCAAGGCAAGGTTCCAGCGCTGCCAGGGATCGGCGCGGTGTTCGCGCGCGGCTTCCGGCAGCAGGTTGATGCCCAGCGGCGAATCGTCGTCATCGTCCAGGTCCACGCCCGCCAGGCCGGTACCGGCACCGCCCAGCGCGGCGATGGCGGCATCGAAGGCCGCGCGCGGCACCACCACCAGCTCGACATCCAGCTGGCCATCGCTGCGGCGACGGATCAGCCGCGCATCGAAACACACTTCGTTGGCCGCGAATGGCGTCTGCCGGTCGATCTCGAAACCCAGCACCTCGCGCAGCCGGTCGGCAGCGGCGATGGGCACCGTCATCGGGCGTCGCAGGGCGGTGCCGGCCGGAAGCACCAGCCAGCGCGGCAGCGCCGACAGCTGGGCCGGAAGCAGCGTGTTCAGGATGGCAGCGCCCCCGTCGGCGTCGGCAGCAACCCACGGCAGGCGGGCCAGCTCCGGCTCCCCTTCGCTGTGTTCGAGCACCAGCGAAAGTTCATCACTTGCATGCCGCAGCAGCAGCCGGCGGCCATCCAGGCCCAGCAGCGCGCGCAGCCGGGCCGGCACCCAGGTCGCCAGCGCGCGGCCCCACCACAACCAGAACCCCAGCCACGGTCCCAGGCGGCTTCCCCCTTCGCGCCACAGCCGCTGGATCAACGACGGGGGCGACGGGGGCGTCGGGGGCGAAGCGATGTGGTCGGCATCAGTCATCGGGTGCCGAAGCGCCCTCCTTCCAGCGCAGGGAAACATAGGCCGCACCGGGCAGGGCGGTCCCCCCCGCCCGCACCACTGCCTGCAATCGCGCCCGGCGCCCGTCAGGCAGGCGCGCGAGGCTGTCGATACTATACGTTCCGCTGCCGCCTGCGACGAAGCCCTGGTCAGGCGCAAGCATGGGGTCGGGCTTGCGCATTGCCTCTACGATTTCCGGGTCCAAACCCATGGCCTGCAGGACCGGGCCGCTGGCCCAGCGCTGGTCGGGAACCGGCGTGGCATTGTGCACGGTCACGTGCGGAGCCATGCGCGCTGCCAGGTCGGCGGGCATGCCGAGTACCAGTTCCAGTTCAGAAACAGTTTCGAACCACGCGTTCCTCGGCCCGTATGGCAATCCGGCCGCCGCGTACTGGGGGGCTTCGGCGGCGCCCACCAGCTGTCCCAGGTCGTCCTCGTCACGCCAGTCTTCAATCGCCGCGGCCAGCACCTGCGCTTCGACCTCATCCGTTCCCAGCGCCACCATCAGGGCCGCAAGCAGGGTCTGGTCGGCCACGTTGAGGTCGATCTTGCCGCGCTCGTCGACGATCCGCACCTGCACCGGCATGCCGGCGAACTCCCAGTCATACGGGCGCCCATCCGGCAGCCAGGCAGTCAGCGGGTCGCGATCGGCCAGCCGCAGCATGGCGTATTCCAGCCCCGCCCTCGCCGCCTGGTCCGCCACCACGCCGCGATACAGCACACGGCCCTGGATCTGTTCGATCCGCGCCGAGAATGCGAACGCCCCCACCAGGGCCGCCAACAGCGCCACCAGCCACATCACCAGCAGCAGCGCAGCGCCGCGCTGGGTCATGGGGGTCCGTCTACTGCTCAACGTCGCCGTCCTCCCGGGTATCCCTGGCCCTGGGCCTGAAAAGGGGCCACCACCAGGGTCGGCCATGCACCCTCGCGCTCGCCTTCCACTTCGATGCGGACCAGCAGCGGAAGCCGCTGCGGATCGGGCCACTCATCCAGCCAGTCGGTCATCCCGCCCTGCGCATCAGGGCCGCGATAGCTGAAACGCACGTTGGCCAGCTGACCGGCCAGCAGCTCGGGTGGACGCGCCGGCTCGTCGCGGAACACCTGCCCCGCAAGGACGGTGGCGAAGGAGACTTCCAGCCGCAGCCCGTCACGATCCCGGGCCGCGACCACCTCATGCAGCGCCGGCCCCCCATGACCCAGATACGGCGGCACATCGCTGACAAACAGCATGTGGTCCCGCCCGCCGATGAAGTACACCGGGTCCGGGCCGGCCAGGTCATGTTCAAAGGTCAACGCATGGGCCGAGGCCAGCCGGCTGCGCAGGAATCCCTGCACGGCCCGGATCCGCTCGCTGCTGGCCACCAGAACCTCCCCCCTTTCCACCGTGGCGGTGGCGGCGCGCAGGGTGGCAAAGGCCAGTGCAAGGCCGGCAGCCAGCAGCGCGGTGGCCACCAGCACTTCGATCAGGGTGAATCCGCGCGCGTGCCGCGTCGTCATTGCCATCCGGCCGCTCACAGCGACCCTCCCGCAGGGTCCGGCTGCACCAGCCGCAGCGAATCCACCTGCAGACTCTGCGCCGGGCCGCCATCGCCCCATTCAAGACGCAGCCGCAGCGCCATCAGCTGCGGACCGGCGACATCTTCAAGCAACTGCGGCGGCTGGGCGGGATCCACCCACGGAGCCACTTCAAGCGTCCAGCGGTAGCGTCCCGCATCCAGCTCGCCCTCGCGCCGGCCCGGCTGCAGCACTTCGCCCACGCCAGCCTGGGCGATCAGCGACTGCGCGTGCAGCGCCGCGCGCCCGGCATCGGCCGACCAGCGCACCTGGCGGGTGGCACCCGACAGCGTACCCAGCAACAGGGTCAGCGCCAGGGCCAGCACGGAGAAGGCCACCAGCACTTCGATCAAGGTGTAGCCGCGCTGGCGGGAACCCGGGCGTGCCCGGCCCCTCACCGCTGGCCCCGATGGATGCGCACTTCCCCGGTCAGCCAGGCCACGTCGATATCCCAGCGCGCGCCGCCGGATTCCAGCCGCACCCGGCCGCCGGTGGAAGCGCCGTCGTCGAAAAACACAACAGCCCCTTCATCACCGCGCAGCTGCGCCTCGCGGGCGCCGGTGAACTCCACTTCCATGCGCGCAGGGATCCGTCCGCTGCGGTCACGCGGCGCCTGCCAGGTACGGGCCACCGGATCGATGGTGAAGCGCTGCGGCGTGCCGGTGGCCAGAGCATGGGCGCGGGTGAAGCGCAGATTTGCGGCGATGTCCTTGGCCGCCGAGCGCATCTGCATGCGTTCCAGCCCTCCGCCCAGCACGCCCACCGCCAGCAGGCTGGCGATGGCGATCAGGGCCACGACCGCGATCACTTCCAGCAGTGAAAATCCGCGCTCGCGCCTGCCCATCCGGCACTCCCAACCCGGCTACTGCCGGATGCTGATGTCCGCATTGACGCTCTCGCCGCCGGGTTGGCGATCCGCGCCGTAGCTGACGATGTCAAAACGGCGGCCATCACCCGGCACCCGGTATTCAAACGGGGTGTTCCAGGGATCATTCAGTTCGCCCTGTGTCGCATACGGGCCCAGCCATCCGCTCACTCCCGAAGGCTGCACCACCAGGTCGCCGAGGCTGCCGGGCAGGGTGCCGGTATCCATCTCATAGCCTTCCACCTTGTCGACCAGGGTCTGCACCTGGGCCTGGGCCAGGTTGACCCGGGCGCGGTCGCCGCCGCCCAGGATGCGGCTGGCGGCAAACGCCACGATGCCGCCGATCAGCACCACCACCACGATGATTTCGATCAGGCTGAAGCCGTGCTCCCGCGACCCCGTGCGCCGGGAGCCGGCGCGGCCCGCCGGTTGCCGGCGTCCGTCCGCGAAACCCTGTCCGACCGGAGAAATGAAATGTCGACCCGCCCTGCGGCAATAACGATAGGAATTCATACGTCAACCTATGACATTGGTGAGATCGTAAATGGGAACCAGCACCGCCAGGATCACCACCCCGACGATGCCGGCCAACAGCAGGGTAACCACCGGCACCAGCGCCGCCAGCATGCGGTCCAGCGCCTGCCCGGTTTCCTGTTCGAAAGTATCCGCGGTCTTGAGCAGCATTGAATCCAGCGCGCCGGACTCCTCGCCGACCTGGATCATCTGCAGCGCCAGTCGCGGAAAACGCTTGTTCCGCCCCAGCGCCGACGACAGGCCCACCCCGCCCTTGACCTCTTCGGCCGCGGCTTCGACATCGGCCGCCAAGGCGGTGTTGCCGAGCACGTTGCGGCCGATGCCCAGCGCCGCCAGCAGCGGCACGCCATTCTTCAGCAAGGTGCCCAGGGTGCGCGCCAGCCGGGCGGTTTCCAGCCGCGCCACCAGCGGACCGGCGATCCGGGTACCCAATAGCCAGCCGTCGAAGCGTGCGCGGAACGCCGGATCACGCAGCCTGCGGTCGAACCACAGCAGGGCCAGCAGCGGCACGGCCAGCATCAGCAGCCACCAGTCGCGCACCAGCTCGCCCACGCCCAGCACCAGCCGGGTGAACAGCGGCAGGTCCGCATCCAGGCTTTCATACATGCCGGCGAACTGCGGCACCACGTAGCCCAGCAGGAACAGCAGCGACAGGCCCACCATCACCACCAGGATGGCCGGATAGATCAGCGCATTGATCACCCGACCACGCAGCTCACTGCTGCGCTCCAGGTAATCGGCCAGCCGCTGCAGGGTTTCATGCAGGGTTCCGCCGGCCTCACCCGCGCGGACCATGTTCACGTACAGGCGCGAAAACGCCCCATGCTGACGCTCCAGCGCCTGTGACAGCGGGCTGCCGCCGCGCACCGCATCGCGGATGTCACTGATGGTGCGCTTGGCGGCTGCATCCTCCGGCAGGTCCAGCAGGATGGTCAGCGCCCGGTCCAGCGGCTGTCCCGCGGCCAGCAGGGTCGCCAGCTGCTGGGTGAACTGCACCAGCCGCTGGCCGGCGAAAGGCTTCGGCCGCAACAGCGCGCGCCAGTTTGTGCGGCCGCCACCCTCGCTTGCAGGTCGCGCCTCGACCGGCATGTGCCCCTGCTCCTGCAGGCGCTGCACCACCTCAGCTTCGCTGGCGGCTTCCATCACGCCGTCGAGCGTCTCGCCGCGCGCGTTGAGTGCCTTGTAGCGGTACTGGGCCATCATCAGCGCCTGAGGTTGATGTTTCGCAAGGTGGTTTCGGTGGAGAAGGAAAAGCGCAGCTCCATGATTGCTGCCGCCAGCAGCCGGAAAACCCTATGCATCTTCCGTGACCCTCAACACTTCCTCGATGGTGGTCACCCCGGCCAGCGCCTTGACGATCCCATCCTCATACATGGTGCGCATGCCGTGCTGGCGGGCGATCTGTTCGATCTCGCCCATGCCGGCGTGGCGCATCACCGCCCGGCGCAGCTCGTCGTTCATGACCAGGAACTCCATGATCGTGGTCCGCCCCAGATAGCCGGTCGAAGTCAGCTCCGACGGGCGCGGGTGATACAGCATGATCTCGCCGTGCGGCTGGAAGCGCCGCAGGCCGAACTTCTCGATCTCTTCCGCGGAAGCCGGATAGCGCTCCGCATGGGTGGGCTCCAGCTGCCGCACCAGGCGCTGGGCCAGGATCCCGTTCACCGTCGAGGTCAGCAGGTAATCCTCCACCCCCATGTCGAGCATGCGGCTGATGCCGCCGGCGGCGTTGTTGGTATGCAGCGTGCTCAGCACCAGGTGGCCGGTGAGCGCGGACTGGATGGCGATGCGCGCGGTCTCCAGATCGCGCATCTCGCCGATCATGATGATGTCCGGATCCTGGCGCACGATCGAGCGCAGCGCATTGGCGAAATCCAGCCCGATCTGCGGCTTGGCCTGGATCTGATTGATGCCCTCGATCTGGTATTCGACCGGATCCTCGACCGTGATGATCTTGACGCCCGGGGTGTTGAGTTTGGACAGCGCGGTATACAGGGTGGTGGTCTTGCCCGAGCCGGTCGGCCCAGTGACCAGCAGGATCCCGTGCGGCTGCTCCAGCACCTTCTGAAACTGCGGCAGGAATTGATCGGTGAAGCCCAGCCGCTCGAAGTCGAACACCACCGTCTCGCGGTCCAGCAGGCGCATCACCACGCTCTCGCCGTGCGCGGTCGGCACCGTGCTTACGCGCAGGTCCAGCTCCTTGCCCTGGACCCGCAGCATGATCCGCCCGTCCTGCGGCAGCCGCCGCTCGGCAATGTTGAGCCGGGCCATGATCTTGACCCGGCTGATCACGGCGGCGGTCAGGTTGGCCGGCGGACTCTCGCCTTCCACCAGCACCCCGTCCACCCGGTAGCGGACCTTGAGCCGGTTCTCGAACGGCTCGATATGGATGTCGGACGCGCGCAGCTCCACCGCCCGTTGGATCACCAGGTTCACCAGTCGGATCACCGGAGCTTCGCTGGCCAGGTCGCGCAGGTGCTCCACGTCGTCCATGTCGCCCGCCTCGCCATCGGCGGTTTCCACGATCGCGCCCATCGCGCTGCGGCCCTGGCCGTACCAGCGCTCGATCAGGTCATCGATTTCCGAACGCACACCCACGACCGGCTGCACCTGGCAACCGGTGGCCAGATGCACCGCCTGGATGGCGTAATCATCGAACGGATCGGCCATCCACAGCACGAGTTGCGCCTGCGATTCGCCCAGCGGGCACACGTGGAACTGGCGCAGGAACCGTGGTGACAGCGGCTGCGCGCCCTCGATCAGCTCCGGCGGCTCGCCGGGAAGCTCCTTGCCCGCCACCAAACGCAGCCCCAACACGGCGGCACAGGCCTCGGCATGGTCACGTTCGGATATCAGCCCCAGCCTGCCGAGCAGGCCAAGCAGGCTGCCCCCGGCCTCATCATGCAGGCGTTGCGCGCGTGCAAGGTCGGGTTCCTTCAGCTTGCCCTGGTCCAGCAAGGCCGTAATCACGCGTTGTTCGGCCGACGCCACGCCGGGCGCCTGCCCACCGGCAGGTCTGCTTCCTGTCGCCGTATCGAGGGCTGGATTCACAGCGCTGGTCCTGTCTGCGTTGACTAGCGCAACTGTACAACGTCCGGGAATGAACCTTCCTCGCGCCGCTCCGGATGGCGCTGGCTATACTCCGGATGAACGGAGCAGGCTGGGGAGGCTGGTATTCCGTCCACTCCACAGCGTTTCCGGGGGGAAAGGAATATGGACGCGACGCGCTGGAAGCGTGTGTGGGAGCTGTTCGATGCAGTGGTGGACAAGCCCCACGCAGCGCGCGCGGCAGCACTTGAGGCGCTGGAACCGGAAGCGCCCATCCGCGAAGAGGTGCTGGCCATGCTGGCCCAGGACGATGCGCCAACCTTGATGACGGACAGTGCCGCTGTCGCCAAGCCGATCCTTTCACCAGGCACCATGGTGGGCTGCTGGCGCATTGAATCGCTGCTGGGCCGCGGCGGCATGGGCGAGGTGTACCTGGTCACCCGCACTGGCGAAGACTTCGAGCAGCGCGCCGCGCTGAAGCTGATGCTGCGCATGGAGTCCGACGAGGACCGCGCACGCTTCGCCGCCGAGCGCCGCATCCTCGCGCGTCTGGAACACCCCGCCATCGCACATCTGCTGGATGGCAGCGAATACCAGGGCACGCCGTACGCGGTCATGGAATACGTGGATGGTCAGCCGCTGAACGAATATGCCCGGGGCCTGCCGCTGCGCCAGCGCCTGGAGCTGGTGCTGCAGGCCTGCGATGCGGTTGGCCACGCGCACCGCCATCTGGTGGTACACCGCGACCTGAAGCCGGGGAACATGCTGGTGACCGGCGACGGCCAGCTCAAGTTGCTGGACTTCGGCATTGCCAAGAAGCTGTCGCCCGATGCGCAGGCAGCGGCCGATGTCACCCAGGTGATCCGGGCATCTCCGGATTACTGTGCTCCCGAGCAGCTCGATGGCGGCACCATTTCCACTGCCACCGACGTATACGCGCTGGGCGTGATCCTGTTTGAACTGCTCACCGACGCGCGTCCTTGGCAGCTGGGCGGAATGCCCCTCATCCGTGCACTGGAGCGACTGTCACTGCAGGACCCACCGCGGCCCAGCAGTCGACTCCGAGGTGCCGCAGCCCGGGCATTGCGCGGGGATCTGGACAACATCGTGCGCAAGGCGCTGCAACCGCAGGCGGACCAGCGCTACCGCACCACCGACGAACTGGCCGACGACATCCGCGCCCATCTGGCGCAGCGTCCGGTCAAGGCCCGCAAACCCACCATCCGCTACGTGCTGGCACGCGCTTTCCGCCGCCACAGCCTTGCGTTCGCGCTGGCGGGCGTTGCCCTGGTGAGTCTTGCGGCGGGAGTCACCGGCGTGGTGTTGCAGGGCCGCGAAGCCGCCATGGAGCGCGACCATGCCCGGCGCGAGATCGCACGCAATGACGCAGTCCGCCAGTACATGATGCTGATGTTCCGCGCCGCCGGCGAGCTGCAGGGCGAGGGCGACATGACTGCACGCGATGTGCTGGCACGTGCTGCCATGCAGGTGGGCCAGCACTACGGCGACGACCCCGTTGCCTATGCCGATGTCTCGCTGGCACTGGCTGAACTGTTCTTCCAGATCAACGATTACACCGGCGCCCGCCCACTGCTTGAGCGACTCGTGGAAGGCGTCGCAGGCGCCCAGCCCGACGTGCGCGCCATGGCCTTGCACGACCTGGCCCAGCTCAGCTTTCGTGAGAGCCGCACCGACGACGCCTGGAGCCTGCTGCAGGAAGCACAGTCATTCTGGCAGGCCGAGCCCCGTCGCTATGGTTCCGAACTGCTGGAAAGTCGACTGCTGCAATCGCAGCTTGAGCGTGCCAATGGTGACGTCGATCTGGCACTGCGCACGCTGGAAGAAGCCCTTCCCCAGCGGATCGAAATGTCCGGCGAGGTGCACCACCAGACGGCGGTGTTGGCGAACAACCTGGGCATTGCCTATTTCCAGTCCGGCCGGCTGGAAGATGCTGCACGGCAATTCCGGCACGCGCACGAACTATGGCGGACCCTCGGCGAGGATCGCAGCGCCGACGCGCTCAACACCCTCAACAACTGGGCCGCCGCGGAAGCACGGCTGAGTCGTCCCGAATCTGCCGTCAAGATCATGGAAGAAGCGCTCGCCCTGCGCCGTGAGCTGTACGGCCCGTCGGGGGCCAAGGCCGCCCTGATGAACAACCTGGGCAAGACCCTGATCCAGCTGGACCGGCATGCGGAAGCCATTCCACTCCTGCAGGCGGCGATCGAAATGGGCCGCATCCACGCCGGCGGCGACACCGGAGCGATCGTGATCGCCGCCAGCCTTGGGCTGGCAGAAGCACTGGCGGGAACCGGACAGTCCGGACCGGCACAAAACCTCATCGATGAGGTCGGGCCGCGCATTCTGGAGACCTACGGCGTGCCGCACGTTTTTTCAGCGATGCTCTCCATCGCCCGCGCCCACGTACACCGTGCCAACGGTGCGGATGAGGTCGCCAATGCCATGCTCCAGGGGGCTCGCCAGGAACTGATCGGGTTGGGACCGGGCGGCGCGAACCTGCTGCCGCAGCTGGATCGGCTGCAGCAGCGCTGGAACAGTGGACCCGGAACTCCTGTCCCGGTGCCAGCTCAGTCGATCGCGTCGGAGTAATCCGCCAGCCGGCTCGCCAGCCGGCTCGCCAGCCAGGCGCGGGCTTTGACCCAGTCCCTGCGCACGGTGCGAGTGGTGATACCCAGAATGTCGGCAGTTTCCACTTCGGTATAGCCGGCGAAATAGCGGCACTCCACCACGCGGGCCAGCCGAGACTGGATCTGCGAAAGCTCTTCGATGGCCTCCCCAATGGCGACGCCCACTTCGTCCGTCTCGGCCGACCACAGCGTCTGCGTTTCCATCACGTGCAGCGCTTCATCCAGCGACAGCGGAACCACGCCCTCCCCGCGACGCAACCGTGAGCGCGAACGCGCCTGGTCAATCAGCACGTGGCGCATGGCCACCGCGGCTGCGGCCAGGAAGTGCTTTCTGCTGGCCCAAGGTCCACCACGCAGCATCTTCAGATAGGCCTCATGGATCAGCGCCGTGGTCTGCAACGTGCCGCTGCGTGGCATCTGCGCGCGGATGCCACGCGCCGCGCGACGCATGTCCGGGTACAGGAGGGGGGCCAGCTCTACCGCACTGGCGCAGATCTCCATCGTTGCCTCGTCATCCAGCATCGCTTCATCCCCCATTGCGGCCCGTCCTTCGACGGCGGCCATGAATGTCCTTTTCCAAGCCCGGTTCAACGTAGACGACTATAGGACAGGAGGACAGCCACCATGCATCTCAGGTTTCCAACGCTTGCCATCACGGCCCTCATGCTCCTCAGCTGCGGCAGCGATCACGCCCCGGCCACCGGCCAGGAACTGCAATCCAGTCCACCCATCACTTCCTCCACACGTGCCTCCGGACCAGTGTTGGGCAGCCATGACATCGCCGCCCAGGTGGTAAGCATGCGGTTTCCGTTCCCGGTCATGCCGGACTGGGTGGAGTGGCAAGGCCTGGAATCCCACGACCTGATGCGCCAGATGCTATCCAGCACCTGGCTTCACGATGGTGATCCGGCTGCACAGGCTGCCGCTTACCGGCAGCAACTGAACGCGGCTGGCTACCGCATCGGTCCGGGACAGCTGTCGGGCAACACCGAGGCGGCCTTTACCGGCAGTGGCTCCATCGCCGGACAGCCCTATCGTTTCACCATTGATTTTTCTCGAGCGTCCGCTGGCGAACAGCACGTGGTGCTGGTATTCACTCCCTGCACTGTATGAAAAACCCCGGCCGGAGCCGGGGTCGTTGGAGCGCTTACGTACCTCAACAGATCAGTTGTGACGGGCCTGCAGGGTGACGTTGCTGTAGGCACCTGCCAGCTTGACGTAGTACGTGCCTGCTGCCGGGTTGTTGATGCGCACCGTCTCGTTGTTGCCGGGACGGGTGGAGCTCCAGTCGGCCGCCTCAGCACCAGGTTCCGCATCAAGGCTGACGTACAGCGATACGTTGCCACTACCGCCACTGGTGGTGATGCTCAGCGGACCCTTCACGCCAGCCGGCACTTCGATCGCATACAGCGTCTCGCCGCCGACCGTACCCGAAAGCCCGCGCACCGGCACCTTGTTGGTGATCGGCGTGGCTACGATGCCGGGCTCCTCACACTCTTCGACCTCCGGATCGCAGGGCTCTTCGATGGCCTTGGCCAACAGCGCCTCGAGATTCAGGATCCCCGCACCCATCGGGTTGGACGGTGCAGTTGTGAACGCACGCGCCGTCTGCATCAGCAGGCTGCGCATCTGCTCCCGGTCCAACGGCATATCGACAACGCTCTGGACCATGGCAACGGCCGCGGCAACGTGCGGGGACGCCATCGACGTGCCCTGGAAACCGCGCAGGATCCACGCGCCATCCACGTCATACAGTGGTCCCTGGTCACCGCCATTGGTCACCTGCCAGATCGCCCGGTCGTTACCGTCTGCAGTGATGCTGAAGTCACCACCCGGCGCGGAGATGTCCACGGCCGGTCCCCAGCTGGAGTAGCCCGACTTGTTGCCTGCCACGTTGGTGGCACCAACGCTGATCACACCGTCGCAGGAGGACATGGTGTAATCGCCCGCATTGGCGTTGTCGTTGCCGGCGGCCACCA
The DNA here is from genome assembly GCF_054052025.1 of Luteimonas sp. A478. Classification (NCBI taxonomy): domain Bacteria; kingdom Pseudomonadati; phylum Pseudomonadota; class Gammaproteobacteria; order Lysobacterales; family Lysobacteraceae; genus Luteimonas; species Luteimonas yangxiaopingae. Next base: position 297,280 of record NZ_JBSVRF010000003.1, on the reverse strand, counting down.
CGATGATGGTCCCGGTGGCGTTCACCTGGTTGATCGCATCCTGGTACAGGGCCGAACATGCTGTCGGCGCCACGCTGCCCAGGCTCATGTTGATCACCTCGGCCGGGTTTTCATTGATCGGCAGGCCCGGTACCTCGATGCCGGCTGCCCACAGCATGGCGTCGGCGATATCGCTGCCCAGTCCGCCGCACGAACCCAGGGCGCGGAGCGGCATCACCTGGGCACCGTGTGCAAGGCCAGCCATCCCGCTGCCATTGTTGGTTTCCTGTGCCACGGTGCCGGCAACGTGCGAGCCGTGCCAGGAGCTGGTGTCGGCCGGGTGAGGATTCGTTCCGAGCTGGGTGCAGTAGTTCGCTTCCACCCAGTCACCCAGATCCCAGCCCCCCGGCACGCGTTCATCTGCATCACGGCGTGAGATCTCTGCCCAGCTGATCATGTCGTAGCCGGGAATCACATTCGCCTGCAGGTCCAAGTGGTTCTGCACGATGCCGGTGTCGATGATGGCCACCACCACCCCTTCACCGGTGCTGATCTCCCAACCTGCTTCGGCACGAACCCCGCCGGGGCCGTCCCTGAAGTTCCACTGGTAGGAGTACTGGGGATCGTTGGGCGCGGCGGCCGGAGCCATGTTGCCCATGTGCTGGTAGAGCCGGTCCGGCTCGGCCACCGCGATGGTCGGGTCAGCTTGCAGCTCGCCCAGGAACCGCGCGGACTCCATTGCCGACAGGCGGCGGGAGGTGCTGACGACATGCCAGCCGGGCGCGCCCATTCGCCCTTCGATCTTCGCGCTCAGCGCTGCAGCAGCGCCGGTTGCATTCGTGCCACGCAGCGATGCACCCAGGCCGGCGCGACCGACCGCACTCTCAAGTGTCATCGACTTGATCCGATCATCCACGGTCCTGCCTGCAGGCGCGTTGAATTTGACGACGAAGCGGTTGCCGGGCGTACCCGCCGCCGGGGCCGCGACCGGATCGTGCATCTTCGCCTCAAAGATCTGCTCCGAAGCAGAAGCTCCCAGGCTGGTCGCTCCCACCACCATCGCGGCGGCGACCGCGAGGCTGAGTCTGTATTTTTTCATTAGGTATCTCTCCTTGGTGCTACGTTTTGAATGGCTGCCATCTGGCCTTCGTCTTGCATCAAAAACAGGCTCCTTCGCCTGATGCATCCTTGCCGGGGTCACCCCCGCCCCCCTCTTCGAACTCTGAAGTCCTGTGACGCCTGCTCACCAGCCGAAGCCGGCACCCACGCCAACCGACTTCTCGTCACCGCTGAACGCACCACCGATGGTGATCGTTGCGCGCTCGCTTAGCGCACGCTGGTAGCCCACGGACAGTGCGCGCTCACCACCCTGGAAGCCGACACCGACCCCCACCCGGTTCTGGGTGCGGATGCCGGCGGCGCTGGTGGCCATGTTGAGCATTGCCGCACCCATGGCGCCCTGGCGGTCCATACGACGATCCACGTCATGGAAACGACGCTCCACGTCCCCACGGAAGGTGTCGAAGTTGTCATTCCACACCGCCATGCGCTGGTCGGTATAGGCATTGGCCGAAGACAGGGTCTGCGTCGCCACGTTGTCGGTATAGGTCCGGGACTCTGCAGCCACGGTATTGACCTGGGCGACATTGGCCGCGTCGGTCCCGGCTGTGCCGGCCGCCACGTTGACGATCTGGCGTTCGCTGCCCGCACTGCCCACCGACACCGTGTCGGCCCGGTCCGCTACCGAACCCTGGCCCAAGGCAACCGCCCCCTCGGCAGTCACCGAGGCACCCTGACCCACGGCGGTACCGGACGCTGCGCTGACCGTGCTGCTTTCACCCACCGCCACGGCGTTGGTCGCGTCAGCCGTGATCGTGGCATTGGCGCCCACCGCGGTGCTGCCATCGGCACCCACGTAGGCGTTGCTGCCAATCGCGATGTCATTCGGCCCGTGCGCGTAGGCGCCATCACCCAGAGCCATTGCGTTCGGAGCACCCGCGTGTGCACCCGGCCCAACCGCGACACCGCTGCCGGCAGCGTCGAAGGCGATGACTTCTGACGCACCCGCTTCGCTCACCGCCATCGGCTCGCTCATGATGCTCATAGTGCTCATGGCAGTCATCATTCCTACTCTGGGTGCCGCAGCGCTCATTCCTTCCAAGCTGGTCACACGCTGACCAAGCAGTCCGATCTCCGCATCGAGTGCTCCCAGTGCTTCGCCTACGTTGCCGTAGTAACTCCCTTGCACGGAGAACACCGTCCCGATCATCCGGCCGTTGGCGTCGACCACGGTCCCGCCGCCAAGCGCGGTGGCGACTGAGCCCATGGAGGCGAATACCTGCGCACCGGTCACCGCATCCGAGCTGCCGCTGCGGATCCGGCCGGGTGCCAGGTTGGTCAGCTGCGTGCCCTCCTCGCCTGCAAGCGTCACCATGTTGCGGGCATCACCGTCATACAACACCGCGCTGTCAGCCAGCTCGGTGACGCCTTCGCCGACTTGGGTGAGCTGGGCCAGGTTGACCGCATCGGTGTCCTGGGTGCCCGCCGCCACGTTGGTGATCTGACGCTCATTGCCGGCAGACCCGACCGAGACCGTCCGGGCACGGTCCGCCACCGAGCCGGAACCAAGCGCCACGGAGTTGAGCGCACCCTCCGACACCGAGGCTCCCGCGCCGATAGCGATCGCGCTTTCCGCATTGGCCAGTGAATTGGTTCCGATGGCGATGGCGTGGATGTCGTTGCCAAGCGCCTGATGGCCAATCGCGACCGAGTAGTTGTCGTACGCGAAAGCACCGCGCCCCACCGCGACCGCACTGATTCCGGGAGACCAGCTTCCGGACCCGATCGAGACGGAACGCCGACCCGTTGCATAGGAATCCACGCCGATGGCGGTCGCCTCCTCACCGGTTGCCCAGGCGAAACTGCCATAAGCAGTCGCGCCGAACTCGGTCGCCCAGGCATATGAACCCGTCGCCGTGCTCTGTTCTCCGTTGGCCCGGCTGTTGTCGCCCAAGGCGACGGCGTACCCACCTTGCGCATGGGCTTTGTTGCCGGCCGCCAGGCTGAACTCGCCTTCTGCCCGCGCACCGTAACCAAGCGAAGCCGAATTGCTCCCGGTTGCCTGGGCACCTGCGCCTACCGCCGTCGCCTGGTCAGCAGCCGTAGCCCCGACGAATACAACGTTCCCATCCGGATCCTCGATCGGCCAGCCGAACTCGTCGAATGCTTCGCCCATCCCGCCAATGGCGGTACTGGCAGAGCCGAAAGCCTCTGCGCCGGCACCAAATGCGGAGCTGTTCTCACCGGCGGCAGTGGCGTTGAACCCCACTGCGGTGGCGAGCTGATCCCCAGCGAACGCACCACTGCCGAATGCCGAAGCGCCCATCCCGTACGCGCTGCTGGCAGAGCCGACAGCCGTCGAATAGTCGCCTTCCGCATAGGCATCCGAGCCTGCCGCGGTCGCCTCCTCGCCCAGCACGTACGCTTCGCCTTCGCCGCTGGCACGGAAGTACTTCGTGTTCGATGTCACTGCATCCAGCTGGCCCAGGTTCACCGCATCGGTCGCCTCACTACCTGCGGCCACATTGGTGATCTGGCGCTCATTGCCGGCCGAGCCAACCGAGACCGTGTTCGCCCGGTCAGCTTCCGATTCGGCACCCAGCGCCACGCTGTTGGCCGCAGAGGCACTCGCCAGGAAGCCAACTGCCGTCGAATCGTCGGCCTGCGCGTAGCTGCCGCTGCCCAATGCAGTGGATCCGTCGCCGTCCGCGTAGGCCAACGTGCCCAGCGTGGTCGCCTGCACGCCGGTCGCCTCGGCCAGCGTGCCGACCGAGGTCGCGCCCAGGCCGGTCGCCCAGGCGCCGTTGCCCAGTGCCGTCGACGCCACGCCGCTCGCTTCAGTGTTCTGCAGGATGAAGCCCGGCAGGCCGATGATCAGGTCGCCGTAGTCGGCAATACCGCCCACGGCCAGGCTGTAGTTGCCGCTGGCATCACTGCCGTAGCCGACCGCCGTGCCGAACTCACCGGTCACCGCACTGAACGCGCCCACCGCGGTCGAATAATCCATCCCCGCATTGGCCGAATAGCCAACCGAAGTGGAATGCAGCCCGGTAGCCATCGAACCGGCACCAGTCGCGGTGCTGAACGCCCCGAGCGCCTGTGCGCCAGCGCCGAACGCCGACGACCCCACCTCCAACGCCGTCGTGGTCTGGTCCAGCAACACCTCACCGGTGTTCGGATCCTCGAAGTAGAGCAGGCCGCCTACCGCGGTGGAAGAATCGCCCTCGGCCACAGCGTTGTAGCCCGATGCCGTGGCGTACTGGCCCCACGCCTGTGCGCCGCTGCCGAACGCCGAAGCGCCCTGTCCCAACGCCCAGCTGGTTGAACCGATGGCGGTGGTGTAATCGCCCTCGGCAAAGGCATCCGAGCCCGATGCCGTGGAGTCCTCACCAAATGCCAGAGCCTCGCCCTCGCCGGTCGCGCGGAAGTACTGGTTGTAGGCGGTCGCCTCTTCCAGCTGGCCCACGTTCACTGCGTCCGTCGCTTCGGTGCCGTCGGCCACGTTGGTGATCTGGCGCTGGTCGAAAGCCGAGCCCACCGACACCGTGTTGTCACGGTCGGCTTCCGAGCCCACGCCCAGTGCCACCGAGCTTGCCGCCGTCGCGTATGCGTCGGCACCCAGCGCCACAGACTCATCTCCGGACGCCATCGACCAGGCACCCAGTGCCGTGCTGTTGTAGCCCGGCGCATACGCCGCCGCGCCTACCGCGGTGGCGTAATCACCCGTCGCCTCGGTCGGCAGCAGGCCGAAGAAGCTCGAGCCGCCCACCGCCACGCTGTTGTAACCGCTGGCGTTGGCGCCCTCACCCACCGCCACCGAAGACTCGCCGCTGGCGTTGGAAGCAAAACCCACCGCCGTCGCGCCATCTGCCAAAGCCTCTGCGCCGTAGCCCAGGGCCGAAGCACCGAAGCCACCGGCCACGCTATAGCCGCCATAAGCCGACGCGGCATCTCCGGTCGCTTCGCTGCGGAAGCCCGTCGCCGTCGCGTGCTGGCCCGTTGCCACCGCTTCATAGCCGGTCGCAGTTGCGTAGGCACCTTCGGCCACCGCACCAGCACCGGTCGCGGTCGTCCCGATTTCGCTGGCATAGGCCCCATCACCCACCGCAACGCTGGACTCGCCGTATGCCTGGGCGTATGCGCCCAGTGCCACCGAGTTCACGCCATCGGCCACCGTGTTGAAGCCCACCGCCGTTGCGCCATCGGCAAATGCCATCGAGCCCGCGCCATAAGCGGATGCACCATCACCAAACGCGTTGCTCGCTTCGCCGGCGGCCGTAGCGTCATCACCGTCCGCCCAGGCCCCCGCATCGCTGTTTTCACTACCGGTTGCCTTGAAGTACTTGCTGGTGTTGTCAGCCACCTCGGCGACGGCATTGAGCTGGTCCAGATTCACCGCATCGGTGCCCTCGGTACCGGCCGCCACGTTGGTGATCTGGCGCTCATTGCCAGCCCAGCCCACGGACACGCTGTCTTCGCGATCAGCCATCGAGCCGGCACCCAGTGCCACGCTGTTAGCGGCCGACGCGTAGGCGCCGTAGCCAAGCACCGTGCTGTCATCGGCCTCGGCCCAGGAGGATGCACCCACCGCAGTGGAGTTCTCACCATCAGCGCTGCTGATCCAGCCCATCGAAGTCGCGTAGTCACCGGTGGCCCACGCCCCGGCACCCATCGCCGTGGTGCCCTCGCCGGACGCCTGGGTAGGGATGAAACCGAAGACGGTGCCGCCCACGGCCACGCTTTCCAGGCCCAGCGCCTCGCTGTACTCACCCACGGCCACGCTGGACTCACCCGTAGCCCACGCCCCCGTGCCCACCGCAGTGGCGTAACCCGCTACTGCTTCCGCGCCGTAACCGAGCGCAGTCGCGCCCGTTGCAGACGCAGCGCTGTAGCCGCCATAGGCGGAACTGGCCAGCGCCGTTGCCTCGCTGCGGAAGCCGCCAGCGGTGGACTGCTCCCCGGATGCCAGTGACTCGGCACCCAGCGCCGTGGCCACGTCACCCGTTGCCTCGGCCCAGAAGCCAACCGCTGTCGCTTCTTCGCCAGAGGCCGCGCTCAGGGAGCCGGATGCCACGCTGCCATCTCCGGTGGCCATGGCTGCAGCACCGGTGGCCGTCGAGAACAGGCCTTCGGCCACGCTCTCCGCACCCACTGCCACCGCGTAATCAGCGCTGCCCTGGGCGGAGGCGCCCAGTGCCAGCGTGCTTTCTCCGTCGGCGGACGCGCCGTAGCCAACCGCCGTGGCGTCCTGTCCGTAGGCATAAGCCCCGCTGCCAAAAGCCGAGGCGCCCTGTTCGAACGCGCTCGCTCCGGAGCCCATGGCCGTGGCGTAGTCGCCATCCGCCATGGCGTCCGAACCAGCCGCGGTTGCTTCTTCGCCCTGGGCGAAAGCCTCTCCATCGCCGGTCGCGCGGAAGTACTGCGTGTCTTCTGTCACCGCCTCCAGCTGCGCCAGGTTCACCGCATCGGTGCCCTCGGTGCCTGCTGCCACATTGGCAATCTGCCGCTCGTTGCCGGCCGACCCCACCGACACCGTGCTGGCACGATCCGCCTCCGACTCCGCACCCAGCGCAACGCTGTTGGCCGCAGAGGCACTCGCCAGGAAGCCAACCGCCGTCGAGTCGTCGGCCTGCGCGTAGCTACCGCTGCCCAGCGCGGTGGAACCGTCGCCCTCCGCGTAGGCCAGCGTGCCCAGCGTGGTCGACTGCACACCGGTTGCTTCGGCCAGCGTGCCGACCGAGGTAGCACCCAGCCCGGTTGCCCACGCGCCGTTACCCAGTGCCGTTGACGCCAAACCGCTCGCTTCGGTGTTCTGCAGGATGAAGCCCGGCAGGCCGATGATCAGGTCGCCGTAGTCGGCAAGGCCGCCGACCGCGAGGCCGTAGTCGCCGCTGGCATCGCTGGCGTAGCCCACCGCCGTGCCGTAAGCGCCGGTCACCTCCGCAAACGGACCCAATGCGGTCGAGTAGTCCTGCCCGGCAAAGCTTCCGTAACCCGCTGCGAGGGCCTGATGGCCCGCGCTCTCGCTGAACGAACCGACTGCGGTCGAGTGATTGCCTTCCGCCACGCTGCCGTAACCAGCAGCGGTTGACTGGGAACCTTCTGCGGTCGCGGCTGCACCCGTCGCGGTGCTGAACGCCCCGTTCGCCTGTGCGCCAGCGCCGAACGCCGAAGAACCCACCTCCAGCGCGGTGGTCGTCTGGTCGAGCAGAACCTCACCGGTGACTGCATCCTCTACGTAGAGCCAACCGCCCACCGCGGTGGAAGAGTCGCCTTCGGCCACCGCGTTGAAGCCGGAGGCCGTGGCGTACTGGCCCCAGGCCTGCGCGCCGCTGCCGAAGGCCGAAGCGCCCTGGCCCAGCGCCCAGCTGGCCGAACCGGTGGCGGTGCTGTAATCACCTTCGGCCGCCGCGTTGGAGCCCATGGCCGTCGATTCCTCCCCATCGGCCCAGGCTTCGCCTTCGCCGGTGGCGCGGAAGTACTGGTTGTAGGCAGTCGCCTCTTCCAGCTGACCCAGGTTCACCGCGTCCGTTGCATCGGTGCCGTCGGCCACGTTGGTGATCTGGCGCTCGTTGCCAACTGAGCCCACTGACACCGTGTTGTCACGGTCAGCCACAGAGCCTGCACCCAGTGCCACGCTGTTGTCGGCATTGGCCAGGGCCAGTGCACCCACCGCCGTGGACAGCTCGCCCCAGGCCTCCGCTTCGGCGCCCATCGCGGACGCGCCCAGCCCCATTGCCAGCGCACGCTCGCCGAGGGACACGGTGGCATATCCGACGGCGTAGCTCTTCCAACCTACAGCTGTGGACATCTCGCCGTCGCTCCAGGCACCGGCGCCCAGCGCCACCGAACGACCCCCGCTGGATTCGGCAGAGAAGCCCCCGGACCTACCGCCCAGCGCCACGCTTTCCGTCCCGCTGGCGATACTGTTCTCGCCCACCGCTGTGCTGCTCAGCCCGCTGGCTTCGGCCCAGGCACCCACCGCGGTGGCGTAGTTCCCACTGGCGACCGATTGAGCCCCAATTGCCACGGCATTGACCCCACTCGCATCGGCAGACCCCGCCACGGCGCACTGATTGCCGTTGCCAGGCCCCTGGGTCGGGCAAGGCGCATTGTTCCCTACCTCAACCGATTGCGCCCCGGCCAGTCCCCAGGCGCCCGCAAACAGAAGTGCGCAGATCGCGAGCAGCGGCTTGCGCCGTCGCCCAGCAATGCTTCCTCCCTCGCCCGGGGTCCCCGCGCTGTCACTACTCGCCAACTCCGAGGCCACAACCAGCTGACCCAGTGCCCTGCTCCAGACCTTGCGATGGATACGATTCATTTGGACTGTCCTTTTCTTTCGAATGCGGGTGGGGTTACGAAGTGCATGACCGCTGTACGCTGCGGCGCGGAGTGCAGCCGGGGCGGTGTTTGGAATCAGTACGGCGCGAATCGGGGGGCGCGGCACAGAACGTGACGCGCACAGAACCACAGTTCCCCTGCTGGGATTGAAGATGACAAATGAACGCTCCCCGAACGACAAATCCTTGACGCCGAATAGACCTCAATATTGCTGTTCAGGTCAAGTATTGCCGTAAGACGTCAGAAATTAACGCGCAATGCTCCACATCAGTGCCGCACATCACGTATCTAGAACGACGTACTTTTGGCTTCACTGGTGGACACCTTCAGTCGTCTTGACGCAGCCCGAACGATTTGTTTCACGGGCTTCCCGCCTCAAACCGGTCAGCGAAGACGATCGGCAACATGATTGCTGCAGATGCACATGCGATCAGGGCCCGGGTTGACGAAGTCGCTCCTTGAGAGCAGCCAGGCGCCGCGGACCCGAACCCTTGTAGGAGCGCGCCATGCGCGCGAAACCGCGTGAACTATCCTGTGCGGCGGCCCCATCACCATGCCGTGACCTAAGCCGCGCTGGCCGCCCGCAGTCACGCGGCTTCGCGCGCATGGCGCGCTCCTACAGAAGATGGCCAACGGCGCACTGGCCCGCGCGTGAAGCGCGGCTCAGCGCACGCCACAACGCAAGCGGCCCCGCAATTGCGGGGCCGCATCAGCGCCAATGGAGGATGTGCGTCAGCCCACCCAGCGGCGGGCGTTGTGGAAGATCCGCATCCAGGGCGACTGGCCGGGCCAGTCGGCGGGGTGCCAGCTGAAATTGAGACTGCGCAGGGTGCGCTCGGGGTGCGGCATCATGATCGTGGCGCGGCCGTCTTCACTGCACAGGCCGGCCACCGCATCGGTGGATCCGTTGGGGTCAGCTGGATACGAAACCGCCGGAGCACCGTCGCCTTCCACGTAGCGCAGGCCCACGCGGGCTGCGACGCGATCCGCCTCCGAGAGGTATTCGGCCCGGCCCTCACCGTGCGACACCACCACCGGGATCCGCGATCCGGCCATGCCGGACAGCAATACCGAAGGCGATTCCACCAGTTCCACCATCGCCAGGCGCGCTTCAAACTGCTCGCTGCGGTTGCGCTGGAACATGGGCCAGTTGCCGGCACCGGGGATGATGTCGCGCAGTTGCGACATCATCTGGCAGCCGTTGCACACGCCCAGCGAGAACGTATCCGGGCGGGTGAAATAGGCTTCAAACGCCTCGCGCACCGCCGGATTTTCCAGGATCGAGGTCGCCCAGCCGCGGCCCGCGCCCAGCACGTCGCCGTAGCTGAAGCCACCGCAGGCCACCAGGCCCTTGAACCCATCCAGCGCCACCCGCCCTTCCAACAGGTCGCTCATGTGTACGTCCACCGCGGCAAAACCGGCGCGGTCGAAGCCGGCGGCCATCTCGATCTGGCCGTTCACACCCTGCTCGCGCAGGATCGCCACCTTCGGCCGGGCCACGCCGGTCACCGCCGGCGCCTGGCCTTCAGCTGGATCAAACGTCAGCACCGGCTGCAGGCCCGGCGCATCAAAATCGCGCCGCCCCGCGCGCTCGGCATCGGCGGATTCGGGGTTGTCGCGCAGCCGCTGCAGCGCATGGCTGACCGACCACCACGCGTCGAACAGCTCCTGCCAGCTCCATTCCACCACCACCTGGTCGTCGCCCAGCACGCGGATGGAGGCGGCCGAGGTCGGCCGGGCGATGCGCTGCGCGCATTCCACCAGGCCGTGGCGAGCCACCAGGTCGGCAAACTCGGCGCGGTGCTCGGTAGCAATCTGCACCACCGCGCCCAGTTCCTCGTTGAACAGGGTACGGAACACATCTTCGCTGCGGTCATCGCCCCAGTCGTCCAGGTCGATATCCAGGCCGCGACGCGAGGCAAACGCCATCTCGCACAGCGTGGCGAATGCGCCGCCGTCGGAGCGGTCGTGGTAGGCCAGCAGCAGGCCCGCTTCGCGCGCATCGCGCACCAGCTCAAACAGCGCGCGCAGGCGCCCGGGGTTGTCCAGGTCCGGGCAGGCGCCGCCGAACGCGCCGTGGCACTGCGACAGCACCGATCCGCCCAGCCGCTGCCGCCCGCCGCCCAGGCCCAGCAGCCACAGCTCGGTATCCATGCGCGGCGACAGCAGCGGGGTCAGCTGCGCCGACACATCGCGCACCGGCGCAAACGCGGTCACCACCAGCGACACCGGCGAGACCGAGGAATGATCCTCGCCCTCGTGCTGCCAGCCGGCCTGCATCGACAGCGAGTCCTTGCCCACCGGGATGCTCAGGTCCAGCGTCGGGCACAGCTCCATGCCCACCGCCCTGACCGCATCAAACAGGCGCGGGCCCTCGCCCTCGTGGCCGGCGGCCGCCATCCAGTTGGCTGAGAGCTTGATCCGCTCCAGGCTCTCCAGCGGCGCCGCACACAGGTTGGTGATCGCCTCGCCCACGGCCATGCGCGCCGCGGCCTCGGGATCGATCAGCGCCAGCGGCGTGCGTTCGCCCAGGGCCATCGCTTCGCCGGCATTGCCCTCGTAATCGGACAGGGTGATCGCGCAGTCCGCCACCGGCAGCTGCCACGGCCCCACCATCTGGTCGCGCGCGGTCAGCCCGCCCACGGTGCGATCGCCAATGGTGATCAAAAAGCTCTTGGAAGCCACGGTCGGATGCGCCAGCACCCGCAGCCCGGCTTCATGCAGGTCGATGACCTTGGTGTTGAGCGCCGGGAAGCGCGAAGGCGCCGGGCGCGACTCGTCGCGGTGCACCTTGGGCGCCTTGCCGAACAGCACGTCCATCGGCAGGTCGATCGGGTGCGGACGGCCTGCTTGCGCGGCATCGGCGCGCGGGCCATCCGAACCCCCATCGCCATTCGCCGTGACCCCGTAGCCGACCAGCAGGTGCTCCTCGGCCGTGGCCGTACCGACCACCGCGAACGGGCAGCGCTCGCGCTCGCACAGCGCGGTGAATTCCTCCAGCCGCGCCGGCGCGATCCCGATCACGTAGCGCTCCTGGGATTCGTTGCACCACAGCTGCATCGGCGACAGCGACGGATCGTCGCTGGGCACCTTGCCCAGGTCGATCACCCCGCCCACGTCCGAGTCGTGCAGCAGCTCGGGGATGGCATTGGAGAGCCCACCCGCGCCCACGTCGTGGATCGTGAGGATGGGACTGTCCTCGCCCAGCGCCACGCAGCGGTCGATCACTTCCTGGCAGCGGCGCTCCATTTCCGGGTTGTCGCGCTGCACGCTGGCGAAATCAACCGACTCGTCGCTGGTGCCGCCGGCCACCGAACTGGCCGCACCGCCGCCCAGGCCAATCAGCATCGCCGGCCCGCCCAGCACGATCACCAGATCGCCCGGCGACAGGCGCTTCTTCTCCACCTGGATCCGGTCCACCGCGCCCAGCCCACCAGCCAGCATGATCGGCTTGTCGTAAGCCCAGGCGAACTGCGCATCCACCGGCAGCTCGAAGCTGCGGAAATAGCCCACCAGGTTCGGGCGGCCGAACTCGTTGCCGAACGCCGCCGCGCCCAGCGGCCCGTCCAGCATGATTTCAAGCGCCGGTGCCATGCGCGGGTTCAGCGCGCGCGGCTGTTCCCACGGCTGCGGCAGGGTCGGAATGCGCAGGTGCGAAACCGAATACCCCGCCAGCCCCGCCTTGGGCCGCCCGCCGCGCCCGGTGGCGCCCTCGTCGCGGATCTCCCCGCCCACGCCGGTCGCCGCGCCCGCATAGGGCGAGATGGCGGTGGGATGGTTGTGGGTTTCCACCTTGATGCAGAACGCGCTGTCGGTGAGCGGCTCGGCGCGGTATTCGGCGCTGACCGGATCCGGGCGGAACCGGCGCGCCTCAAAGCCCTCCACCACCGCCGCGTTGTCGCTGTAGGCGGTCAGGGTGTGTTCGGGCGTGACCGCGTGGGTGTTGCGGATCATGCGGAACAGCGAATGCGACTGGTCCTCGCCGTCCAGCGTCCAGCTGGCGTTGAAGATCTTGTGCCGGCAGTGCTCGGAGTTCGCCTGGGCGAACATCATCAGCTCGACGTCGGACGGATCCCGGCCCAGCGTGCCGAAGCGGTCGCGCAGGTATTCAATCTCATCTTCCGCCAGCGCCAGGCCCAGACGGGCGTTGGCCTCTTCCAGGTCCGCCAGCGCAATGCGCTCCAGCTCGCCGCGGCCCGGCGTGCGGAACAGCGCATCGGCCTCGTCGTGGGCTTCCAACAGCGACTGGGTCATGGGATCGTGCAGCAGCCGCTCCAGCGCGGCGGCCTCGGCCGCGTTCTCGGGCCAGCCGGCGATATCCAGGCGCGTGCCGCGCTCCACCCGCTTCACCTCAACCCCGGCGTGAGCCAACAGCTCACTGGTCTTGCTGGCCCACGGCGAGATGGTGCCCAGCCGCGGCGCGACGAAGCGCGATACCGCGCCCCCGGCCAGCGGCTCGGCCCCGGTGCCAGCCTGCAGGATCCGCGCCAGGGCGCCCACATCGGGCTCGGCGCCGACTTGCGGCTGGATCCAGTACACGTGCCAGGCCCCCACCACGCGGGGAGCCGAAGGGAACAGTTTCAGACGCGCCTGCAGGCGCTCAAGCCGGAACGGCGACAGGGCGGGAAGGCCCTCGAGGACGATCATGTCCAACACACGGAAAAGGCGGCCCGCCATTGTACCGGACAGCCATCCCCCCGACGATGTCCCTACCCACGTAGGAGCGCGTCATACGCGCGAAACCGCGTGAATCCGGGCGTTGGAACGGGGTTTCGGCCACGACGCGGTCACCGCCCCCCACCGCGTGCCGTTTTTCACGCGGCTTCGCGCGCATGGCGCGCTCCTACAAAATCAGGGCGTACCGGCTGCCATCTGATCCAGCGCGTCGCGCAGCGCGGCTGGCGGCATGTACCCCGGCATCTGCATGCCGTCCTCGGTCACGATCAGCGGCGTGCCCTGCAGGCCCACGCGCTGGCCCAGCTCCCACTGCTCGGCCACCGGGTTGTCGCAGCTGGCCGAGGCCACGCGCTTGCCGTTCTTGGCATCGGTCATGGCCTGCTTCGGGTCATCCGCGCACCACACCGACACCATTTTCCCGTAGTCCTCGCTTTCCAGCCCCATGCGCGGGAAGGCCAGGTACTGCACCTCGATCCCGAGCCGGTTGTACTCCTCGATCTCCTGGTGCAGGCGGCGGCAGTAGCCGCACTCCACGTCGGTGAACACCGCCACGGTGTAGCGCGGATTCTCCGGAGCGAACACGATGCGCTCTTCCACCGGCGACAGCTTCATCAGCTCCTTGCGCACCTTGGCCAAACCGTCCTGGCTGAGGTCGCGACGCGCCTCCACGTCATACAGGCTGCCCTGGATCAGATAGCGCCCGTCGTTGCTCACGTACACCACCTGGCCGCCGACCACCACTTCCTGGTAGCCGTCGATCGGGGCCGGCTCCACGCTGTCCACCTGTATCTGCGGATTGACCTGGGCGATCGCCTCCAGCGCGCGCGCCTTGGGCGTGCCCGGCTCGGCCTCCACCCGGGGCGAGTCCAGTGCGGGCGTTACAGGAATCGCATCCGCGCCATCCGCCTCCGGATCCGGCGCCTGCGCACAGGCTGACAGGCTGAACGCGCAGAGCAGGACAAACAGATAAGGCTTCATACAGGCGGGAACCTCGGAGCGGACGGGAGGGACATTATTCCACGCCGACCCCCACCCGCGGCTGAGCGTGGCGTAGGCCGACCTACGCGCGTGGGTGGTGGTGGGCGTGCAACTGCTTCAGCTTTTCCCGCGCTACCAGGGTGTAGATCTGCGTGGTGGAGAGCGAGCTGTGGCCCAGCAGCATCTGCAGCGCGCGCAGGTCCGCGCCGTGGTTGAGCAGGTGGGTGGCGAAACTGTGGCGCAGCCCGTGCGGGCTCACCCGCTGCGGATCAATCCCGGCCAGCGCCGCGTACTTCTTCACCGCCAGCCAGAACGCCTGCCGGCTCAGTGGCCCCCGCCGCGGCCCGAGGAACAGCGGCGTCCCGACGCCCGCTCCGGCCGGCACCCGCCCGCCAGCCAGCAGCGGGCGTGCCTCTTCCAGGTAACGCTCCAGCCAGTGCTGCGCCTCCTCGCCCAGCGGCACCAGCCGCTCCTTGCCGCCCTTGCCCGCCACCCGCAGCACGCCCTGGCGCAGGTTCACCCCGTTGGCCGGCAGCCCCACCAGCTCGCTCACCCGCAGCCCGCAGGCGTACATCAGCTCCAGCATGGCCTTGTCGCGCAGCCCGGCCGGCGCATCCACGTCCGGCGCCGCCAGCAGCGCATCCACCTGGCTTTCGGTCAGCGCCTTGGGCAGCAGCCGGCCCAGCTTCGGCGCCTCGATCAGCGCCGTGGGGTCGTCACCGCGCGCCCCGCGCTGCAGCAGATGCCCATAGAACGCCCGCAGCACCGACAGCAGCCGCGCATTGCTGCGCGCCGAATAGCCTTCCCGCGTGCGCCAGGCCAGGTAACCGTGCAGCACCTCCCGGTCTGCGCCGGCCAGCCCCCCGCCGCGCCCGTCATTCCAGCGCGCCAGCATGGCCAGATCACGGCGGTAGCTGTCCAGGGTCTGCTTCGCCAGCCCGCGCTCGGCCCAGATGGCATCAAGAAACGTATCGATCGCGCGCGCGTCCCCGTCCGCGAGGGGCGGCAATTGCATCGCCTTCTGGCGGCGGTCGGCGGGGGTACGGCTGGGCATGGAGGAAACGATACCTGCTGATGACGGAAACCAGGATGACCCGGGCCCCTCCAGACATCCGGGCAGCGGCATACAATATCTTGTATATAAGTGATGACACCAAGCCAAGGAGTGGCCCCGGTATGCAGGTTGAAGTACGAAAGCTCGAAGGCAGCTGGGATCTGGGATATGCCCTCCACAAGCACATGCTATCCAGCGTTTATCTCGGCGAGGACCAATACGGTCACGCCCGGTTTGACAACACCCGGTCCGAGCCGGGAGAGGCGCTTTACAAGCTCAAGTACCGGAGTGACTGGAGCCAGATCGCGCCCCTTGCTGCCCAAATCCAGGCTTCCCTGCTCCCTCTTTTCGGCCCAGTGGGCTTGATCATTCCCATGCCGCCCTCAATACCTCGCCGTCGCCAGCCCGTACATGAACTTGCCAATGAACTGGGACGCATCACGGGCATCCCGATGTTCGACAACATCGTGATCAGGTCTCCTCCTGTAAGAGGCGCCCCCTCCTTGAAGGATCTGCACGCACGGGAGGAAAAAGATGCCGCACTTGAAGGCAGGTTCAGCATCAATCCCGGCATCGTCAATGCCGGACACTGGAACGCCCTGGTGCTAGACGACCTCTTCGATACTGGAGCAAGCATGGAGGCCGCCTGCAAGGCACTGCGGACTTACAGCAAGATCAATCACATCTACGCCGCCGCAATCACCTGGAAATAGCACGCATGACAAAGGTCTTCATCGCCGGATCCATCTCCATCAACCGCCTTCACCCCAAGGTCGAGGAGCGGATCGCCAATGTCGTTGCCTCCGGACTCAACGTGGTCGTAGGCGACGCAGACGGCGCGGACACGGCCATCCAGGAGTGTCTTCACAGCCACCGTGCGGCCAACGTCACCGTGTACTGCACCGGGGATTCGCCACGCAACAACATCGGCGACTGGCCGGTGCATCGCGTCAACTCAAGCGCCAGGGCAGGCAGCCGGGCGTACTACACAGCCAAGGATGTGGAAATGGCCCGCAACAGCGACTACGGGCTGATGATCTGGGACTGCAAAAGCACGGGGACCTTGAGCAACGTCCTGGAGCTTCTGGACAGAAAAAAGAAGACCATCGTGTTCCTCAATAAGCATCAGGAGTTCGTGACTGTCCGGGATGTTGCCGGTCTGGAGCAACTCCTCTCCTTCATGTCGCCACATGCCCGCAGCCAAGCCGAGAAAAAGATCAGCCTCTCATCACGCATGTCCGACCTTTCGCAGCCACAATTCGCCCTCCCCATGGTCGGCGGCAACATCCCCCTCGCGACACGGCCCGCCGAAAACAAGGAGGAAGTCCCTGAGGACTCCGCCTACTCCACTGAAAGCATGAAGCTGCGTTCAGAGCTCATGTCCGCCCTGAAACATCACATTGCCACCGCTCATCTCAGCCAGTCCCAAGCTGCCAACGTGTTTGGGGTCACCCAGCCGCGAATTTCCGACCTGACCAGAGGCAAAGTCGGCCTTTTCGGGTTGGACACCCTGGTAAACATGGCCGCCACTGCGGGCCTTCGGGTGGAAATGCATGTGAGAGCGTCATCGGATTGAGCCAGCCGGCTGGTGACTGCCGCTATTGCGCCTTACCGATGGCTACATCACCAGCCTGTTCAAGGCTTGGCACGAGACGTCAGCCGCCCCTTACGAACCAATTGCTCCGCACGCATGACGTACAGGATGAACACCTTGTACCCATCGTAGCGATAGAAGACGCGACAAGGCGGCTCCACAACCTGCCTATACCGTGACCGCCCAAGCTCCTCTGGGCGGCTACCGCTCTCTGGATGATCAGCAAGTTGCTCGACATGGGCAAAGACGCGTTTGACCAACTCTGAAGCAGCAGCCGGGTCCTCCAGCGCGATGTAGTCGGCGATCGCATCCAGATCGCTCAGCGCAGGCTCTGACCAGACTATTTCAGCCATCGACCAAGGCGTTTCCTGGCTTGTGCATGAGTTGCCACGCGGCCCTCCGCAATCGCCTGCTCACCGCGAGCAATTCCCTCAAGAACGCTCATTCGCTGCTGCATAAGCTGGAAGCTCTCGACGTCCACCAGATACGCACTTGGCAAGCCGTGCTGCGTGATGAGAATAGGCTCCTTGTCCCGCTCAATATCAGAGAGGAGTTCGGTCGCCTGGCGCTTGAGAGTGGTGACAAGTTCTGTACGCATGAAGTGACACTAAAGTATCACTCCCTGCCGCGCAAGCACCGGGAGGCTTTTTCTGGGCCTGGTTTGATCGGGACCGGCTGACCTGGCATAACCGCGCCAGCGGCACCCGGCTGATCCGCGAAGCCAAACGCTGATCCGGCGGGACACACCCCCGCGGCATCCGCCAGAAAATCATCTATGTACGCCATTGACGCACGTGCGCCAATGGCGTACTTTTGCCTTTATGATCTTCATCGAGACCTCCGTATTTACGCGGCAAGTTGAAGCACTGCTGCGTACTGCGCGTCCTTAACGAAAGGTGGTAGCCATGGATAAAAAGCTGTTTTCCGAGTTGGTCGAAAGCATGACCGAGATGGACGAAATCGTCCGCGGCGAGCGTGCGCCCAGTCGGGAATTCCACGTTGATGCAACCGACGTAAAACGCATCCGCGCCGCAACCAATCTCTCCCAGGTCAAGTTCGCACGCCTGATCGCGGTTGAGGTGGGCACCCTTCGGAACTGGGAGCAAGGCCGACGCGAACCAACCGGCCCCGCCAAAGCGCTTTTGCGGGTCATCGAGAAAGAACCCGAAGCCGCCATTCGCGCCCTGCGCTGATACGCCGACCAAACGGCAAGGACATCAGCCTTGGTGCCTTGCCAACCAGCACCACTTGTATCCTTGTCCGATGGACGAGACACCAGCCGCAGAACCCTCCCCGCCAAGCGCCCACATTCCCTGGCGCCTGCTCGCCCTGTTCTACGACCTGTGGCCGGCGCTGGCGCTGTGGTTCCTCACCGCCGTGCCGTTCATGCTGGTGGATGCCGCCATCCACGGCGACGTGCGCCATAACATCGAGCCGTTCAGCCTCACTCAGTGGCTGCTGTGGATCACCTGCTGGGTGGTGGCCGGCATCTACGCCACATGGAGCTGGCGCCGCGGCGGCCAGACCCTGGGCATGCGTCCGTGGCGGATCCGGCTGGTAGCCGCGGATGGTGCCACGCCCAGCTGGGGGGCTTTGTGGCGGCGCTATCTGGTGGGCACTGCATCGCTACTGCTAGCCGGCGCCGGCTTTTTCTGGGCATGGTTTGATCGTGATCGGCTGACCTGGCACGACCGCGCCAGCGGCACCCGGCTGATCCGCGAAGCCAAGCGCTGATCGGCATACCGGTCGATGCCGCGGACTTCCTGCCCTATGTCGACCGCATGCTCCGCGAGCGCAGGCAAACGTGGATCGATTGATCGTCGAACGTAAGCTCGACTCGCTCCAGCGATGCATCGAGCGCGTTGCCAGTCGACGCCAGCCCCCGACCGGCCTCCTTGGCCCACGCTCACCGAACCGCCTGAAACACCTCTTCCAGGCTCGGCGCATCCAGCAGCCGCTCGGCCCACAGGCCCACGGTCTCGGCGTCCGCGGCCGCCAGGCGCGCCAGCGCGGCCTCCGGAAGCGGCCCGAAGCGTCGCGTCAGCAAGCGCTGTACGGTTGCACGCTCGCCTTCCAGGCGCCCCTGCTCCAATCCCTGCTCCAACCCCTCCCGCTTCCACTCCCGGGTCCACTCGGTCACGCGTTCTGCAAGCATGGTTTCGGTCTCCTCAAGGGTCTCGGTGCGGGGGACTTCCTGTCCGGGAATCATACGCCGCAGGGCCACCCGGTGAATCCACACCGTGAACGCACGCCGAAGGCTGTCGTGTTCAGGCGTTGCCAGCTGCAGCCGCAGCCGCGCGATTTCGTACTGCAGCGTTTCCAGATCCCGACTGGCCTCCAGCGCCAGCAGGCGGCTGACCGCGTTGTCCGCCCGCTCGGCCTGCTCCGGCGCCACCTGACCCTCATCGAACAGAAAGTAGCGGAATCGCGGCTGGTAACGGGACAGTGTGCCGCCGGCCGGCGCCGCCAACAGTGGCTGCAGCAGCTTCGGCGCATTCCAGCGCGGCCGGCCGTTATAGATCACCAGCGGAAACACCGGCGGCAGCCGCTTGTCTGCGGTCAACTGCTTCGAACGCACCAGGTCCTGCCACAGCAAACCGACATAATTCATCAGCCGCAGGGCCATCCAGCGATCACTGCGACTCTGGAATTCAAGCAGCAGGTAGAGGTAGAGCCACCCGCCATCATCGGCCATGCGCACCCGCCACACGACATCATCACTGCGCTGCTGGAGGCGATCGGCGACGTAATGGCCGTTGACCCGCTCAAGGGTGGCGAAATCAAGCCGCCGCACCCAGTCTTCCTGGACGAATCCTTCCAGCAGTTCCCGCACCATCAGCGGATGCGAGAACAGCAGCTTGTAGGCACCGTCGTGCGCTTCCCGGGCTGGCATTGGACCTCCTTGTCCAATGGGCGAGGTAGCCAGAATCGCAGAACGCTGCCGCAGCGTCTGTCGGAAAACCCCCCTGCCCATCGTGGGAAAACCCGATGTCGCGCCTTGCGCCGCGCGCGTCCACCAACTCCCCATACTCCGCGCGCGGCTCCGCTACCCCGGATCGTGAATCGAGCCGCTGCTCGTGCACCTGCGCCAGCAGTTCGGCCAGGGTCGTTGCGCCATCGAAGATCGCCTGCCCCAGCACCGGCAGGGTAGGCCTGGCCAGGTCGGCCATGTGGCTGGCCGCCACCGCATCGCCCTGGGCCGAGATGGTGTGGATCACGCGATCGAGCGCATCAAACTGATCCGGCGTGACACCAAAGACGAATCCGCCCACCGCTGGCGTGGCGCCGCATCCCGACACCCCAGCCTCCACTGCGGATGGCTGAGCGCGCCACCGCACCTCGCCCAGCACCAGATCCAGCTGCTCCGCCAGCCTTTCCAGGCAGAACGCCAGATCGATCAGCCGCACCTCCGGCGCGCACTCCAAAGACTCGTCCGCGATGCGCGGCTGGGCCAGCCCCGCCAGAAACCTGATGTGATCCCTCAATTGCACCAGCCGAAACTGGCTCTCTTCCGGCAACTGATAGCAAAGCTCATCCTGATGGTTCGATTCATGCGCGGTCATCGCTGTTTCCTCCTTCCATGGGATAGCCGCCCGCCACGGAACGGCGGACGGGAAGTCGGGAGGTTCGAAACCGCGTACAGACGGCGGGCGTATTTCCCCGAAGGGTGTTGTATTAGCCGCCCTCCCGACGCAGACATCGCGTCGGAACGTGCCCGCAGCAGCACGGGCACAAAAAACCCACCGGCTTGACGGAGGTGGGAACCGCTGTACGAGGAGTTTCGACGCTCCTTGCGGCCCAGCCTGCAATAGGGTTGCGGAGGTGTCAAGCCGCCGAGCGCCTCCCCCACAGCAACGATCTGTTTCCGGGCTCATTTCGCTTTTGTCACGGCGCGCTTGGTGGCCGCCTTCTTCCTTGCCCGGGACGGGTGACCCGGACATAACCCTCTTCATTCCACACAGCCAGGTCGTCAGCTTGTCCGCCTGCAGGCCGGATCAATCTGCACCGA
Source organism: Luteimonas sp. A478 (assembly GCF_054052025.1). Taxonomy (NCBI): domain Bacteria; kingdom Pseudomonadati; phylum Pseudomonadota; class Gammaproteobacteria; order Lysobacterales; family Lysobacteraceae; genus Luteimonas; species Luteimonas yangxiaopingae. The sequence goes on along the minus strand of NZ_JBSVRF010000003.1, from coordinate 276,589 downwards.
CGCCGAAAACCCCGGCGAAGAAGAAGCAACTACTGACCAAAGCCGGACGAGACCATCCAGTTGACTGATGGCCTTGCCACCATCGGATTCACCGCCAACAATCAGCAAGACCTCTGCTCACTATTCGCCTATAGTGTTCGAGCAACGGGAAGGGAGAACCAGCCCACGCGTGAAACGCAGGGACGACTCGAGATGAATTTCTATCCTTATCCAGCCGTGGCGGTAGGGAAGCAGTCCAACGACTTGATTGCGGCGGACACGCATTCACCTCTTTTCTCACGGTCATTCCCAAATACCCGTCCAGGCGGGTACTTTGCGCACCCATCAGTCGTGGCCACCGCGATATCCAGCAACTGGAAGTCATGCTGATCGGCACTGTCTGACCCGCAACAAGAGCCTGCTGAACGTAAATGACACCAAGCTCCTCCGCGAGATGACGGTGCATGAACTCCTGAAGACCCCCGCGGGGCAAGCCGAAGAATGAGGTTCGTGACTTCAAGTTGTTGCTCGGTTTGTAGCCGCAAGAACCGCAGACGCAACCACACCTGACCCCTCAATCTTCGTCGCACCCACATCCAACCTGCCATGCATCCTCCCCCGCACCTCGGACCACACCAGCCACCCCGACCTATTCGATTGCCGGTCACCCGTGAAATCGCGGACATCCTGTGTTGGCTTCAGAAACGATGGGCGCCGGTTGGCACCTTGGCGCTGTCGTTGCCGGTGATCTACGCCTACCACTACGCAATCGAGGAAAACGTTCCGCTCAGTGTCGTCGGCGGCAGCATGATCGCCATCTATCCGGCCATGCTGGCACTGCTGACCATGGTTGCACTTCTGTTGCTTGTTTTTTCCCTCTTTCCGACCGTACTGCTGCTGACACCAATAAACAAAAGTGGCTATCGGCTGATCGATCCAATGGTCGATCCGTCGAGTAAAAATTCACAGCGGAAGGAATTGCTATTGCGCTGGTCCGCGAGCCAGGCCTTCTACGTCATTGGCCTGGGATGCTTTGCCTTCTCCCTGTCAGCAGACCTGATCCTGCAAAGCGCCAAAGTTTCTAGGATTGCCTTGGGTGGGGTGGCACTGGCTTTCCTAGTGTTGGCCATCTGGCTTCCCATGCACACCAGCCCGGAGAGGGAAAACCCTGACAGAAAAGCTTCCTTTGGCTTTTGGATCTCAGCTCTTGGCACAGCGGCACTTCAATTTCTCCTGGCCGCCGTCATCATCCAAAGTGCTGCCCAGACAACTTTCGGCAGATCAAGCATCATCTGGTTGCTCTGCACCAGCCTGATTTTCAGCCTTCTCCTTGCGATCTGGCAGCTTGTTGCCGCCAAGTTCTTTGCACGCTGGAACATGGTGCAGCGGCCCCTCGCCGCCGCATGTACCTTCACTGTCGGCCTGATGAGCCTGCTTGCCCTGTTTCCGCCTGCCGCCAGTCGCCTTGCCAGCGTCGCGCTCTCCGCTCCAGCTTCAGGCGGGCATCGCAACGTGCAGCCACAATGGACTGCCGATACGCCAGCGAGCCGCAGCACCATTACGTGCATGCGCATTCTGGCAATTGATGGCGATCACTATATCGCTCGAAACTTGGACAACCTGGAAATTACGCTCTTCATTCCTCGCGGAGAAGTCGCCGGCTTGGGAGCTTGCACGAAGAATTCGAATTCGGCTTCTCCGACATTAAAACAAGCCCCGCAGGCTTCAGTAGTCTGATTGATCTTCAACCGAACTGAGCGTGGGCGCCGCTTCGCGCTCACCGCATGAGCTTTGCCACCATCTGGTAAGGTCGCCTTGGCGCGCGGATCGTGGTAACCAACGGGGGGGAGCAGGACGCCATGGGGCTTTACGGGAAGTGGTGCAAGGCCACCAAGGAAGAGAACAAGCGCAAGCATTACTGGACCTACCTCGAGAAGGAAGGTGGGCGCGATGCGGTCCACGATGCGCTGGTGAAGACCGTCCGCTCGCACTACGACCGACTTGAAAACATTGCTGACGATGTAAAGCGGCTGGGCTATGAAGTTGCCAGCGAGATCCTTCGGGCCGAAATGCCCCAAACAGCAAGAAGCCGCTCTGGAGACCTGGGCGAGATCCTCGCAACGGAACTCGTGGAAGAAGAGGTTGGCCTGCGCGTACCGGTGCGTCGCCTCCGCTACAAAGATGGCCGCAGCATGGCCATGCGTGGCGACGACTTCATCGGCGCCGGCTACGATGGCGCCGGCGAAAAACTCTGGCTCCTGAAAGGCGAAGCCAAGAGCAACCAGAAGCTTGGCAAGACTACCGTTACGAACGCCCGCAGCGTACTCAACCGGGACAGCGGCCGCTGCACGCCCGACTCCCTAGTATTTGTCGCAAATCGCCTGCTGGAAAGCCACGACACCGATGACAACAGCCTCGGCCGCAGCCTGCGCGATGAAGTCGGCCTGAAGTCACTGCGCGCCGATCGCATCGACCACATGCTGTTCACCGTCTCCGGCAACGGTCCTCACGCCTCGCTCAAAGAGGATTTGGAGACCGCCAGCTCCAATCGGGACCACTACGTCGTGAACATCCACCTCCATGACCACCAGGACTTCATCAAGCAAATCTATCTGAAGGCCGAAGACCTTGGAAACGACTGACGAGCTGACCGCGTTCCTCACGACCGCAACCGCCGACGGCATTCTTGGCCGCCTACTGTATCGGGGTGCCGCCTGGTCGCTGATGCGCGAGGACGGCGTACTTCCGGCCAACGCACCCGCCTTCAGCGCAACGATCGAAACCGACCTGGCTGAACACGGCTTCGCCCTGCTCCGGGGCGCAATGGCCCTGCGCGTCCGAACAGGCGCATCGGAATTGACTAACACGGCCTTCGAGCGCGCCGCCAACGCATTTGAAGCCCTGGTGCGCAACGGTGACCCGGAAGCCCCCGATCGCGGGTTCCGTCGCACCATTGCAGCAGCCGCTTACCACCTGGCCGGCTTCTCTGCCGTCGCCTACTCGCTCTTCAACGGAGAGGCCGACGACCTCAACGCCACCCCGGGCGAGACGGCGATTCGCCACCTGATACTGCGTGACCTCGACCGGCTGCGCAGGCTCGTGCGCGACTGGCTCAGCGACGAAGACCATGGCGACGAAAGGATCGCCGAGTCCCTGCGAAGCGATGATCCCGACATCGACGAAGCCCTTTCCGTCATCCTCGACACCACCATCTGCCGCTCCTTGGCATTCTTTGAATTCGCGCTTGAAACCGGCGACCCCGAGCCACTTGAAAGTGCACGGGCCCTGCTTGCCACCACCGTTAGCTTGGCGGACAACGCCGGCCATGTGCCAACGTGGTGGACTGCAAGTCTCTGCCTCCATCTGATCGACGACCTGTGGCAGCATTCGCTACACCAGACCCTGCCGGTCGACCCGCCGGAGGGCGCGGAGGAAAGCTATCCCAACCTGCGGCGGATGTTCATTTCCTCGCTGTATGCCCGCAGGACCTCGGAAGTGGAACTGTGGCCATCACAGCGCGAAGCCGCCCGTCGCTCCACCGACGTAACCGACGACTTGGTCGTCGCCCTGCCCACCAGCGCCGGCAAGACCCGGGTGGCCGAGATCGCCACGCTGATGACACTGTCCTCCGGGCAGAGGGTATTGATCGTCACGCCACTGCGCGCACTTTCCGCACAGACCGAGCGATCCTTCAGACGGACGTTTGCCCCGCTCGGTTTCAGCGTCTCTTCACTCTATGGCGCCAGCGGCCTTTCGGCCGGTGACGAAGACGCGCTGCGTACCCGCAAAATCATCATCGCGACGCCTGAAAAGCTCGATTTTGCACTCAGAAACGATCCCACGTTGATCAACGACGTTGGCCTGATCGTCCTGGACGAGGGGCACATGATTGGTCCGAGCGAACGGGAAATCCGCTACGAGATCCTCGTGCAGCGCCTCCTTCGACGCGCCGATGCACCGGGACGCCGGATCGTCTGCCTTTCCGCCATCCTACCCAGCGGCGACGAACTCGATGACCTCACCGCCTGGATCCGCTCCGACGAGCCCGGCCAGCCGGTGCACTCCAGCTGGCGCCCAACCCGCCAGCGCTTCGGCATGTTGGCCTGGCGGGGCGAGGACGCGCTGCTGCGACTTGACCTTGATGACGACGGCCCTTTCATTAACAGATTCGTCGTGGAAAGACCAGCGCTTGGACAAGAAAGAAAGCCCTATCCTCGCGGCAACTCCCACCTCACCCTGTTCGCGGCTTGGGAGTTTGCCAGCCAGGGCAAACGCACCCTGATCTTCTCCACCCAGGCGAACTGGGTCGAAAGCTACGGCAAACAGGTTGTCGACCTCTGCAAGCGCGGCTACCTAGACTCACTGCTAGACGATGACGCCTCAATCGCGCGCGCCCTGGAAGTCGGCAACGAATGGCTCGGAGAGGATCACCCCGCCATTGTCTGTCTCAAGGCCGGTGTCGCCATCCATCACGGTCGGCTTCCGAGCCCGTTCCTGCGAGAGCTGGAGCTTCTCCTGACCGAAGGTGTGCTGAAAGTCATCGTTGCTTCTCCAACCCTATCCCAAGGCCTCAATCTAAACGCTGCCGTGCTGCTGGTACCCGCGCTGTATCGCGCCTCCGAGAAGATAAAGGGCGAAGAGTTCGCCAATGTGGCGGGCCGGGCCGGGCGCGCCTTTGTCGATGCCGAAGGATTGATCGTCCACGTGATGTTCGAAGATATCCAGTGGCGGACCAGGGAATGGAAGGCACTTGTTGCTTCTACCAAGGCCAGGACACTTCGCAGCGGCCTGATCCATGTCGTCGCAGAGATCCTCGAACGGCTGGCACAGATTGGAGTTCTGAATCGCGACGACGCTTGGGAGTATCTCGCCAACGCACGCGAAGCCTGGGGCTCACCCGACGAAGACCCGCGAACATTTGATCACGGCTTACCCGTGGCAGAGCGCCAGCCGCCGGACGAGGACGGCGGAGGCATCGACGAAGAACCCCTGCCTCAGCTCGTTGAACGTCTCGACACCATCGTTTTCGGGCTGGTCGAAGCGTTGGAAGCCAACGAGGCTGACCTGCCCAAGCTGCTGGACGAAGCCCTCAGGGGATCGCTTTGGGCCCGGCAACTCGCTCGTCAGTCGGAGGACGTCGCCCCGTCACACAAAAGGGTGCTCCTGGCCCGAGCCGCCCTCATTTGGAAAAGCACCACTCCCCTGGTTCGCCGCGGACATTTCTCCATGGGCGTCGGGCTGGAGGCGGGTCTGGCCATCGACGCCATGGCCGCCGAACTGGCCGACCTTCTCGACCGGGCAGACAGCGCGGCTCTGCGCGGCGACACCGATGAACTCGCCGACGCACTTGGCAGGCTGGGAGAGCGTCTGCTGTTCATGCGGCCATTCATCCCCGACACGGGGAGCGCGCTGCCGCCCAACTGGAAGACCATCCTGCACAGCTGGGTTGCCGGCGAGCCCGTCTCCAGCATCGGCCCACACAATATGCGGGCTGTCGAAGACGCCTTCACCTACCGCCTGGTCTGGGCATTGGAAGCCGTCCGGACCCGCCGCATGGCTTTGGGCTGGTCACCCGACACGGTGACGGGTAGTGCGGCGGCGGCGGTCGAAACTGGCGTTCCCCGGTTCATGATGGCCATGCTGATCCGCGCCGGCCTGCCGTCACGCCGGGCCGCCATAGCGGCCATCGAACAGACGGAACCTGCCTTCGTCACCTCCGCCGACATGCGCGCGTGGCTGCAGTCGGACGAGATCACCGCCCGTACCGACGCTGGCGACTGGCCGACGCCCGACACCGCCGCGCTCTGGGCGCGCTTTCGGACCGAGGCGCTCAGCGGGGGCATCCAGCGCTGGTCGATCAAGCGCTTCAGGCGCCTGCTGGACACTGGTGCCGTGCCGCCCGCCGGACTTTACCGGATCATCACCGATGACGGAGACGGGCGGGCCTGGTTGGCCACCGCCGATTACCAACCCGTCGCTGCCTTCAGGAACCCGACCGTTGACCCCAAACCCAGCCTGCTCTCGGGGCGGCTGTCGGGCAACACCAGGTTGGTCGACGTGTTGCGCGTCGGCCGTGGAGAACCGCTCTGGCCACCTGCCGATCCCTAGGGTGTGCCGTGTGAGGTTCCATGGACTCCCGCCTTCGCGGGAGTGATGACCGGCGTGACCCTCAAGGCTGTACGAACAGAACCCTGATGTCCCGATCAGCAGCCTCAAAAGCGCGGAAATCGGTATCAAGTGGTGATAAGAGCTACATCCCGCTCCTTGGCCTGGGCGCAGATCCACAAGTCGTTCTCGTCCATCCGGAGGGCTGGACACCCTGGTACACAGGGCTGCCACTGCGGGCTCGTTAAGGATTTGCGGCGCAAGTCGCGACGACCGTCACACTTCTCCACACCTAGGGCAAACCCCAGATCCAAACTTTGTCAGTTCACGTCAACAAGTGACGCGAAAAAGCACCGCCACCGCAGCCAGTTGTCCGTCAACTGTGACCCGCCCCGAACAACCCACTTGACCGCTTCCACAATGTCCACCTTGGCACGCATCATGCGTACTCTTCACTGCACGTGCGGTATCGCACGGCTGCCCAAAGGACCCGGCGCCAGCCGACCATGCGGCACGTGACTTCAACAACTCCTAGGGGATACACAAATGAAAAAGTCCATGCAGAAGGGTTTCACCCTGATCGAACTGATGATCGTTGTGGCGATCATTGCCATCCTGGCGGCGATTGCGCTGCCGGCTTATCAGGACTATGTGGCCCGCTCGCAGGTTACGTCAGGGTTGGCAGAAATCACCGGCGCCAAAACCGCGTACGAAGTGGGCATTAACGAAGACAAGATCGCCGCCTACTACACCAATGACAACATGGGACTTGCAGCTACCACCGAGCGCTGCACCATGACCACAACCGCACCGGTTGCTGGCGTCGGCACTCCGGCACTGCAGTGCCTGCTCTCGGGTAATCCGCGGGTCGACACTGCCACGGTGAATCTGAATCGCGATGTCGATGGAGTGTGGACGTGTACTGTCACGACCCGACCTGGCAACTGGAAGGATTCTTACCTGCCGGGCGACTGCACCGCACCTTAATTTGCACCGCCACTGAAGCATGCACATGAGAAAAGGCCGCCACCGCGGCCTTTTTTCTTGCTTGCTGCCAGCCAGCGAACCCCAAAAGGCTACTGCAATAAATTATGATCCTGTAAGGCCAACCTCATAGACATTTATGTCATCTACCGCCAACCCAAATCTTTTAGGAATCACCGGGATTGCTCGCCGCCTAGTCTTGGACAGCGCACTGGACGAGGGTGCGGCGCGCGAGGCACTGGACAAGGCTACCGCCGAGCGCAAGCCAGTTGCCCTGTGGCTTCGAGAGAAGAAGGCGGTAACCGCTGCCCAACTGGCCGCAGCCAACTCCATTGAGTTCGGCATGCCGCTGTTTGACCCGTCGGTCATGGACGTCGGCCAGGACGCAATCAAACTCGTTAGTGAAGAGCTGCTGCGTAAGCACAACGTGCTGCCGCTGTTCAAGCGGGGCGGAAAGCTGTTCGTCGGCACCAGCGACCCCACCGGCAGTCATGCGTTGGACGAGATCAAGTTCAACGCCAACCTGGTGGTGGAACCAATCCTGGTGGATGAGGACATCTTGCGGCGGACGCTGGAACTGTGGCTGGATGCCACAGACAGTTTCGGCGACGCGTTGGAGGATGCGGAAGGACTGGAGAACCTGGATGTCGGTGGCGACGAAGCAGGAAGTGACAGCGGCAGTGACGTCAAGGGTGACGACACCCCAGTCGTCAAGTTCATCAACAAGGTGCTGGTGGATGCGATCAAGAAGGGCGCATCCGACATCCACTTCGAGCCCTACGAGACCGACTATCGGGTGCGCCTGCGCATCGACGGCATCCTGAAGCAAGCGGCAAAGATGCCGGTGAAGTTGAACCAGCGCATCACTGCCCGGCTGAAGGTGATGGCCCAACTGGATATCGCCGAGAAGCGGGTGCCCCAAGACGGCCGCATCAAGCTCAATCTCAGCAAGACCAAGCAGATCGACTTCCGCGTAAGCACCCTGCCCACCTTGTTTGGCGAGAAGGTGGTGCTGCGCATCCTGGATGGCAGCGCGGCCAAGCTGGGAATCGACAAGCTGGGCTATGAAGAAGACCAGAAGCAGCTGTTCATGGAGGCGATCCAGAAGCCTTACGGAATGGTGCTGGCGACCGGCCCCACCGGCTCGGGTAAAACGGTGAGCCTGTACACCGCGCTGAACATCCTCAACAACGATGAGCGCAACATCTCCACGGTGGAAGATCCGGTGGAAATCCGGGTATCGGGGATCAACCAGGTACAGATGAACGTGAAGCGCGGCATGACCTTTGCCGCCGCGCTGCGCAGCTTCCTGCGCCAGGACCCTGATGTGATCATGGTGGGCGAGATTCGTGACCTGGAAACCGCCGAAATCGCCATCAAGGCCGCCCAGACCGGCCACATGGTGCTCAGCACCCTGCATACCAACGATGCCCCGCAAACCATCGCCCGCATGATGAACATGGGGGTGGCGCCGTACAACATCACCAGTTCCGTGACCTTGGTGATTGCCCAGCGCCTGGCCCGGCGACTGTGCAACCGATGCAAGAAGCCGCTGGAATTGCCCGAAGCGGCGCTGCTTGCCGAAGGCTTTACCAGCGATGAAATCCACGAAGGCCTGAAGATCTACGATGCGGTGGGCTGTGACGAGTGCACCAGCGGCTACAAGGGCCGCTCCGGCATCTACCAGGTGATGCCGATGAGCGAGGAGATCCAGGAGATTGTGCTGCAGGGGGGCAATGCGTTGCAGATTGCCGAGGCGGCACAGAAGGCCGGGGTGCGAGACCTGCGCCAGTCCGGATTGATGAAGGTGAAGCAAGGAGTCACCAGCTTGGCGGAAATCGACCGGGTGACGACCGACTAGTTCGACCGTTGCGGTGCCCACTGGATGATGCAGGTGGCGTTCTGGGACGGAGGGCGGGCCAAACCCGGCTCGGCGTCACACTGCCGAATTACACAAGTGCCCGCGACCCGCTACCATGCTGGAATCGACCGGCTGGGGAGGCCGGGCCAGGGGAGTCACAACAATGTCCATGAGCCGTACCGCCGCCAGGAAGTCCGCACGATCCGCCGGGACAGCGCGCCAAGGCGTGACCCTGGACACCTTTGTCTGGCAAGGCACCGACAAGCGCGGCCAGAAGATGAAGGGCGAGCAGCAGGCCAAGAACGCCAACCTGCTGCGCGCCGAGCTCCGCCGCCAGGGCATCATGCCTACGGTGGTCAAGGCCAAGCCCAAGCCGCTGTTCGGCAGCACCGGCAAGACCATCACCCCCAAGGAAATCGCCGTATTCATGCGGCAGATTGCCACCATGATCAAGTCCGGCGTGCCCATCGTGCAGTCGTTGGAGATCATCGGCAACGGGCACAAGAACCCGAAGATGATGGAGATGGTGAACGCCATCCGCCTCGATATCGAGGGCGGCAGTCCATTCAACGAGGCGCTGGGCAAGTACCCGGTACAGTTTGATGAGCTCACCCGCAATCTGGTGAAGGTGGGTGAGGCCGCGGGCGTGCTGGAAACGGTGCTGGACAGCATCGCCTCCTACAAGGAAAACATCGAGACACTGAAGGGCAAGATCAAGAAGGCCCTGTTCTACCCAATCACGGTGGTCGCGGTAGCGATCATCGTCAGCGCGGTCCTGCTGATTTTCGTGGTGCCGCAGTTCGAATCCGTATTCGAAGGGTTTGGGGCAGAATTGCCAGCCTTCACCCAGATGATCGTAGCTGCCAGCAAGTTCATGGTCAGCTACTGGTGGATGATTCTGGGCATCATTGTGGCTGCACTTTTTGGCTTCATTTTTGCCTACAAGCGTTCACCCGCCCTGCAGCACTCCATGGATCGGCTGATGCTCAAGATCCCGATCATCGGCCAGGTGCTGCACAACGCAGCCATCGCCCGCTTCGCCCGCACCTTGGCCACGACCTTCCAGGCCGGGGTGCCGCTGGTGGAAGCCTTGGAATCGGTTGCCGGCGCCACTGGCAACCTGGTGTATGAGCAAGCCACCCACCGCATCCGCGAAGACGTGGCCGTGGGCTACCAGATGAACATGGCCATGAAACAGGTGAACCTGTTTCCGCACATGGTGGTGCAGATGACCGCCATCGGCGAAGAGGCAGGCGCGCTGGACACCATGCTGTACAAGGTGGCGGACTTCTACGAGGAAGAGGTGAACAACGCGGTGGACGCGCTGAGCAGCCTGATCGAGCCGCTGATCATGATCTTCATCGGCGTGGTGGTGGGCGGCATGGTGATCGGCATGTACCTGCCGATCTTCAAGCTGGCCGCGGCGGTCTAGGCACACCGCAGCCGCGCGCACCACACGGAATGCCCCGGACCTCCGGGGCATTTTTCTTTATGGCGCCCGGGGAGGCCTCCCGGCGCGGTGGAGCGGCCCCCGCTGTTGTAGGAGCGCGTCTTACGCGCGAAGCCGCGTGAATCGCGGCGGTGGGTCGGGGCATCGGGTACAGCGCGGTCCCCGAAGCCGCGCCGCGCGGCCACATGTCACGCGGCTTCGCGCGTAAGACGCGCTCCTACCAGGTCAGGATGAACCGGATCCCCGCTGTCGGGACGACGCGGCGAACACCATCCCCGCTTCCCACACCGGCCGCAGTCGTTCGACCAGATCATGCGGAATGCGTTCGTCGGCCTGGGCCGATGCCAGGGTGGCATGCAGGCTGTCGGCGATGCGCTGGAACACGTGGGCGGGCGCGCCCACGCCGCATACGTCGCGGCCGAAGCGGGCCAGATCTTCTTGCAACGGGTAGCTTTTTGACCGCTGTTTCGTCCCCGCCCACAGGCGCAGGGCCAGGGTGCTGTCTTCCAGCTCGGGGCCGCCGGGCGAACGCTGGTAGCGGTAGATGCGGGTGCTGACCACGTCGAACATCGGCGCCAGCCGGATGTCGTCCGCGCGCCCCTGGTAGAGCACACCGAAGTTCTTCAAATGTGCATCGCCATTGCCGACCATGACGGAAAACGCCAACTGCTCGAAGAAGCGCCGCAGCTCGGCTTTCCCCCTGGTGATCATGCCCAGCAGGCCGGCCACGCTTTCATAGCTGCCGTGGTATTTGCGCTCGGACAAGGTGTCGCGCACACGCAGGCCCATGAGCGAGGCAACGTCCTCAAAACCCAGGCGCGTGCCGTCTTCGGCAATGTCGAAGCGGTCCACGATCAGCATCCGGCCGTCGTGGCTCAGGTCCACGCGGGCGGTCTGGATGCCGGCGCGGGCGGCGGCGGTCATGCACAGGTACTCGTTGGCGGCCAGGCCCGGATAGCTGTCGCTTGCGGTCTTCACGATCAGGGTGGGGATGGGGATGCTCGCCCGGTCGGGCACCATGATCTTGGGTTGCATGCCGGCTATGCCGATTCCGGTGGACAGGTAGGCAGCCACGAGTTCGTCGAAGACGGCTGCGCTGTAACGCAGGCCGAGCAGTTCTTCGCGGGCCAGGACGCGTGGCGGCGCGGGCACGCTGTAGCCGGACAGACGGTAGCCCAGGCGGCCGATTCCGTTGTGGCCAATCATGGCCAGCAGGCGCATGGCGGTCATGGCCTGCTTGGGGAACTGCTGCCGCAGGCGGTTGAACAGGTCGCCTTCGGGCAGATTCTGGTCCATCACCGGAAACAGGTCGCCATCGCGCCAGGTGAGCCGGGTGGGCGGCATCAGCAAGCCGACGGAGGGCTGGTCTTCAACGGGATTCAGGTAGCGGTATTCATAGCCTGATTGCCGCAACAGCTGGCCGGACAGCTCGCCGGCAACATCGAGCTCCAGCAGGCGGATCTGTTCGGGAATGGAATCGGCGGCCATGGGATCAGTCCTGTGGCTCGCCGCCATCGCCGAAGCGCTGGCGCATTTCATCCATCGTGGGCAGGCCGGCCTTTTCGATGCGCAGCACGCAGCCCATGGCCTGAAGGATGTCCAGCAGCGCGCTGGCAGTGATATCGCCGCCGGACTCCAGGCGATGCAACAGATCGCGGCTACGGCCGGATTGCCGCGCCACCCACACCGCCCGCTGTCCTTCGCGCTGGCGCAGGTGACGAACCGTCTGACCTAGGTCATGCAGGGAACGGATGGGGAGCAGCGGGCTCGACATGTCGCGAACTTAGGACATTATGGACAGATAATCAACTGGTGTCTTTTATTCAGTACATCAGTCGGTTCACATGGAGGGCACCTTCGCGCGTCCAAGAAGGCAGTCGGCCGGTGGAGCTCTCATACATATAGACTTTGTAGTTTCCAATATGTATAGATAGCGCCATGTTCCTTCCACGCGCTCTGGCTCCTACCCTGCTGCGCTTGGCGCAGGGCTTTCCCGTGGTCGCCGTGACCGGGCCTCGCCAGTCCGGCAAGACCACACTGGCGCGCGAGCTGTTCCCCGACAAAGCCTACGTGAGCCTGGAAGACCCGCAGGAGCGCGCCTTTGCCGACGAGGACCCACGCGGATTCCTGGCCAGGTTCGAGCAGGGCACCATCTTCGACGAGGCACAGCGCTGGCCGGACCTGTTCTCATACCTGCAGGGCATGGTGGATGCGGACCGGACGCCAGGGCGCTTCGTGCTGACGGGTTCGCAACAGTTCGGTCTGCTGTCCGGCGTCACCCAGTCGCTCGCCGGACGGGTGGGCATGACCCGCCTGCTCCCGCTGTCGCTGCAGGAGCTGCCCGCGGCGCGGGACGACGCCCTGGGCCTGGATGGGCTGTTGCTGCAGGGCATGTACCCCGCCCTGCATACACAGCCGCTGCTGCCTGCCGACTGGTTTGCCTCCTACGTGGCCACCTATGTCGAGCGCGATGTGCGGCAGGTGCTGAACGTGCAGGACCTTTCCACCTTCCAGCGCTTCCTGCGCCTGTGTGCTGCGCGCACCGGACAGCTACTCAACGTCAGCGCGCTCGCAGGCGAGACGGGCATCTCCAACCACACCGCGCGCGCCTGGCTGTCGGTGCTGGAGGCGAGCGACCTGGTCTTCCTGCTGCCGCCCTACCATCGCAACTTCGGCAAGCGCCTGGTCAAGTCGCCCAAGCTGTATTTCGTCGATACCGGCCTGGCCTGCTGGCTGCTGGGGATCCGCGATGCCGAGACGCTGGCCCTGCATCCGCTGCGTGGGGCCGTGTTCGAGACCCTGGTGGTGGGCGAGTTCGTGAAATCCCGCCTCAATGCCGGGCTGCCGCCGGACCTGTATTTCTGGCGGGACAACAATGGCGTGGAGGCCGACCTGGTCTTCGAGGTGGATGGGCGGCTGCAGCCGGTGGAGATCAAGTCCGGCGCCACGGTCACGTCCGACTATATCCGTGCAGGCCAGAAGGCCGGGCGCTTCGCGGGCGAAGAGGCTCTGATGCCGTGGCTGATCCACGGTGGGAATGATGCGTACGAGCGTAGCGGCGTGCGCGTCATGGGCTGGCGCAGCCTGGGTGACAAGCCGCGTGGCGAGGGATGAGGCGGGGATCCGCGTCGATTTGAGGTTGCACATGTGGCACCATCCTGAAGGCTGGCCGGCGTGCATCGGGGAACGTCCTGGACGTGATGCGCTTTCCGCCCGGCTGATCCCTTTCACCTGATACCGGATACCCATGGCGTACCTCGACACAAACCCCGCGCTCGGCTACCCGCTGGCGGCCGGGCTGGGACTGCTGGTGGGCAGCTTCCTCAACGTGGTGATCCTGCGCCTGCCCAGGCGCATGGAGTGGGAGTGGAAGCGCGAGGCGCGCGAGGTGCTGGAGCAGCCGGAGATGTACGATCCGCCGCCGCCAGGGATCGTGGTGGAGCGCTCGCACTGCCCCAGCTGCGGGCACCAGCTGTCGTGGTTCGAGAACATTCCGGTGCTGAGCTGGCTGGCGCTGCGCGGCAGGTGCCGCAGCTGCCGCACGCCGATCTCGGTGCAGTACCCGCTGGTGGAGCTGATTACCTCGCTGCTGTTCGTGGCCTGCGTGTGGAATTTCGGGTTCGGCTGGCAGGGCTTCGGGGCGATCGTGTTCACCTCGTTCCTGGTGGCGCTGTCGGGGATTGATCTGCGCACCCAGCTGCTGCCCGATCAGCTCACCTTGCCCCTGATGTGGCTTGGGTTGATTGCAGCGGCCGACAATCTGTATATGCCCGCCAAGCCTGCGCTGCTGGGGGCGATCGTGGGCTATGTGAGCCTGTGGTCGGTGTGGTGGCTGTTCAAGCAGATCACCGGCAAGGAAGGCATGGGCCACGGGGACTTCAAGCTGCTGGCGGCGCTGGGGGCGTGGTGCGGGCTGACGGGGATTTTGCCGATCGTGCTGCTTTCGGCGCTGTCGGGGGCGATCATTGGCTCGGTGTGGCTGGCGGCGAAGGGGCGGGATCGTGCTACGCCCATTCCGTTCGGGCCTTATCTGGCTATTGCGGGGTGGATCGTGTTCATGTGGGGCGATCAGCTGATTGGCGCCTATATGCGGTATGCGGGGTTGGGGTAGCCGGCTTCCACTGGCGATCCATGGCAGGTACAAAGCCCGCATGAGTGATTACATCATTGGCCTGACCGGCGGGGTGGCGTCCGGCAAGAGTGCGGTGGCGCAGCGGTTCGAGGCGCTGGGCATCACGGTGGCGGATGCCGACGTGGCCGCACGCGCGGCGGTAGCGGTGGGCAGCGAGGGGCTGGCCGCGGTGGTGGACACGTTCGGCGCCGAGGTGCTGGCGCCCGACGGCGCGCTGGACCGGATGGCGATGCGGCGGCGGGTGTTCAACGATGATGCGCAGCGGTTGAAGCTGGAGGCGATCGTGCATCCGCTGGTGCGCCAGCTGGTGCGCCAGGAATGCGAGGCGGCTCAGGGGCCCTATGCGATCGCGGCGATCCCGCTGCTGGCCGAGGCGGGCCGCGATGCGTATCCGTGGCTGCAGCGGATCCTGGTGGTGGACGTTCCCCGCCAGGTGCAGCTGGAGCGGCTGCTGGCCCGCGACGGCATCGACCATGCGCTAGCCGACCGGATGATCGAAGTGCAGGCAACACGGGCCGAGCGGCTGGCGATCGCCGACGACATCATCGTCAACGATGGTCCGCTGGAAGCGCTGGAGCAGCACGTGGCTGCGCTCGACCGCCGCTACCGGAAGCTGGCCCTTCTGTAGGAGCGCGCCATGCGCCCCCAAAGCCACCAGCTTGTACGTTTGACGTAATACGACTCACGTAATACCCTCATCTCCGTGATCCAGTCATTCCGCTGCCGCCATAGCAGGGCGCTGTTCGAAGGCGGAAATCCTCGTCCGTTCCGGGCCATTCGGGCAGCAGCAGAACGCAAGCTGCAGTTGCTGGACTCCGCGCAGACGCTCGACTTCCTGCGCAGCCCGCCAGGCAACCGGCTGGAAGCCCTGCGGGGAGACCGGTCCGGTCAGCACAGCATCCGCATCAATGACCAGTGGCGGGTGTGTTTCGTCTGGACTGACGGCGGTCCTGCTGAGGTCGAGATCGTCGACTATCACTGAATGAGGTTCATCATGTCCCGTCCCACCAATG
Organism: Luteimonas sp. A478; assembly: GCF_054052025.1. Lineage (NCBI taxonomy): Bacteria > Pseudomonadati > Pseudomonadota > Gammaproteobacteria > Lysobacterales > Lysobacteraceae > Luteimonas > Luteimonas yangxiaopingae. The sequence goes on along the minus strand of NZ_JBSVRF010000003.1, from coordinate 261,065 downwards.
CCATGCGTCCAATCCATCCCGGCGAAATCCTGCGCGAGGATTTCATGCAGCCGTTGAGCCTGAGCGCCAATGCGTTATCGATCTCGCTTGGCGTACCGGCAACGCGTATCCACGAGATCGTGAATGGACGGCGCGCGATCACAGCCGACACCGCTGCCCGCCTGGCGCGGCACTTCGGTGGCGACGCAGCATCCTGGCTGGCACTGCAGAATGCTTACGACCTGAAGACCCTGCCCAACCTGTCTGAAATCGAACGAACCGTGCGCCCGCGGGCGGCCTGAGACACGCGCTTTCGGGCTGCTCCCGCATGCCCGCTGGAAGTGCTGGAGCAGCACGTGGCTGCGCTGGACCGCCGCTATCGCAGGCCAGCCCTTCTGTAGGAGCGCGCCATGCGCGCGAAGCCGCGTGAATCGTGGCGCTGGCCCGGGGCTTCGTCCACCGCGCTGGGAACCGACGCCCCGGCGCGATAATCAATGTCACGCGGCTTCGCGCGCATGGCGCGCTCCTACCGGGAACTAATTTGCGGAGGGCCAGAGGGCGCGGATGGCGGCGATGCCTTGGGCGCCGTGCTGGCGGGCTTGGGGGATGTGGGCCGGGGTGAGGCCGCCGATGGCGTAGATGGGCAGGGAGACGGTTTCGCGCAGGGCGGCGAAGCGGGTCCAGCCGAGGCCGGGGGCGCCGGGATGGCTGGGGGTGGGCATGACCGGGCCGAGCAGGGCGAAGTCGCAGCCGAGCCGCTGGGCGTGCTGCAGTTCGGCTTCATCGTGGCAGGAAGCGGCGAGCGGGAGCGATGTGGGCAGCGGGCGCTGTTGGAGTTGGGCGAGCTGGCTGGAGCGCAGGTGCACGCCGGCACCGGTAGCGCGGGCAAGTTCGATATCGCCGCTGAGGAAGGCCTGAGCGCCGGCGGCGTGGGCCAGGGCAAGGGCTTGCCGAAGGAGGGATTCGCGTCGAACGGCGCAAAAGGCATGCGATGAGTGCCCTGCATCCGGCAGGCGAAGGTGCAGGCGGCGAATGCCGGAGGCCAGGGCGCGCTGGATGTCTTGCAGCCACTGCGCATCCTGCGCCGCGTCAGCGCCGGGCTGCGCTGCGGTGTCCGCCAGGCTGCCTTGCGGCCGGCCGTCGCCCTGGCCAGGTGCCGGGGTCACGAGATAACAGTCGGGCTCGGTGAGCGCGGCGACCACGGGGATGTCGGCGGGGGGCATGGCGTAGCTGGCCAGCTTGTGCAGCGGCACCCAGGCCAGAGCCTGGCCTTCCTGGCCGCGCGGCACGCCCTTCCAGGCGCTGACCAGGCGCACATCCAGGCGCAGGCGCTTGTTGGGATAGGCCTGAGGGACGGTGATGAGGTGGGCGCCCGGCTGGACGTGGATGCCGAGCTCTTCCTGCAGCTCGCGCACCAGGGCCTGTTCGGGGGTTTCTCCAGGCTCGACCTTGCCGCCGGGGAATTCCCACAGGCCGGCCAGGTCGCGGCCGACGGTGCGGCGGCTCAGGAGAACGCGGCCGCGCGGATCAGTGATGGCGGCGGCGACGACGTGGACGGGGCGTTGCTCAGCCATGGGCACTGTAGGAGCGCGCCAAGCGCGCGAAGCCGCGTGAACATGATCGTCCGGCAAGGCGTCGGCAGGTACGGCGTGTCCGAAGCCGCACCGCGTGGCCAATGGTCACGCGGCTTCGCGCGCGTGGCGCGCTCCTACGGACGGGGCCGCGATTTTTCCGGGCACCGAGGTTCACGCGGCTTCGCGCGCATGGCGCGCTCCTACGGACGGAACCATTTCGTGGGGCGACGCGGGTGGGGCCTGGAGTTTGGCGGGTACCGGGGTTCACGCGGTTTCGCGCGCATGGCGCGCTCCTACGGGGGTTCGATCAGGTGAGCTGGCCGTGGCAGTGTTTGTACTTCTTGCCACTGCCGCAGGGGCATGGGTCGTTGCGGCCGACCTTGTCGCCGTCGCGCACGACAGGCTGCTGCTGCAACTGGGGACGTTCGCCACGCCCATCCACCTGCGCAGCTTCCTCGTCGGAACCGTAGCCGCCGGCGTCGGCGTGCTGGAAGTCGGCCTGGCGCAGGCGCGCTTCGATCTGGCGGCGCTCCTCGGCTTCCATCGCGGCGATCTCCTCTTCGCTGCGGATGCGCACGCGCGCCAGCAGGGTCACCACTTCCAGCTTGACCTTGTCGAGCATGTCGGAGAACAGCTCGAAGGCTTCGCGCTTGTACTCCTGCTTGGGCTGCTTCTGGGCATAGCCGCGCAGATGGATGCCCTGGCGCAGGTAGTCCATGCGCGCCAGGTGCTCCTTCCAGTTCTGGTCGACCACGTTGAGCATGATGTGCTTTTCCAGCATGCGCATGGTCTCGGTGCCCACGGCGGCTTCCTTGTCGGCAAACAGCTTGTCCACCTGTTCGGAGACGTGGTCGGCAATGCCTTCGGAGTCCAGCTCCTGTTCGCTCTTCACCATGCCCTGCAGGTCCAGGGTGAGGCTGAACTCTTCGGCCAGCGCGGCTTCCAGGCCCGGCAGGTCCCACTGCTCGTCGATGGACTGCGGCGGCACGTGGCGGGTGACCAGGGCCATCACTGCGTCCTGGCGGATGGCGAGGATGTTGTCCTCCACGCTGTCGGCTTCAAGCAGCTCGTCGCGCTGGCCGTAGATGACCTTGCGCTGGTCGTTGTTGACGTCGTCGAAGTCCAGCAGGTTCTTGCGGATATCGAAGTTGTGGGCTTCCACCTTGCGCTGCGCGTTGGCGATCTGCTTGGTCACCAGCGGGCTTTCGATGATGTCGTCTTCCTTCAGGCCCATGCGTTCCATCACCTTCTGCACCCAGTCGGCGGCGAAGATGCGCATCAGGCTGTCTTCCAGCGACAGGTAGAAGCGGCTTGAACCCGGGTCACCCTGGCGGCCGGAGCGGCCGCGCAGCTGGTTGTCGATGCGGCGCGACTCATGGCGCTCGGTACCGATGATGTGCAGGCCACCGGCCTCCTTGACCTGCTGGTGGCGCTGCTCCCAGTCGGCGCGCAGCTGGGCCTTCTGCTCTTCGGTGGCTTCTTCACCGAGCTCGGCCAGCTCCACTTCCAGCGAGCCACCGAGCACGATGTCGGTACCGCGACCGGCCATGTTGGTGGCGATGGTGACCGCGCCGGGCTGGCCGGCGTTGGCCACGATCTGGGCTTCGCGCTCATGCTGCTTGGCGTTGAGCACCTCGTGGGTGATTCCGGCCTTCTTCAGCTCCTCGGACAGCAGCTCGCTGACCTCGATGGAGGTGGTACCCACCAGCACGGGCTGGTTGCGGGCGTTGCACTCCTGGATATCACGGGCCACGGCGCGGAACTTGCCGGCGCGGTTGAGGAACACGGCGTCGGGATTATCGATGCGGACCATCGGCCGGTTGGTGGGGATGACCACCACTTCCAGCCCGTAGATGCTCTGGAACTCGGACGCCTCGGTATCGGCAGTGCCGGTCATGCCCGAGAGCTTGTTGTACATGCGGAACAGGTTCTGGAAGGTGACGCTGGCCAGGGTCTGGTTGTCGCGCTGGACCGGCACGCCCTCCTTCGCTTCCACCGCCTGGTGCAGGCCGTCCGACCAGCGCCGGCCCTTGAGGGTACGGCCGGTGAACTCGTCGACGATGATCACTTCGCCGTCGCGGACGATGTAGTCCACGTCGCGCTGGTAGATGGCATGCGCGCGCACGGCGGCGTTGAGGTGGTGGACGATGTGGATGTTCTGCGAGTCGTACAGACCCTCGTCTTCGTCGAGGATGGCGGCTTCGCGCAGCAGGCGCTCGGCGTTTTCCTGGCCGGCCTCGGACAGGTGGATCTGCTTCTGCTTCTCGTCGACGTAGTAATCGCCCTCGCCGTCTTCCTCTTCCTGGGGCACCAGGGAGGGGATGATGCGGTTGACCTTGATGTACAGCTCCGGCGATTCCTCGGCCGGACCGGAGATGATCAGCGGGGTGCGGGCCTCGTCGATGAGGATGGAGTCGACCTCGTCGATGATGGCGTAGTTCAGGCCGCGCTGGTGGCGGTCGGCCTTGGACAGCGCCATGTTGTCGCGCAGGTAGTCGAAGCCGAACTCGTTGTTGGTGCCGTAGGTGATATCGGCCTTGTAGGCGTCAGCCTTGGTGGCGTGGTCCATGCCCGGATACACCACGCCCACGCTCAGGCCGAGCCAGCTGTAGAGACGCCCCATCCAGCCGGCGTCGCGGCGGGCCAGGTAGTCGTTGACCGTGATCACGTGCACGCCCTTGCCTTCCAGGGCATTGAGGTACGTGGGCAGGGTGCCGACCAGGGTCTTGCCCTCACCGGTGCGCATCTCGGCGATCCGGCCCATGTGCAGCACCATGCCGCCGATCAGCTGCACGTCGTAGTGGCGCATGCCCAGCACGCGCACGCTGGCTTCGCGACACACGGCGAAGGCTTCAGGCAGGATCTGGTCGAGCGTTTCGCCGTTGGCGATGCGCTGCTGGAACTCAGGGGTCTTGGCCTGCAGCTCGGCGTCTGGGAGCGCCTTCATCTGCTCTTCAAGGGCGTTGATCTTGTCGACAAGCTTCTGAAGCTGTTTGAGCTGGCGTTCGTTGCGGCTGCCGAAGACGCTGGTGAGCAGGCGATTGAGCATGTGTGGTTGGAATCCGTTTGCAGGGGCTCCGGACCGCAGCCCGGGCGCTGGAAATGAAAAAGGGCGCGAGGCGCCCTTTTCACGGCAACTTCGGATTGTACCGTGGGGATGGCCCGGGCGCGTTTCAAGTTTTCGCGGGGCGTCGGGGCGGGGCGTCGGGGACGTGGCCCCGACCTGCGGTCAGCCCCGGCTGGCGGCCTCGGCCAGGAACTCGCGCGGATTGAGCACGCGGCCGTCTTCCCACACTTCAAAGTGCACGTGGGTGCCGGTGGAGCGGCCGGTGGAGCCGGCCTTGGCCACTTCCTCGCCCGAGCGCACCAGATCGCCGACGCGCACGCTGTTGCTGGTGTTGTGGGCGTAGCGGGTGACGTAGCCGTTGCCGTGGTCCACTTCCACCACGTTGCCGTAGCCGCTGCGCCAGCCGGCGTAGCTGATCACGCCATCGGCCACGGCCATGACCGGGTCGCCATGGCGGGCGCGGAAATCAATGCCGCGATGGAAGGCGCGACCACCGCTGAAGGGGTCGGCGCGACGGCCGTAGCCGGAGGTGACATAGCTGCTGACCACCGGGGAGCGCGAGGGGATGGCCGAGCGCTCAAGCTGGCGATCGAACAGCAGCGCCTCCAGCACGGAGAGCTGCGAGCCCGAGGCGCGGAGCTGGTCTTCCACGTGGGTCAGCTCCTGGATCAGGCCGCTGACCGGCATGTCTTCTACCGGACCGACGCCGCCCAGGGCGACCGGCTCATTGAAATCGAATTCGCCGTCGACCAGCTTGCCGGCCCGGGCCAGGCGCTCGCCCAGGGCGTTGAGGCGGTTGGCCTGGGCTTGGAGTTCTGCCACCCGCGCGGCCATGGCGTTGACTTCGCGCTGGGCCTTGCGGCGGGTGTCTTCGACAGATTTTTCCTGCTGCTGCAGTTGGGCCTGGAGACGCGAGGTCTCGGCGCTGCTGATGCCGGCGCCGCAGACGATGCCTACCGCCACCACCAGACTGGCCGCCGCTCCGGGCCGGCGCAGGGCCATCACGCGAAGTCGTCGTGAGCCGTGCAACAGTCCGTTTTTGATGCGCTGGCGCGCCTGGCTGCAAATGCTGTGTAAAGTCATGCTTTCAAATGTCTCGTTTCCGATCCCATCCCAGACGCCCCAGCCGCCCTGCCAAAGCTGCGCTTGATGCGCTGCTGGCCGACGGTGCCGGCGATCCGGTCCGCCGGGCCATGTGGCTCGAAACAATGGACCGCAGATTGCATTCCCTTCTGCCCCCAACGCTGGCCGCGCGTGCGCGACTGGGCAACGTGGATGGCAAGAGGCTCGTTTATCTCGTCGAATCGCCCATCTGGCATGCCAGGCTGCGCCTGGCCGGCCCGGAGATCCTTGCGGCGGCCCGATCCATCGGGCTGGATGTCACGGAGTTCGTGGTCAAGACCACGCGGCCGGTTCCCCGGGCTCCCCGGCCCCGGGCTGCCATGCGTTCGCTTTCACCTCACGCTGAGCAGGCTCTGCGTGAGGTGGTGGCAACGCTTTCCGATGACGGCACCGGTAAGGACACCTCCTGAGACGGGCGCCGCCCGGACCTTGCCAGGGAACGGACGACGACGAGGCATCCTAACGGGCGGGCGGGACCGGCAAGTTAACGTGCCGCTAACGAAGTAGGAAGTTTTCGTTAATTTTTTGTTAGGCCTTTACGGGATGCTCACTTTTGTGAGTGTGGTCGCGGATGGTGCCCACGTGCCTGTCTTTCGACTTTCCCGGCTTCGAAGTTTGTTAGGGGAAAGCCGATTCTTCTTTTTATCGTCGCGAGCTGATGGGCCCCGCCGCGGCCGGGAGGCCCTCGCTGCTCATGTCCCCCGGCATCCGCCTGCGGCGGATGCCTCCTCCTTTACTTCGCTGCGAAGGCCTCCCGGCCACAACGGGGCTCGGCTTGCGGTGGGGCCTTGCGGTGGGGCTGGGCTGGTGCGGGCTGCGCGGGGGGCGGCGGCTCATCAGCTGTCGAGGCGCCTCCACTGTAGGAGCGCGCCACGCGCGCGAAGCCGCGTGACGCCTGGCGTCGGGGCGTGGCTCCGGAACTCGTGTTGGTACCGAAACCCTGCGGCGAACCACAGTTCACGCGGCTTCGCGCGCGTGGCGCGCTCCTACAACATGACGCCCCAAGGTGTGGCGCTCGCCCGCCGGCGCGGGACTCGGACCGGCCGGTGGGGCTTCACTGCCGTGCTCAGAACGCGGTGGCGGGGGCCTGCTTCACGTGCTCTTCCAGCCACGCGTCGGTTTCGTAGAGCATGTGCAGAATCGATTCGCGAGCGCGGTAGCCGTGCGATTCGTTGGGCAGCATCACCAGCCTGGACTGCCCGCCCATGCCTTTGATCGCGGCGAACATGCGCTCGCTCTGCATCGGGAAGGTGCCGGAGTTGTTGTCGTCCTCGCCGTGGATGATCAGCATCGGCTCGTTGATCAGGTCGGCGTGGTGGAACGGCGACATGGTCAGGTAGGTGTCCTTGGCATCCCAGTAGTTGCGCTCTTCGGCCTGGAAGCCGAACGGCGTGAGGGTGCGGTTGTAGGCGCCGCTGCGGGCGATGCCGGCGCGGAACAGGTCGCTGTGAGCCAGCAGGTTGGCGGTCATGAAGGCGCCGTAGGAATGGCCGCCAATGGCGATGCGGTCGGGGTCGGCTACGCCGCGGCGGACCACTTCATCCACCGCTGCCTGGGCACTGGCCACCAGCTGCTTCAGGTAGGTGTCATTGGGCTCGGTGTCGCCCTCGCCCACGATCGGCATGGCCGGCCCGTCGAGCACGGCGTAGCCGCGGGCCAGGAAGCCCAGCGGGCCCCAGTAGCTGATGCGGTTGAAGGCGTGCGGGGAGCCGATCACCTGGCTGGCGGCGTCGGCGGAGCGGAACTCGCGCGGGTAGGCCCACATCAGGGTCGGCAGGGGGCCGTCGCGCTGCGTGTCGTAGCCGGCGGGCAGGTACAGGGTGGCGGTGAGCTCGACGCCGTCGGCGCGGGTGTAGCGGATCTGTTCCTTGCTGACGTCGCGCAGCTGCGGGGTCGGGTGCGGGAAGTCGGTCAGGGCCACGGGCTCGGCCGCGTCGGCGGACAGATCCAGCACGTAGATGTTGGTGGGCTCGACCGGGGATTCCCGGGTCAGCAGCAGGCGGGTGCCGGAGTCATCGAGCAGGGTCGCGGGGCGCTCCAGGTACGGGGCCTGCGAGTGGAACAGGCGGGTGGTGTCCTTCGTGGCCAGGTCGAAACGGTCCACGAATGGGCGGTCGCCTTCGGGCGAGGCGCCGTTGCCGATCAGGAACAGGCTATTGCCGTCCGAGCCGGTGAGCAGGCGACCGTTGCCGGCTTCGTCGGAGACCAGCACCGGGCTGCCGGGATCGCCGTAGCGGTCTTCGGAGGAGCGGTCGAACAGCAGCTCTGGCGCGCGGTCCGGGTGATCGGGGGCAATGCGCCACTGGCGGGTCTGGCGGTCGCGCCACCAGAATTCGTCGATCAGGGCCAGGTCACCGTTGCCCCAGGTGGCGCCGCGATAGCGATAGCCGAGGTCGGCGAGCTTCGCCGGAGCGCCGGCAAACGGGGCAGCGTGGGCGAAGACGCTGTCGCGCACCTCGGCATCCACCGCGGGATCGCCGCCGTCCTGGGCTTCGGCCCAGACCAGGGTGGCGGGCGCATCGGCGCGCCATTCGATCCGGCGCACGCCTTCGGCCACCGCGTCGCGGCCCGAGGGCAGGCCTTCGATCAGCGGCAGGGCGGCGACTTCATGCACCACGGCGCCGGTGGCGGCATCGCGCACTTCGATCCGGCGCGGGAAGCTCCAGTACGGCACCTGGTAGGAGAACGGGCGCTCGATGCGCTGGCTGAGCAGGTACTGGCCGTCCGGCGAGGCGGCGATGCCGGTGTAGAGGTCCGGTGCACCCACCGGGCTCACGCTGCCGTCCAGCGCCACGATGGCGGGCTGGCTGCGCAGGTAATGTGCGAACACCTGGGCATCGTGCTCGTTGGACAGAAGGTCCTGATAGGTGCGCAGCTGGGTGATTTCACCACCCGGACCGGTTTCCTGGATGTTCGGGCCGCTCGGCACGCCATCGGTTTCCGGCGCGTCACCCTGCCCCTGGGGCCGCAGCTGGACCAGAAGGCGATTGCTATCCGGCATCCAGTCAAATCCACGGCCGGAGACTGCGTTGAGCGGCTGACTGACCAGGCGGCGGGCGCTGAGGGCCTGCACATCCACCAGCCACAGCTCGACCGCGCCGACGCGGCTGTCCACATGGGTGAAGGCAATGTGGCGCTGGTCGGGCGACCAGGACAGCGAGGCCAGCGCCAGCGGCTGCGGCAGGCCCTGCACCGGGCGCGCTTCGCCGCCGTCGACCGGCTGCAGCGACAGGTCGGTGCCGAAGGAGAAGCGGCTCTGCGAGTAGGTGCGCGGATTGATCCGGGTGCCGGCCAGGCGCAGTTCCGGCTGGGCAACCACTTCGATGCCGGGCAGCGCGGGTGTTTCGACGAAGGCGATGAGGTCGCGGCGCGGCGAGAGCATCATCTGCGGCGCGGTCGGCGCGTCCACGATGGCCTGCAACTCCGGCGGCGGCAGCAGGTAGCCGGATTCGGCGTTCGCGGCAGCGGGCGCAGCGCCCACCTGGGCCAGCGAAAGCGGCGGTGCGAACATCAGCCCGGCCGCAACCAAGGGTGCGGCGAGGTACCGGAGGGCGGGCTTGGCCATCGGCTCAATCATCCTGAAAGGGTCAAACTCCCAGCCTAGCTGCTGCGGCGCAACCCTGCCCCGTGGCTTCGGTCATGGGCCATGCGGCGCACCCGGATGTGCCTGGCTGCGGTACCGACCGAACCCCGGAGCGCGCCATGCGCCTTCATTTCGCGCAACCCAGCATCCGTTCGATCACCGGATCCGGGCTACGCTCCAGCAACCGCCGCAGGCCCTCGTGAGCACGTGACGCCCAACCCGGGCCGCGCGCCAGGAGGTCGTGCCATGCGTCGGTGACCTGGATCGACAGTCCCGCTTCGTCCAGCGCCCGCAGCAAAGCCGCGCTTTGTTGGAGGTCCTTGTCCGCTTTCGCCCTGCTCGCGGGCGCCCGCTCACCTGCAACGATCAGCTTGTGCAGAGCATACCGGGCCGGATGTGGCACGTTCGTCAGCACCACGCCGGCATTCGCGACCAGTGCCGCGTGTTGTACGTCTTCGAGCAGGTATTCCATGAACTTCAGGGGTTGCAACAGCACGCCCAATTGCGGGTGACGGAAAGGCGCGCCGCCACCCCGACCGCGCGGTGTCAGGAAATCGATGCGGAACTCCGGGTCGCGCGGATCCAGCCAGGACGCGCCTGTCGTGCCGTCCATGTGCTGGATTGGCAGCAGGCCCATCTGCAACGACTCGATCGCCTCGCGCATATCGATCTGGATGTCCGTCGGCAACGCGATCGTCATCGTCCTGCCCGCGTGCGCGAAATCCACATCCTGGGTGCGCAGCGCATCCGTCCAGCGCACCCCCAACATGCCGCCCATGGCCAGGAACGCATGCGTTCCCACCAGCACGCCGCCGGCGCGAAAGAACCCGTAATCGGCTAAGCGCTGCACGATCCTGAAATGTCGCGGCAGCATGGATGCGTGCCCTAGCGCGATCGCCGCCTGTGCCAACCGCTCCAGCGCGCGCGTCGCCCCACCCCGCCGGTGCGCCTCCACCAGCGTACGCACCTGTTCATTGTCCGGGCCGACGTAAAACTGCCGCTTCTGTCCGGGCGTCGCCATGAACTGGAAATACCAGTAAACGCGTCCCTTCACCTGCTTGCGGGCGAAAGTACCGCCAAGGCTGCCTATCGAGCGCGTCAGTTCCGCACCCTGGGCAGCTTCCAGCAATTGTGCGTAGGTGGTTTGCGCGGATGCGGAAAGGGTTTCGTACGCTGCCATGCGCTACCTCCCTGTTCGTGGTGATGACGAGGCTAGCCGACAAGTTATACGCAATCAACATGTTTTTGCGTATAACTTACTTCTCACCGCCGGATGGACTTCGAAAGAGCCACAGTGTGGCGGTCAGGGCGCGTGGGGTTTCGGCCGTGCCGCTCACCTATAATGGCCGGTCTCCGTCGAGGGGCGCTGCGACCGTGGAAACAGCACGGCCAGGCTCGGCGGGATCTGAACGTGAACGGCGCCCGGTTGCCTTTACCCTCCCCCGCTGCGGCGGCGGGATTGAACCGGAGCAGACATGAACGCACAGGTGAAGACCGGCTCGGAACGAGCCAGCTCTGAACGAGTATTTTCCCAGGACGGCGACTACAAGGTTGCCGATATCTCGCTGGCCGACTGGGGCCGCAAGGAAATCGACATTGCCGAGCACGAGATGCCGGGCCTGATGTCGATCCGCCGCAAGCACGCGCCCGACGCCCCGCTCAAGGGCGTGCGGGTGACCGGCTCGCTGCACATGACCATCCAGACCGCGGTGCTGATCGAGACCCTGAACGACATCGGCGCCGACGTGCGCTGGGCCTCGTGCAACATCTTCAGCACCCAGGACCACGCCGCCGCCGCGATCGCCGCAGGCGGCACCCCGGTGTTCGCCTGGAAGGGCGAGACGCTGGAGGAGTACTGGGATTGCACCCTGGAAGCGCTGAGCTTCCCCGACGGCAAGGGCGCTGACGGTAAAGATAAATTTCTTGGCCCTGAAATGGTTGTGGACGACGGCGGCGACGTGACCCTGCTGATCCACAAGGGCTACGAGCTGGAGCAGGGCGACGAATCGTTCGTCAACAGCCCGGCCGCCAGCCACGAGGAGCGGGTGATCAAGAACCTGCTCAAGCGTGTGGCGGCCGAACGCCCGGGCTTCTGGACCACCGTGGTCCGCGACTGGAAGGGCGTGTCGGAAGAGACCACCACCGGCGTCAACCGCCTCTACCAGCTGGCCCAGCAGGACAAGCTGCTGGTGCCGGCGATCAACGTCAACGACTCGGTCACCAAGAGCAAGTTCGACAACCTCTACGGCTGCCGCGAGTCGCTGGCCGACGGCCTCAAGCGCGCGCTGGACGTGATGCTGGCCGGCAAGGTGGCGGTGGTCTGCGGCTACGGCGACGTGGGCAAGGGCTGTGCAGCCTCGCTGCGCGCCTATGGCTCGCGCGTGATCGTCACCGAGATCGATCCGATCTGCGCGCTGCAGGCGGCGATGGAAGGCTTTGAAGTCACCACGCTCGAGGACACCCTGGGCCGCGCCGACATCTATGTCACCACCACCGGCAACAAGGACATCATCACCGTAGAGCACATGAAGGCGATGAAGGACCAGGCGATCGTGTGCAACATCGGCCACTTCGACAACGAGATCCAGGTCGAAAAGCTGCAGGCGATACAGGGCCTGACACACGTCAACATCAAGCCGCAGGTGGACAAGTACACCTTCGCCGGCGGCAACAGCATCTTCCTGCTGGCCGAGGGCCGGCTGGTGAACCTGGGCTGCGCCACCGGCCATCCGAGCTTCGTGATGTCCAACTCGTTCGCCAACCAGACCCTGGCCCAGATCGAGCTGTGGGCGAACCGCGACAGCTACGAGAACAAGGTCTACATTCTGCCCAAGCACCTGGACGAGGAAGTGGCCCGCCTGCACCTTGAGAAGATCGGCGTGAAGCTGACCACGCTCAGCAAGGACCAGGCCGACTACATCGGCGTACCGGTGGAAGGTCCGTTCAAGGCCGAGCACTACCGCTACTGATCCGGCCTGCCCTCGCCCCATCAGGGGCGGGCGGCTCAGCGATACGACGGGCGCCTTCGGGCGCCCGTTTTTCATTGTGTGCCCCACCCTTGCTGGTGAGAACAACTCTCATTAACATTCGCCAGCCACTATCGGCGACGCCTTCGGAGCTTTCATGCGATCCATCCCCCTCGTTCTTGCCGCCCTGCTGGCCGTGGCCGCTCCACTGCACGCCGAATCGATTGCCATCAAGCACGCCCAGGGCGTGACCACGGTGGCGGAAGCCCCGGCGCGCACGGTGGTGTTTGATCTGGCAGCGCTGGACAACCTGCATGCGCTGGGGGTGGAGGTGACGGCGGTTCCCGATGCCAATTTCGCCGGACACCTGGCCCAGTACGCGGACGCGCGCTACGCCAAGGTGGGCACGCTGTTTGAACCCGACCTGGAGGCGGTGCGTGCACTGGCACCGGACCTGATCATCGTCGGCGACCGTTCGGCTCCTTCGTACGATGCGCTGGCGGAGATCGCGCCGACCCTGGACCTGACTCCGTCCACCGACAATTTCTTCAACGACGTGCTGGCCGGGATCGAATCAATGGGCCGGCTGTACAACCGCGAGGCGCAGGCAGCCACGCTGGCCGCCGAGCTGCGGGAACTGCGCGATCAGGTGACTGCGCGGGCGGAAGGCCAGCACGCGGTGATGCTGTTTGCGCTGAACGGCAACGCTTCGCCCCACGCCCCGGGCGCCCGCTTCGGCACCCCGCTGGATGCACTGGGCCTGGCCTCCACCCTGCCCGCGCTGGATGCTCCATGGGTGCGCACTGCCGATACCCGCAGCGCGCGGCCCAAGCCCGGCAGCCCGGAGGCCGAGGCGGCCCGCGCCGCCCAGGCACAGGCGCTGACCGAAGCAATGCAGGCTGACCCCGATTGGCTGGTGGTATTGGATCGAGGCCCGGCCACCGGCGGCGGCGAAGCCACCGACCTGTCGGAGATCGAGGCGGTGACGACCACCTCCGCCTGGCAGGCCGGCCGGGTGTTCCGGCTGGATCCGGCCGGCTGGTACCTGTCCGCGGGCAGTCATACGGTGCTGCGCGAGACGCTGGAACAGTTCCTGCAGGAGCTTGAGCACGCCCGCTGAGCTGAAAGCGGAATTCCCCAGCCCGCGTAAATCCTGTCTCACGGCAACGGCCCCCTGATGGGGGCCGTCTGCTTCTACAGGGATGGGACTGGGATCCCGGCGGATTTCAGCCCTGCAGCGGATGCGCGAGCGCGTAGTCAATGGCCGCCCGCACGGCGGCGATCTGGGCGGCATTGCACTCTTGCCCAGTGGCAGAAGCACTGTCGGGATAGACCTCGGTGGTGGTGACGTAGCCGGCGTCGCCCACGCTGGCGCACAGGCCCAAGGCCTTGACCGCGTAGTTGATGACCCCGGGCGCCACCATCGGAGAGCCGATGATGGTTCCGTCCGGATCCGCCGGGGCGATGTGGGTGACCTGCTCCACCGCCGCAATCACCGCCCGCTGGAAGTCCGGCTGCGGATTTGCGCTGTCATCCACCAGATAGAAGCCATCGGGAATGGTGCCGGGTTCGAATGGGTTGCCATCGCGCGCGGCCAGGGCCGGACGGAACTCCGACTCGTCGGTATCGGTGGTTTCGTGCAGGTCGATATGCATCACCACCTTGCCCGGAAGCGACGCCACCAGGCGCTGCAGCGCGGCTGATTCGGGAGCCGGGCTGTCGGGGAAGAAGGAGCGGTTGGGGTCGACCGCGGCCGGGTTCCAACGCTGGAAGTGTTCGTAGCCCCACGGACTCACACAGGGCACCACCACCAGATTGGCCCGACCGGCGTAGTCCTGGCCGTGATCGGCCGCAAACTGCAGCGCACCGTGCACGCCGCTGGTCTCGTAGCCGTGCACGCCTCCGGTGACCAGCATCACCGGCAGCGCGTCATCCCAGTCGCGGCTTTTGAGTGCCAGCAGCGGGTAGCGACGACCGTCGTATTCCAGAACGCCGTACTCCTCCACGTTCCAGGCTCCGGCCAGCTTTTCAACCGCCAAAACCACATCGTCGTGGTGGCTGCGCTGGCGCTGCTGGCGCGATTTCCACAGCGTGCGCTCGGTATCGCCCCAAGGCTGGCCGGGGGTGCCAATGGGATAGAAGGGTGCGGTGTTGGACATCATCAATCCTGCAAGTGCGAAGAACCCCTGCGACTGTAACAGCGCCCTCCTACCGGGCCAGGGGTAAAGAGTCAGGGACGCCAGTTGGCATTGTTGTTCCAGAAGTCGACGGCCCGGCGGTAGGCGCCCCGGTCCATCGGCACGCCGGAGCCACCCTCCTCCACGCCCAGCGCATTGCGCATCATGGTGATCGGAGCCATCGGAATCTCTGCCGGCTCGGCGGTGTAGAGGCAGCCCACCACGCCCCATTCGCCGTCGATCGGCACGCCTTCTTTGGCCAGCTGCTCCGCGCTGTAGAGGATCACCACGAAGTAACCGGCCACCGGCGGCTCCACGCCTTCGAACCAGCGCACCAGCACCGGCAGCTCAGCCTTCGAGCGTGCCTCGTAGGCCGAGCGCAGCAGGTGCCGGTTGTCATCGGTGATGGGCACGGTCAGGCAGCGGGTGGATGTCCAGTTGCGATACACGTGCAGCTTGCAGAACGGCGCATAGCCGTCGAGCACCTTCAGCGGCGGCTGCGTGTTGAGGTGCTGCTGGAACTCCTGCGGGCTGCAGTCCTGGATGGTGTTGCCACGGCCCTGGTCGGGAAACAGGCGGGCGCGGGCGAAGGGAGTCAGGATGATGGTCATTCCCCCAGTCTAGCGATCCCTCCCATGCTGTAGGAGCGCGCCATGCGCGCGAAGCCGCGTGAATTGCGGCTCGCGGGTGAGCTTCGGTCGGAGCGACACATCCGGCGCCCCACCGCGGGGATCAACGTCACGCGGCTTCGCGCGCATGGCGCGCTCCTACCGGGGACACCCGATGGATCTTCACATCCATCGCGATAAAGAGATATGATTTTGCGTCACCCGAGCGACTGCAAGCAATGACCCCGATCAGCTTCGAGTTCTATCCGCCAAAGAACGAAGACCAGCAGGCCCAGCTTGGCCGTACCGTGCGCAGGCTGACAGCGCACAGCCCCGAGTACGTGTCCTGCACCTTCGGCGCCGGTGGCTCCACCCTGCGCTACACGCCGGAGACCGTGCGCCACCTGCACCAGGAGTACGGCATGGACGCGGCGCCGCACCTGTCGTGCGTGGGCGGTACCCGCGAGGAAATCCGCGACCTGCTGCGCCTGTACCGGGCCATCGGCTGCCGCCGGCTGGTGGCCCTGCGCGGCGACCTGCCCTCCGGCATGGGCCGCATCGGCGACATGCGCTACGCCGCCGAGCTGGTGGAGTTCATCCGCGAGACCGCGGGCGATCATTTCCGCATCGAAGTGGGTTGCTATCCGGAGACCCACCCCGAAGCGGAAGACGCGCTGGCCGATCTGCACTACTTCAAGGCCAAGGTGGATGCGGGAGCGGATGCGGCCATCACCCAGTATTTCTACAACGCCGATGCCTATTTCCACTTCGTGGATGCAGCGCGCGATGCCGGGGTCGAGGTGCCGATCATCCCGGGGATCATGCCAATCTCGAACTTCTCCCAGCTGCGCCGGTTCTCGCAGTCCTGCGGGGCCGAGATCCCGCGCTGGATCACCCGCAAGATGCTGGCCTATGCCGATGATGCCGCTTCGATCCGCGATTTCGGCGCTGACGTGGTGGCGGCCCTGTGCCAGCGCTTGATCGACGGCGGCGCTCCCGGCCTGCATTTCTACACGCTCAACCTGGCCAGGCCGACGCAGACCGTGCTGCAGCGGGTCGGGATCGCCTGACACCTGTCGACAACTGTAGGAGCGCGCCACGCGCGCGAAGCCGCGTGACATCTGGCCCCGCCGCGCAGCCCCGGATACGACGAACCGGCCGACGCCTTGCCGCGAAACATGATTCACGCGGTTTCGCGCGCATAGCGCGCTCCTACAGGCGGTATCTTCTGATCGCTGGCCCGGGCGCCCTGGCTTCCCGGCGCAGGACGCCCGCGGTAGTCTGGCCGGATGATCCGGGCCTGCCTCCCAACGCTGCTCCTTTTCGCGATTGCCACGCTGGCGCTGCCGCGGCCGGCACAGGCGCAGATCAACCGCTGCACCGCACCCGATGGCACATCAATCTACACCGACCGCGATTGCAGCCAGATGGGCGCGGTGGAACGGCTGCCGCGCGATCGCACCGCCGCCGCCAGCCAGAACCGCTACCGCGGCTGCGCGCGCAGCATCCACCAGCTGATCCGTGAGATGACCGCGGCCATCGACGCCGGCGATGTGAACCGCCTGGCCGGCGTGTACCACTGGCCGGGCACCTCAACCCGCGGCGGCCACGGGCTCATGGACCGGCTGGACCGGATTGTCCGCAACCCGGTGGTGGATATCGTCGCCATACGCGCCGCCAGACCGGTGGTGGCCGCCCAGCAGCCCGGCATCAGTGCCACCTTCGCCAGCACCCTGCAGGTACGTAATGCCGCGCCCGCCCCGGCCGTACGTGCGCCGCCCGTGGCGCTGCGCGTGCACCAGCTGGCCGGCGACAGCTCCGTCCCGCTGCGAACCACCTTCACCCTGCGCCAGCACCTCGACTGCTGGTGGGTCTCACTGTAGGAGCGCGCCATGCGCGCGAAACCGCGTGAATCGTGTTTCGCGGGAAAGCTTCGGATGGGTCGTCGTAACCGGTGCCTCACGGCTTCGCCAGGTGTCACGCGGCTTCGCGCGCATGGCGCGCTCCTACAGGGGGGCTGGGATGGCTTCTGGCAAACTGCGAACCTTCCCTTTGACGACGGAATTGCCCATGCAATACCCCGAATGGATCTGGCACAACGGCAGCATCAAGCGCTGGGCCGAAGCGACCACCCACGTGATGGCCCACGCGCTGCACTACGGCTCGTCGGTGTTTGAAGGCATCCGCAGTTACAACACGCCGAACGGGCCGGCGATCTTTCGCCTGACCGACCACAACCGGCGGCTGTTCCAGTCGGCGAAGATCCACGAAATCGATATCCCCTACACGGTGGATGAGCTCAATGCCGCCTGCCGCGAGGTGATTACCCGCAATGGCTTCACCTCGGCCTATCTGCGGCCGGTGGCCTGGCGCGGCCTGGGCGGGTTCGGGCTGTCCGCCGATACCCCGGTTGAAGCGGCGGTGGCCACGTGGCAGATGGGCGCCTATCTCGGTGAGGACGTGCTGGAAGCGGGCATCGACGCCTGCGTCTCCAGCTGGCAGCGCTTCGCGCCGAACACGATCCCCGCAGGCGCCAAGGCGGGCGGCAACTATCTGTCCGGCCAGCTGGTCGCGCGTGAAGCACGGCGGCTGGGCTTTGGCGAGGGCATTGCCCTGGCCTCCACCGGCCTGCTGAGCGAGGGCGCGGGCGAGAACCTGTTCCTGGTGTTCGACGGCGCCCTGCACACCACCCCGGTCAGCGCGGCCCTGCTCAACGGCCTGACCCGGCACTCGCTGATCACCCTGGCCCGGGCCAACGGCATCGAAGTGGTGGAGCGCGACCTGCCGCGCGAATACCTGTACCTGTGCGACGAGCTGTTCATGTGTGGCACCGCCGCCGAGATCACCCCGATCCGCTCGGTGGACGGGCGCCAGGTGGGCGCCGGCAAGCCCGGCCCGGTGACCCGACGCCTGCAGGAGCTGTTCTTCGGCCTGTTCAACAGCACCACCCCCGACAAACACGGCTGGCTGGAGATGGTTTGACGCATCCATCCGGAACGACCCGAACCCCCGGTAGGAGCGCGCCGCGCGCGCGAAGCCGCGTGAATTCAATCTGTGCCGGGGGGCTTCGGCCGCGACACACCCACCGACGCCGCCCCCCATAGCCAATCGTCACGCGGCTTCGCGCGCATGGCGCGCTCCTACAATGGAACGATCAGCATCGCGTGACACGCGGATTTGCCGGGGCTGCAACAAACCCGCGACAATCGGGTGGATGAAATCCGGGAAGAGAGCATGAACCAGCCTGCAGAAACCGCCGAACGCGACGTGATGGAATATGACGTAGTCACAGTGGGCGCCGGGCCCGCGGGGCTGGCGTTCGCGATCCGGCTCAAGCAGCTGGATCCGGAGATCAACGTCTGCGTGATCGAGAAATCCAGCACCATCGGCGCGCATATCCTGTCCGGCGCGGTGATCGAACCCGAGCCGCTGGACGCCCTGCTGCCCGGCTGGCGCGACAACCCGCCGCCGATCTGCGTGCCGGCGAAGGAAGATGAATTCTGGCTGCTGACCAAGGACGGCGGCCGCAAGGCGCCCTTCATCCCGCCGGGCATGAACAACCACGGCAACTTCATCGTCTCGCTCGGTGCCATGTGCGCGTGGCTGGCGCCGCAGGCGGAGGCGCTGGGCGTGGACGTGTTCCCCGGCTTCGCCGCCGCCGAAACCCTGCACGACGACGCCGGCAAGGTGCTGGGCGTGCGCATCGGTGACATGGGCATTGCCAAGGACGGATCGCACAAGCCCGGCTACACCCAGGGCATCGATATCCACGCCAAGGTGACCGTGCTGGCCGAAGGCGCGCGCGGGCACCTGACCAAGCGGCTGGTCAAGCGCTTCAAGCTGGACGAGGGCCACGACCCGCAGGCCTACTCGATCGGCCTCAAGGAGCTGTGGCAACTGCCCGAAGGCCGCACCACGCCAGGGAAGATCGTGCACACTCTCGGCTGGCCGGCCGACAGCCACACCTACGGCGGCAGCTTCATCTACCACCTGGAAAACAACCAGGTGGCGATCGGGTATGTCACCGGGCTGGATTACAAGGATCCGAATTACAAGCCCTGGGAAGCGTTCCAGCAATTCAAGCACCACCCGATGGTCAAGCCGCTGCTGGAAGGCGGCAGCATCCTCTCGGCGGGCGCCCGCGCCATCGCCACCGGCGGCTGGCAGTCGGTGCCCACGGTGGACATGCCCGGCGCGCTGCTGATCGGCGACACCGCCGGCCTGCTCAACGTGCCCAAGATCAAGGGCACCCACCAGGCCATCCGCAGCGGCATGCTGGCCGCCGAGCACTTGGCCGGCAACGCGCTGACGCCGGAAGGCTATGACGCCAAACTGCGCGACTCGGCGGCAATGAAGGAGCTGCGCAAGGTCCGCAACGTCAAGCCCGGCTTCAAGAAGGGCATGTGGCTGGGCCTGGCCAACGCCGCCTGGGAAACCGCGACCGGCGGCCTCTCGCCGTGGACGATGAAGGTGACGCCGGACTGGTCGTCACTTGAGAAAGTGGACGAATACGAAGCGCCCGACCGCCACTGGCTGGTACAGCGCGAACTCGCCCCGCGCGACCGCTTGGCCGGCGTGTACTTCGCCGCCACCGACCACGACGAAGACCAGCCCGTGCACCTGATCGTGCACGACCCGGAAATCTGCGTGACCCGCTGCGCGGTGGAATACAACAACCCCTGCACCCGCTTCTGCCCGGCGAGTGTGTACGAGATCGTCGAGGACGCGGAGGCAAAGCACGGCAAGCGCCTGCAGATCAACGCCGCCAACTGCGTGCACTGCAAGACCTGCGACATCAAGGACCCGTACGAGATCATCACCTGGGTCACGCCGGAAGGCGGCGCCGGCCCCAACTACCAGAACCTGTAGGGGCGCACTGGCGAATTGCTGATGCCGCGTCTGAGCTGGTCACGGGCCTTCGGGGTGCCCTACCCTGCTGCCACCGCTACAATCTTGATCGCCCTGCCATCGTTGGCAGTGGCAAACTTCCAGATCTTCAATAGGCCCCAATTACATGGATAGAAAAACTTGGTTCGTGACCGGCGGCGCCGGCTTCATCGGCGGAAATTTCGTGCAGGACGCGGTCGTGGCTGGTGTCAAGGTCATCAACCTCGACCTGCTGACCTACGCAGGGAACCTGGACACGCTGGAATCCCTCAAAGGCAATCCTGGGCACATCTTCGTCGAGGGCGACATTGGAGATCGTGAACTGGTGTCACGGCTGTTAGCCGAGCACCAGCCGGACGCGATCCTGAACTTTGCCGCCGAGAGTCACGTCGACCGTTCGATCGATGGCCCCGCCGAGTTCATCCAGACCAACGTGGTGGGCACGCTGGCCCTGTTGGAATGTGCACGCGACTACTGGCGCGAGCTTCCGCAGGAGCGCAAGGACGCCTTCCGCTTCCTGCATGTCTCCACAGACGAAGTCTACGGCTCCCTGGGCGAAACCGGCCTGTTCACCGAGACCACTCCCTACCAGCCGAATTCGCCTTACTCAGCGTCCAAGGCCGCGTCCGACCATCTTGTCCGCGCTTTCCACCACACCTACGGGCTGCCGGTGCTGACCACCAACTGCTCCAACAACTATGGGCCCTACCAGTTCCCGGAGAAGCTCATACCGCTGGTTATCGCCAAGGCCGTGGCCGGCGAACCGCTGCCGATCTACGGGGACGGGAAGAACGTGCGCGACTGGTTGTTCGTGAAGGACCACTGCAGTGCCATTGCCCGAGTACTCGAGACCGGCCGCATTGGCGAGGTCTACAACGTTGGCGGCAATGCCGAAAAACAGAACATCGAGGTGGTGGAGACGATCTGCCGGCTGCTTGATGAGCGACGCCCTCGCGAGGACGGCCAACCGCGCGCCAGCCAGATCACTTACGTCCGTGATCGTCCAGGCCACGACCGCCGTTACGCCATCGACGCCGGCAAAATTCGCAGCGAACTCGGCTGGTCCCCGGCGACAAGCTTCGAAGAAGGCATTGCGGCCACGGTCGACTGGTATCTGGCCAATACCCACTGGACCCAGCGGATTCTGGACGGCGACTATCGCCTCGAACGGCTCGGTGAGGAGGTCTGATCATGGCGCGCAAAGGAATCATCCTCGCAGGAGGCTCCGGCACCCGGCTGTGGCCTGTCACCCAGGCCATCAGCAAGCAACTGCTGCCGGTATACGACAAGCCGATGATCTATTACCCGCTGAGCGTGCTGATGCTGGCCGGGATCCGTGAAGTCCTGATCATCAACACGCCCCACGAACAGGAACTGTTTAAACGCCTGCTGGGCGACGGTTCGCAGTGGGGAATGGAACTGCAATACGCGGTGCAGCCGAGCCCGGACGGGCTCGCCCAAGCCTTCACCATTGGCCGTGACTTCCTCTCCGGCAATCCAAGCTGCCTGGTACTGGGTGACAACATCTTCTACGGCCACGGCCTCACCGACACCCTGCGCCGCGCCCACGCCCGCACCAGTGGTGCGACCGTATTCGGCTACCATGTCAGCGATCCGGAGCGTTATGGCGTCGCCGAACTCGACGCGTCCGGCAAAGTGATCAGCATCGAGGAAAAGCCGGATGAGCCGCGGTCGAACTACGCCGTGACCGGCCTGTACTTCTACGATGACACCGTGTGCGAGCGGGCCGCCAACCTGAAACCGTCGGCACGCGGGGAACTCGAAATCACCGACCTGAACCGCGAATACCTCAACGAGGGCTTGCTGCACATGGAGCCTTTGGGGCGCGGCACAGCGTGGCTCGACACGGGCACCCACCAGTCCCTGATGCAGGCTTCCGCGTTCATCGAGACCATCGAGGCCCGACAAGGCATGCGCATCTGCTGCCCGGAGGAAATCGCCTGGCAGCAGCGTTGGATCGATACCGAGCAGCTGATGAAGCTGGCTGAGCCTCTGCTCAAGAACGGATATGGCCAGTATCTGGCTGAACTGCCGCGACACGGTCGACAGGACGTATGAAGATCATTGAAACGTCACTTCCGGGCTGTCTGGTGATCGAGCCCAAGGTCTTCGGCGACGACCGCGGCTTCTTCATGGAAAGCTGGAACCGCGACCGGTACGCGGCGTCCGGCGTCGGACCCGAATTTGTCCAGTCCAACCTGTCGCGCTCCGCCCGCGGCGTGCTGCGTGGCCTCCATTACCAGTGGCCGAATCCGCAGGGCAAGCTGGTCAGCGTACTGGAAGGCGAGGTATACGACGTGGCCGTGGACATCCGGCGCGGTTCGCCCCACTTCGGGCAGTGGACTGCGGTGGTCTTGTCGGCGGAAAACAAGCGGCAGTTCTGGATCCCGGAAGGCTTCGCCCACGGCTTTGTGGTCACCAGCGAAACGGCGTTGTTCACCTACCTGTGCACCGCACCCTATGACGCCGACGCCGATGCAGGCATCGCCTGGGACGACCCGGCCATAGGGATCGATTGGCCCGTCGCCAATCCTTCCCTTTCCGCAAAGGACGCAAAAGCTCCACGCCTCGCCGAAGTTGCCAGCGCTCGCCTGCCCGTCTACTCGGTCGCGGACGCATGAGGATCCTCCTGCTTGGCGCCAACGGACAGGTCGGCTTCGCTCTGCACCGCAGCCTGGTTGCACACGGGGAGATCGTGCCAACAACGCGCAGCGGAACGCTGCCCGGCAGCAACGCGGCATGCGAAAAGGCTGACCTCGACCGGCCCGGCAGCCTCCCGGCACTCGTCGAACGGATCAACCCCGACATCGTGGTCAACGCCGCCGCGTACACGGCGGTCGACAAGGCGGAAAGCGAGCCGGAAGCGGCTCATCGCGCCAATGCGGAATCAGTGGGTACGCTCGCGCGCGCCTGCGCCGACCGGGGGATCCCGCTGGTCCACTATTCAACGGATTACGTGTTCCCGGGCGATTCCAGCAGACCCTGGCGCGAAGATGATCCCACGGCCCCGCTTGGCGTGTATGGCTCCAGCAAACTGGCCGGCGAGGAGGCAATTCGTGACAGCGGCTGCCGTCATCTGATCTTCCGTACTGCGTGGGTCTACGGCTCGCGCGGACACAATTTCCTGCGCAGCATGCTGCGCCTGGGCGCGGAGCGTCAAGAGTTGCGGGTGGTGGCCGACCAGTTCGGGTCCCCTACCCCGGCTGCCTGGATTGCGCAGGCCACCGCGCTGGTCCTGACGCGTCGCGGAGAAAAGAGCGGCACTTGGAACCTCGTCGCTGGCGGCGAGACTTCCTGGCACGGGTTTGCCGAAGCCATTTTTGAAGCAGCGGTGCAATCCGGAATGCTGGAGCGTGCACCCTCCACGCTTCCTATCACCAGCGCGGAGTATCCCACCCCGGCACGGCGGCCCGCCTATTCGCGGCTCGACACCGGCAAACTGGCGCGGGATTTCGGCATCCAGCTGCCGGACTGGCGTGACGGCTTGCTCCAAGTGATGGGCGAGTTGGCTGGCTGAGCCCGGTCAGCCACCAAGCAGCACCAGGATATCTTCAGCGCCACTCACTGAAGACCAACCTCGCGGGGATTTCGCGGGGTGACTTTTTCCTGAGGCCAACCGGAGTTTCCGCGCGGCGGGAAGATCGACACCTACCAGTCGCATCCACGCCTCTGACGATGGGCTGCCGTCGGTCACAACAGCCTGCACCGCCGTCCCATTTCGCGTGAGCAACCAGCGTCCGGTGGCCCTCCAAGCCGGAGACCATATCGTCACGCCGCGACCACGCATTTCCAGGATCCGCTCCTCAGGGAGAGCAGCGCCCGGGAAGAAGTCCACGGCGCATCCATGATCAGCCAGCGACTCCAGAGTTTCCAGGAACTTTCTGTCGGGCACGTTGCTTGCACTCGCCACGATCCACCCAGCACCGGCTTGGCGGATCGCGAGATCGACATCAGTCCCAGGTGCCGGATGCTGTTCATGCAAGGTCTGCTGCCAACGCTTGTGGAACTTGTGCCGGTTGACGACCTGTGCCGATTTCATGCCACGCTTCACGTCGGTTCCGGCGCTCATCCCTTCCATGTGCACCACCATTGAACCCGGCTCATAGACAACCCGCGCCCCTGACGCCCGTACCCTCATGGCAAGATCAGTGTCCTCGTAGTACCCAGGTGCGAACAACGGGTCGAAGCCGTCGAGATCATGAAAACGTTCGCGGGTCAGCGCCATCACCGCGCCGGAGCAATAATGAACATCTCGCCGGGTCAAGTAGCGCGGATCCTCAGCAAGGCCGCCACGGCCATAGTTCCATCCGCTCCCATCCGCGAACACCAGTCCGCCCGCCTCCTGCAGGCGACCATCCGGATACTGTAAACGGGCTCCGACCAAGTCGATGCCGGGCTCTTCCAGCCTGGCAAGCAGCGGCTCGAGCCATCCGGGCGTCACCAGCGTGTCGCTATTGATGAACACCAGGTAGCGGCCGCGTGCAAGGCTTGCCCCCTTGTTGCAGGAGCCGACGAATCCCACGTTTTCGGGGTTGGTATGGCAGGTAATGCCCGGATGCGTCCGGAGCCGATCGACGCCAGGCTCCGTGGATGCGTCGTCGACAACCACCAGTTCCAAGAGCGCTGGATTCTCGGTTGCGCCCAGGACGGCACGCAGACATTGCAGCGTCATCTGGATCTGGTTGAAGACCGGAACCACGACGGAAACGAGTGGCGCTTCGGGGTTGCGCCACTCATCCAGATCCGTTTCGCTTGCGAGCAACCAGCGCCCCGGTCCGGGCGTCCGGGCCCGTTGCTCCATCCTCGCAGACCAAAATGATCGCGCCGCCCTGAAGAGCGCCGCCGGAGAGTGCGAGCCGGTGGCCCGGAAATGTCGCAACAGCGCGCGGACGTTCGTGTCCTGCATTGATCGGCGACGCGCGGGTCAGCCCGCAGCCAACGTGGCCACGGATCGTCCCCTGCCAATCCCGTAATGCGCGATGCCCGCAGCTTCAACCTCTTCCGGATCGTACATATTGCGCGCGTCGAACAGCACCCTGTCCGCCAGCTTGTCGCGTAGCTCGGGGAATCGGGGACTGCGGAATTCCCGCCATTCGGTGATCGCCACCAGGGCGTCGGCTCCCTCCAGCGCCTCCTCCGCCGAGTTACAGAGCACCAGGCCATCGCGGTCACCATAGATCCGGGCGGCTTCCCTGTGTGCCTCGGGATCGTAAGCGCGAACCAGCGCCCCGGCCTCCCATAGCTGGGCCATGAGGGTACGGCTTGAAGCAGCCCGCATGTCGTCAGTGTTCGCCTTGAATGCAAGCCCCCACAACGCGAACGTCTTGCCGGCGACGCTGCCACCGTAATGGCGCTGGATCAGCTCGAAAACATGTTTCTTCTGTCGCTCGTTGACTGCTTCCACCGCGTCCAGCAGTTCCGGCTCGTGGCTGACTTCCCTGGCGGTGCGGATCAGCGCCTGCACGTCCTTGGGGAAGCAGGAGCCACCGTAGCCGGCCCCCGGATAGATGAAGTGCCATCCGATCCTGGGGTCAGAGCCAATTCCCTTGCGCACCATTTCGACATCAGCCCCGACGCGTTCGGCGATGTTGGCGACCTCGTTCATGAAGCTGATCTTGGTGGCGAGCATCGCGTTCGCCGCATACTTGGTCAGCTCAGCGGATCGGACATCCATGACCACGAAGCGCTCGTGGTTGCGCACGAAGGGCGCATAAAGTTTCTTGAGGGTCTCGACTGCGTTCCGGGAGCGCGCACCGATCACGATGCGGTCCGGGTGCATGCAGTCCTCGACCGCTGCACCTTCCTTGAGGAACTCCGGGTTGGAAACGACCTCGAAGTCGATGTCCACGCCGCGCGCTTCCAGTTCTGCGGCAATCGCGGCATCCACTCGTGCGGCCGTACCAACCGGCACCGTGGATTTGTTCACCACGACCGCCGGACCTTGGAGGTGGCGCCCGATGGTGCGGGCAACCGCCAGCACATATTGCAGGTCTGCGCTGCCGTCCTCGTCCGGTGGCGTGCCGACTGCAATGAAGATCAGCCCGCTGTTCGAGATTGCGGCCGGGCCATCCGTAGTGAAGTGCAGCCGGCCAGCGGCGTGGTTGGATACGACCAGGGGCTCAAGCCCAGGCTCATAGATGGGCAAAATGCCCTGTCCCAGGCTTTCGATCTTTGCTGCATCGACATCGAC
The DNA here is from genome assembly GCF_054052025.1 of Luteimonas sp. A478. Classification (NCBI taxonomy): domain Bacteria; kingdom Pseudomonadati; phylum Pseudomonadota; class Gammaproteobacteria; order Lysobacterales; family Lysobacteraceae; genus Luteimonas; species Luteimonas yangxiaopingae. The sequence goes on along the minus strand of NZ_JBSVRF010000003.1, from coordinate 234,891 downwards.
GCAGATGACATCGTGGCCAATCTCCGCGAGGCAGGTTCCGGTGACAAGACCGACGTATCCGGTCCCGAAAATAGCGACTTTCATTGGCTTCCCTGTGGCCTGGATCGATAACCGTGCATTTTAGCCCGGAACGGGAATGTTCCGCTTACACAGCTGCCACACTGGCCACGGATGCTGCACTACAACCGGCCTACGACACCGGGACACCGGTCTTCTCCCGCAGCTCGTCTTCGGTGACTCCGGGGGCGAGTTCGACCAGCTTGAGACCCTCGTCGGTGACATCCAGCACGCCCAGGTCGGTGATGATGCGGCTGACCACGCCCACGCCGGTCAGGGGCAGGGTGCATTCGGGCAGGATCTTGTGGTCGCCGTCGCGGGTCACGTGCTCCATCAGCACCACCACCCGCTTGACGCCGGCCACCAGGTCCATGGCGCCGCCCATGCCCTTGACCATCTTGCCGGGCACCATCCAGTTGGCCAGGTCGCCCTTGTCGGTCACCTGCATCGCGCCCAGGATCGCCAGGTCGATGTGGCCGCCGCGGATCATGCCGAACGAATCGTGGCTGCCGAAGTAGCTGGCACCCTGGCGGGCGGTGACGGTCTGCTTGCCGGCGTTGATCAGGTCGGCGTCCACTTCTTCTTCGGTCGGAAACGGGCCAATGCCGAGCAGGCCGTTTTCCGACTGCAGCCACACGTCGACGCCGTCGGGGATGTGGTTGGCCACCATCGTCGGCAGGCCGATGCCGAGGTTCACATAGGCGCCGTCGGTCAGTTCCTGTGCGGCGCGCTGCGCCATCTGGTCACGGGTCCAGGCCATGTCGTTCTCCTTCAGTCGGCGCGCACGGTGCGCTGCTCGATCCGCTTTTCGGGGGTGGGGTTGTGGACGATACGGTCCACAAAGATGCCCGGCAGGTGCACATGATCCGGGTCGAGCTCTCCGGTATCCACGATCTCTTCCACCTCGACCACGCAGACCTTGCCGGCCATCGCACAGGCCGGGTTGAAGTTGCGTGCGGTCTTGCGGAACACCAGGTTGCCGGAGCGGTCGGCCTTCCACGCCTTCACCAACGCGATATCGGCAGTGAGTGCGGTTTCCATCACGTAGTGCTTGCCGTCGAACTCGCGCGTCTCCTTGCCCTCGGCCACCACGGTGCCGTAGCCGGTGGCGGTGAAGAACGCCGGAATGCCCGCCCCACCGGCGCGCAGGCGCTCGGCCAGGGTGCCCTGCGGGTTGAACTCCAGTTCGAGCTCGCCACCCAGAAACTGGCGTTCGAATTCCTTGTTCTCGCCCACGTAGGAGGAAATCATCTTTTTGATCTGCCGCGTTTCCAGCAGCTGGCCGAGGCCGAAGCCGTCCACGCCGGCGTTGTTGGAAATCGCGGTGAGATCCTTCACGCCTGAATCGCGCAGCGCGGCGATCAGGGCTTCGGGGATACCGCAAAGGCCGAATCCTCCAACCGCCAAGGTCTGTCCATCGGCCACCACGTCGGCAAGTGCCGCATGCGCATCCGGGAAAACCTTGTCCCTGGGATTGCTCTTCGTAGCGGCGGTATCGCCGGCTACGGCTGTCGCCTCAACCATCGTGCAGTCCTCGGAGAATGCCTGCGTACAAGTGTACCGTGCGCCCAGGCGGCGCCTATCGGACGAAGGGGTAGTATTGCGCCGCCACGACCCTGCTGCTGGCAGCCGACTGGAAGACCGACGCGACGAATGCGTGCACCTGACGCCAGGGTGGTTCGCATCCTGCGCCGCTGCCCGGTAAAATCGCGGGAATCTCCCCCTTCCGGCAGCCCACTGGCAGCCCGGCAACGTCTAAGGAACCCCCGATCGATGAAAATCCTCGTCGGCTACAAGCGCGTGGTGGACTTCAATGTCCGCATCCAGGTCAAGCCGGACGCCTCCGGCGTGGTCACCGAGGGCGTGAAGCTCTCGCCCAACCCTTTTGATGAAATTGCACTGGAAGAGGCCCTGCGCCTGCGTGATGCCGGCACCGCCACCGAGGTGGTGGTAGCCACCATCGCCCCCGCCAACGCCCAGTCACACCTGCGAAACGGCTTGGCCATGGGTGCCAACCGCGCCATCCACGTGGTCGCCGACGAGGAGATCCAGCCGCTCACCGCTGCCCGAGCGTTCCTCAAGCTGATCGAGAAGGAACAGCCTGACCTGGTGATTTTGGGCAAGCAGGCCATCGACGACGACGCCAACCAGACCGGCCAGATGTTGGCCACCATCTGGGGCCGCCCGCAGGCCACCTTCGCCAGCAAGCTGGTGATCGAAAGCGGCAAGGCGACAGTCACCCGCGAGGTTGATGCCGGCCTGGAGACGCTGGAGGTTGATCTACCTGCCGTGGTCACCACCGACCTGCGCCTGAACGAGCCGCGCTTCATCAAGCTGCCCGACATCATGAAGGCCAAGAGCAAACCGATGGAGACCATCGCGTTCGCCGATCTGGGTATCGAAGCGGGCAATGGGCTCAAAACCACCCATTACGCCCCGCCGGCCCAGCGCAGCAAGGGCGTGATGGTCAAGGATGCGGCCGAGCTGGTCGCTGCACTCAAGTCGAAGGGGTTGCTGTAATGGCCAAGGTACTGATTGTCGCCGAGCATCACGACGGCGCGTTGAATGCGGCCACCGCGAAGTGCGTGACCGCCGCCCAGGCGCTGTCGCCGGACGCGATCGACATCGTCGTCCTGGCCGCCGACCCGGCCACGGCTGCCACCCAGGCTGCCGCGATCGCCGGTGTCACCCGGGTGTTGACGGTCGCCAATGTCGCCAACGCGCAGCCGATCGCCCAGGTACTGGCGCCGCAGGTGGCCAAACTCGCTGACGGCTACACCCATGTTTTCGGCCCATCGACCACCTTCGGCAAGGACCTGATGCCGTGCGTGGCCGCCCTGCTCGGCGTGGCCCAGATCTCCGACGTGATGGAAGTCGAGTCCAGCCACGTGTTCAAGCGCCCGATCTATGCCGGCAACGCGATCATTACGGTCGAGGCACCTGCCGCCGACACGGTCGTTGCGACCATCCGCACGGCGTCCTGGTCGGAAGCGGCCAAGGGCGGTAATGCCGCAGTGGAAGCCGCGTCGGTCGACGTCGCCCTGCCCGGCCACACCCGCTTCATCGAGCTGGCCGCCGGCAGCTCGGACCGCCCCGACCTGCAGAGCGCCAAGCGCGTGGTCTCCGGCGGCCGCGGCGTCGGCTCGGAAGACAACTTCAAGATCATCTACGACTTCGCCGACAAGCTCGGCGCCGCCGTCGGTGCCTCGCGCGCGGCGGTTGATGCTGGCTATTGCCCCAACGAGATGCAGGTCGGCCAGACCGGCAAGATCATCGCACCGGAGCTTTATGTCGCGATCGGCATCAGCGGCGCGATCCAGCATCTGACGGGGATCAAGGACGCGGGGACGATCGTGGCGATCAACAAGGATGGCGATGCGCCGATCTTCGAGATTGCGGACATTGGTCTGGTAGGGGATCTGTTCAAGGTTCTTCCGGAGCTTGAAGATGCTCTTGCTTGACTCGGCACCGTCACCCTGCGGCATCCGGAAATAGCATGCTCAACTTGCTCAAAACAGTCGCGAAGAACCTGCTTGCCATCGTCTGGATCCGACGATCCTATGAAGTCGTGTTGCGACTTGTTCTTGAGATCCTCGCGGCGAACCGGCTGACGTCGCTGATCTATAGCATCCTCAGTATTCCCTCATTCAACCGCGAGCAATTCGCGGTACTTCGGGGTCGCCGCGACTATTATCGAAACCTCAACAAGGCGCGACTGTCGAGAACCGAGCTACGGCGGAACATTCACCGGCTGGAGAAGGGAATTTTAATGCGGCCCCGGCGCAGTGTTTTCGCGCTGGACTATCTCATCGAAACCATCGAATTCTACGAAGGGGCAATTGCGCAGTCATCTGCGGGCAATGCCGCGGATGACGGCGAACTCATTTGGGCGTATGGCGTTCTCAACGACTACTTGTCCATCGTTGACGCGGCACACCCGGTCGTGGCTCAAGCACAAGCCCGTTTTGAAGCCACCAACAGTATCTTCCGGCCGGAAGACAATCGCAGGATCCCTTACGCGCGCGCCCACGGCACCAAGAGCGACACCCGTTACGAGGATCTGTTGAAGCTCGCGCAACAACGCCGCTCGGTGCGCTGGTTCGAGCAACGATCAGTTCCCAGGGAACTGATCGACCAGGCATTGCTCGTCGGCCGTCAATCACCGTCCGCCTGCAACCGTTTGCCATATGAGTTCCGCATCTTCGACGATCCTGCGATGGTGAAGCAGGTCGCTACCATTCCATTCGGATCCGCCGGCTACTCACATCAGATCCCGACCGTGGCGGTTGTCGTCGGACGCCTCAACCACTACTTCAGCCCCCGCGACCGGCATGTAATCTATGTCGACAGCGCGTTGGCATGTATGCCGTTCATGCTCGCGTTGGAAACCTTGGGACTGGCGTCGAGCGTCATCAATTGGCCGGATTTCGAACCGCTCGAGAGAAAGATGCAAGCAACCCTCGATCTCGATGTCGACGAGCGCGTCATCATGCTTATCGCTATTGGCTATCCAGACCCAGAAGGGCTGGTAGCGTTCTCGGAAAAGAAATCGCTCGACGTGATTCGTCGCTACAACGATCTGGGCCGGAGACACTGATTTCCGGCCGTCGACCTCGGTCAGTTACCGTTGCCTGCGAGCTTCCAGCATCGTCAGGATCGGCTCCTGCACTAGAACAAGGCCGACATCAACCAATAGATAGACCACTCGGGCCAGGATGGTAACCACCAACGCCTCCCCGGCAGGCAGATAGGGCAGCAAACCCAAGGTCAGTATTCCGTCTCGCACTCCGAGCCCGGCGGGTGCGAAGGGAACCATGAATCCTACTGCGTAGCCGGCGGCGAACAAGCCGGTCGCAAATATCAGCGAGATATCCAGATCACATGCCCGGGCAAGCATCCAGAATGCAACTCCCAGCATCGCCCATATCCCGGCCTGCGTCAGAATGACCCTTCCCGATGGCAACGCCAGGCGCATGTAGTGCTTGGCTACGTGACGCTTCCAGACTACGAGCACGACCATCCCGAGCATCACCGCGAGAATCCCGATACCCAGCCACCAAGCGAGCGCGGGGGTCAGGCTATCCAACACGATGTCGGTTACTCGCGGACCGGTCAGCAGCACCCCAACCAGCGCCGCGCCTGCGACGATCCAGAGGCTCTCGACAAGAAGCGCGTCACGAATCGGGCCGTAACCTGCGCCTCGGGCACGGTACGCCGCGGCACGCCCGACAAACTGCCAGATCGAGCCGGGCAGGTACTTTCCGAGCTGACTCAGGTTATACAGCCGTGCCGCAGTCACGAAATCGAGTGGTATGCCATTTCGGCCCGCTGCAATACGAGCGTTCTCGGCCAGCAAGCCTTTGGCGAGCACTGTCACGAACACGCTGGCAGCTAACAAGACTGGCGAGACATGCCGCAACATCTCGACGATGTCCGCCCGGGAGCGATAGACAAGCACGCCGGCTGCGGCCACGACGCAGGCGACCCAAGCCCATTTGGCAAGGGAAACCAGGCGCTTACGCAAGGTCGGCGCCCAGCGACGGCGTCAACAGCGCGAGAATCGGACGTTCCGCGCTCGCCTTCACGGCCGGCAGCTGTTCCATGATCCTCGAATGCATCTCCGCGCGTTGCTCGAACACCCGCTCCACAGCCGCCCGAAGTTCGTGTGGACTGAGCTGTTGGTAATCCATGACATTGGCGTCCATGCCGAAGCGCGCCATGACCTCAGCATATTTGTGGCTCCAGCCGAGCACCGCAGCCGGAACCCCAAGTGACAGGGCCCCGACCATCGCATGGAACCGTGATACCAATACGATGTCCATCTGTGCGATGAGGCACTTGATCCCCGCCGCATTGACATCGAAATCCAGGATCAACGGTGCCTGCTCGATGTTCGCTCGCAGGCAATCGTCAAGAATCCGACGGATAAGAGGGAGATCGTTGTTGCGCTCTGCATCTCCGGCGACATCCCGCGTGGCATTCGGAAACAGCACCACAATGAATCCTTTCGCGCTCAGGTCGCAAACCAGTTCTCCAAGTACGGACTCGTACTGACCGCCCTCTTGTCGAGATTTGACGGCTACCACCGCGCTGGGACAGATGCCGACGACGCCCCGTACCTCCTTCCCATTGCGCAGTACATCCAATCGCTCGAACAGCTTCCTCAGCGGGGCATCGCCTTCGTGCGTGAGGCTCCAAGCTTCATGAAAGTTGAATGCGATGTCATCGGCTTGCGCAAAACGTACACCGGAGAAGCCAGACTGCGCGAGGTGCTCAAAGGTGCGCCCGCCACGCGCCCAGACCATGCGGCACATCGGCAACACCAATCGGGCAAACAGTCGATTGACCGGGCGGTCAAACGGCCCCATTGCCTGCGGCATCTTCACCACTCGCGTCCCCAACAGCCAAGCCGGTAGCAGGGTCAGCGTGTTGAATGGCAGGAATTTTTCGCGGCCGTCGATGAACGCAACCCCAGCAAGGTCGACCAAGGCAGTGGAGTTGCCCAGCGCGCGGATCGCAACCGGGGCCAAGGCTAGAATCCGATGACCAAATACCCGGCGCAACACACCGAAGAGCAAGGCCCATGGCAGCAACCAAGCGACCAATGCCAGCGGCGTGGAGCTATGCAGGCTAACCCGTGGATCATCGACGATCCGACGATCGTCGTCGGGGTAGTAGGTGAAAACGTGGAATCGCAGGCCAGGGCTGGCGTCCGACAGCCGCCCTATTACGGTCTCCAGCATGGCCTGGGCGCCCCTGTTGCCGTAGCAGGTGGCCGCGATGATGGAAAATACCTTTGGTTCCACGAACACTCCTCGTTAGCCAGTTGCCTGCGCGTGCGTGCGCGGCGCGAGAGTTTAGCAGTTACGGGAACAAACTGTCTGTCTGCACGGCGCTGCTACCGGCGGATGCACTTTAGTAGGGGCATCGTGATAGAGTAAAGGGCTGCGCCCGGAACTGGCTTAATCTAGGACTCACGTCAACATGAAGCTCATCATCCAGGTTCCCTGCTTGAACGAGTCGGGCACCCTCGCCATCGCACTGGGTGCGTTGCCGCGACAGGTGCACGGCTTTGATACGGTCGAATGGTTGATCATCGATGATGGCTCGACCGACGGCACCGGCGCACTGGCAAAGGAGCTAGGGGCAGATCACGTAATTCGCCATCCAATCAATCGCGGTTTGGCAGCAGCTTTTATGACCGGTCTGAGTGAATGCCTGCGACTGGGTGCTGATGTGATCGTCAATACTGATGCCGACAATCAGTACGAAGGTTCCGACATACCTAAACTCACCGCCCCGGTTCTTGCCGGCGAGGCCGACATGGTGATCGGCACGCGGCCCATTAGCGAGACCGAGCATTTTTCATGGGTGAAAAAAAAGCTGCAGCACTTAGGTAGCTGGGCCGTCCGCGTGGCCAGCAAGACCGAAGTCGAAGATGCACCGAGCGGATTTCGTGCAATATCACGCGAAACCGCGCTGCGACTGAACGTTTTCAACGCCTATACCTATACATTGGAAACCATTATCCAGGCTGGCCAGAGCAACCTGCGGATTGCTTCGGTCCCGGTACGTACCAATGCCGATCTGCGTCCATCCCGCTTAGTCAAAAGCATTCCGAGTTACGTTAAGCGCTCGTTGCTGACAATCATTCGGGTATTTGTGATCTACCGGCCGCTGGCGCTGTTTGTTTATATCGGTTCTGTTTTCATGGCAATCGGCCTTGCTACCGGCCTGCGCTTTGTCTTCTACTACCTGCAAGGCTCCGGCGAGGGCCATGTACAGTCGGTTATTTTTGCGTCGCTGTTCATTACCCTCGGAGTACTGCTCTACATGATGGGTTTGATCGGCGACCTGATTGCCACCAATCGAAAACTGTTGGAGCGAGTCAGCCTGCACATGCGGCGACTTGATCTGTCGAGAAAGTGACCGTCATTTGTTCCGCCGATGGCGAGCCCTGTCTTCTGGCTTGCTGCCCCTATTTTTTAGGTTAGAGCGGCAGCTATTCTTGCCGTTTTTCTGAGCTATCGCATCCGTCAGCCAACAATCACCTAGGAGACTCCGATGATGCAATCGGCAGCACCGTCACGAATCCTCCCGGTCGCTGCCTTGGTTGCGCTGATCTTCCTAATCAAATTCGTGGCTTACGCGTGGCTGGTGACCCCGCTGTGGGATATTCCGGACGAATCCGGTCACTACTCCTACGTGGAGGACATCACACAGGGAACCTGGCCGGTTATTGGTGAGGCGCGGATGAGCAAGGACGTCACCAAGTCCTGGAAGGGCTCGCATGCGAAACCCGGCATGAATTGGATCGCGCAGCATCCACCGATGTTCTATGTGGCGGAGGCCCCAGTCGTTCTGGCAGCACAAGCCGCCGGGTTCGACTTCGAGCAGCGGGTCCGCTCCGCGCGCATGCTCGGCGGATTGTTCGGCGCCTTAACGATCCTCGGACTTGCTCTCTTTCTGGCGCGTGCCACCGGGCGGGATGAACTGGGGCTGGCAGGTGCGATCTTCCTCGCTGCCACGCCGATGTTCACCCACCTTAGTACCGGCGTCAGTCACGACACCATGGTGGCGTGTACGGCTGCCTGGGGCGCTTATTGGTGCGTCCAGTGGCTTCACGAGGACAAGTTTCGGCATCTGCTATACGCCGGTGCGTTGATCGCACTATGTACTGTCACCAAGCTGACCGCGCTAGCTATGGCGGTCCCACTATTCTTCGCCCTGGCTTGGCGCTTGTGGCGTCAACGCAAGACGTTGGGTCGCCACCAGTGGCTCTATCGAACCGTCGTGTTGTGGCTGGTGATGTTCACCCCGATATGCCTATGGGTAGTGCACAACCTTACCACTGTCGGACAGATATTTCCGGACACAGGGGAGATCTACGACAGAAACTTGGTTCCGATCGGCTTTTTCGAACTGATGCTCAACTTCCCATTTTGGCAGCATACCTTGCTCCACCTCATCGCACTGGTAGGTTGGAATGGCTCCGAGAATGGGGCGCTGAAGTGGATCCAAGCCAATGGCCTAATGGCCCGTTACTTCTTGGCATTCTTCGGTGTAACGGCACTCGCGATTCTGGTCAAACCCTTCGTATCGTGGCTCGGGTCACCATGGAAGTCTGCGGCGATCGGGCTGGCACTCGCGTTGATCGCCTGGGCGTGCTGGACCCTGCCGTTGACGCAGCTGGCAGGCTGGCTGTGCCTATTACTGTTCGCCGCGCTCGTTTTCACGGCGGTTTCCAATGGCCGCCGCTTCATCGCGGCCGATGGTATGGGCTGGCTACTCGCCACCTCGGCGCTATGTGTACTGTTCTTCGCATTCGTCTATTACGAACATCTGTGGGCCATATTCGCCGGCACGCTGCGCGCCACCCACGGTCGTTACCTCTACCCGGTGATGCCGTTTTTGCTGCTCGCGCTGCTATGGCCGTTCCGGAAGCGCTTAGCGAGTCAGGTAATCCTTGGTGGGGCCGTCATCGCCATGCTGTTTGCCGATGGCTTCTACCTACGGCAGGTATTCGCCCTGTACGGACAACTATGACATGATCCAACGTCGGACTCTCATCCTCACCCTTGCAATCGGTCTGTTCCTCGCCTCCGCGTGCTTGGTCTGGTTGCCGTTCTACACTCAGAACACTCTTTACGAGTCGGGTGGCGGCGGCGCAGTGCCCGCGGGAGAAATCACCGCGAGTTTTGGCCTGAGCCAGAACGTCATTCCTGCAGGCTCTGATTTGCCGACCGCCGATGGCCTGGAATATTGCTTCGGCATCCGCTTTGCCACCTACCAGAGAATCAACCGGGGCTATCTGCTGGTGAATTGGCAGCAGGACGGCCGTCAAGCTAACTGGCGCGTGGACGCCAGTAGCTTAAAGGACAACACTTTCCGGTACTTCTGTCCCGATGTGCCTTTCTCTCCATGGCAGCCATTCGAGCTGCAAACGAGTGGGGTCGATGGGGATCCAGGCCGCTCCGCAACACTATGGCTAGTGGATGACAATCGCCTAGGTCAAGCAGCGGTGAAGAACGCGACCGTTAGTGACAAGGCATTGCAGCTTGAGGTGACCGCTCGCAAGCGCATCGACCTTCCCGCGACGCTCCGGGTAAATCGTGGCGCCTTCCTGCTCGGCTGGATATGCACGTTGTTCGTTGGCATCGTCGCGCTGGCTTTTGCTTTCTGGGTAACACCATCCCCGTTGGAGAGGCCTAAAATGGCAGTCCCCCCCGCAGATTAGCTGACGCCAGAAGTGGAATTTTCTCGTACGCTTTCCCGAGGAGGTTCCATGAAGAAGTCCCGCTTTACCGACAGCCAGATCATCGCCGTGCTCAAGCAGGCCCAGGCCGGCACGCCGGTCCCGGAGTTGTGCCGCGAGCATGGCATCAGCTCGGCCACGTTCTACAAGTGGCGCAGCAAGTTCGGCGGCATGGAGGTATCAATGGTGGGCCGGATGAAGGAGCTGGAGGAGGAGAACCGGCGGTTGAAGAAGATGTACGCCGACGCCCAGCTCAGCGCCGACCTGTCGAAGGAAGCGCTGCCAAGAAAATGGTGAGGCCATCTCCGCGCCGGGAGATGGCCCGAACAGCAGTCGACGGCGGGCGCACGAACATCCGGCACACCTGCCAGACCTTCGAGGTGAGCGAGACCTGCTATCGCTACTAGGCCAAAGCGAGCGATGAGAGCGCCCGGATCACCGATTGACTGGTGCGACTGACGACCGCCTATCGCGACTGGGGCTTTGGCCTGTGCTTCCTGTACCTGCGCAACGTCAAAGGCTTTGGCTGGAACCACAAGCGGGTCTACCGCATCTACCGGGAGTTGGAGTTGAACCTGCGGATCAAGCCGAAGAATCGGATCGTTCGTGAGCGGCCCGAACCGCTGGCAGTGCCCGACACCACCAACCGGGGCTGGGGTCGATGGAATTCATGCACGACCAGCTCAGCGACGGCCGCAGCTTCCGGCTGTTCAATGTGATCGACGACTTCAACCGCGAGGGACTGGGCATCGAAGCGGACTTGTCGTTGCCGGCTGCTCGTGTGATCCGCAGCCTGGAGCAGATCATCGAGTGGCGCGGCAGACCGCGGGTGATCCGTTGCGACAACGGCCCCGAATACATCAGTGGGGCCCTACTGACCTGGGCAGATAAGCAGGGCATCTGGATCGAGCACATCCAGCCAGGCAAGCCGCAACAGAACGCCTATGTCGAACGCTACAACCGGACCGTGCACTATGCCTGGCTCGCCAGAACCCTGTTCGACTCGATCGAACAGGTGCAGGACAAGGCCACCCGTTGGCTATGGACATTCAACCACGAGCGCCCGAACATGGGACTCGGAGGCATCACGCCAATGCAGAAACTGGCACTTGCCGCATAGCTTCACTTTTGGGATCAGTTAAAAGCGGGGGACTACCGTCCCACTGGATGGCTGCCTTACCGCCCTTGCATCGCGCAGATCATCGGCGCCGGCTCTCAGCTGGAGAAAGCGCCAGACCGAGACGATTCGGGCAAAAGGGCGACGGACTTCTGTACGCCACGCTACTCAACGGAATTTCGTACGCGGACTTTCACTCTCGTCGAACAATAATCCATGGAGTTCCCATTACTGGAGTATGCAAGCAGCACGCCGTACGTACCCGGCGCGACCTGCGCGAGTTGAAGCGCCGTGTCAAAACCTGCCATTGCCAAGCCAGGCGCCGCCAGAGCCTCTGCGACGTCAGGCCGTGCTTTTCCCGTCGCTGAACTAGCTGCATACACGGTAGGCGATGCCATATCGAGAAGATTGACAGTAAAAGCTCCAGGATTCCGCTTGTCCCGGGTGGCCGCCCACCCCACCAGACGCAGCTCTCCATTCCTATCCGCATTGACCGCCTCGCCCCTCGCGACTTGACCGCCTATCGAATCCACGGCACACGGCGCACTACTCTCCAATGTAGCGGCATCTTCCAAATCCGCCAGTTGGAACGAACGCGTTGCGTCGTCAGGCGAGCCTGCCGCCTCCACCGTAGCATGCGAGCCCGCCGCCTCCACTGTAGGATGGTCCTCCGAGCCGCAAGAGATCAGCAGACCGGTAAGCAGTACCAATGCACACCTCGAATCAAACGTCATCATCTCAATTTCCCTCAAAGGAAGCGCTATTTTTGGTGGAGCTTTAATCGGACTCCACACACCAAGGAACAAGAACAAGCATGCTGCTAGAAGTGATAATCAAGTCCGTCGCCAGGAACGTGAATCATTGTCGCCCTTAATATAAGCAGGTCTCCAGCGAGGGTATCGCTGGCGTGAGTTGCACCTTAGACTCGATTCCATCTACGAGAAATCGCCATCCCGGCACAAGTTCATTGAGATAACGCGACTCCGGGAAACGTAGAATACTGGCTAACCTACGGCTAATCCGGGCCCTTCAGACGAAGCCGTGGGCGCGTGGATGGAGGTATCCAACGCGCTTCTCATATAGCGGGGAGGAAACGACAGACTGAAAGGATCCCCGTCGAGGGAAAGATTCGGGTTGTAGGCAGGGTCACTGGAGAGCCATTTGGGCCACCGGCCAGCCATCCATTTGACCTCTCTCTCAAAGCGAGCCTTCTTCTCGGGCGTATCCTCATATCCTCGCGTCGCGGACTCATGGTGATAGAGCTCGACCCAAGGGAGCCAGACATTCCAGTAGCCGCGATCGCGAAGTTTCAGGCAGAAATCAACGTCATTGAATGCAACGCGAAGCTCTTCTGAGAAGCCTCCCACCTCGAGGAATACCTCTCTCCTCACGGCAAGACAGGCGGCTGTGACGGCGCTGTAGTTCTGGGCGAGCCCTCCCCGATTCATCTGCCCCGCCCAGCCACGAGGTTTACCACTATAGGCATGTCCAGCTATCCCATGGACGCCAATAACGACACCCGCGTGCTGGATCGTGTCGTTCGGGTAGTACAGCATTGCGCCAACAGCGCCCACATCGGGCCGCACCGCGTTCGCGACCATGTCATTTAGCCAGCCCGGGGAGATGACCTCGATGTCGTTGTTCAGTAGAACCACGACATCGCAGTCGATCAAATCTACAGCGAAGTTATTGATGGCGGAGTAGTTGAACTCTTCGTCATACCGCGCCACCCGAACCCTTGCGCGTGCGTCAAGCGATGAAAGGTACTTTAGCGTTTCAGGCTCAGAAGACTGATTGTCGATCACGAGAATGGAATAATTCTGGTAATTCGTCCGCTCAAGGATCGACTCTACGCACTTCCTGAGAAGGCCCACCCTGTCCCGGGTTGGGATGATGATCGTCACACTTGGCTCGACTTCAAACCCGTAATTCACCCGGTAGTTGCCGCTTCGCCCCTGTATCTCAACGGCCTGCGCTAGCACTTCCCTGCGTTGTAGGTGCTCGTTGACAGCCTTGAGTCCGGCGAAGTGGGCATATGACTTCTCCCCAGGAGCGAGGGCAGTGGAACCTGGTATCGCACGCCAGTGATAAAGGACACGGGGGATGTGCACGATCTGCTCAGCAGTCAACCCTTCTGAGCAGCGCAACGCCAAGTCCCAATCCTGACTCCCCTCCATCCCGATGCGGAACCCACCCACGCGCTGCATCAGGTCACGCCTGTATACACCGAAGTGACTTACGCAGTTGTGTCCCAGAAACAAGTCAGGATTCCAATCCGGCTTGAAATATGGGTCGTACCGGAGCCCATACTGATCAATTTTATCCTCGTCCGTAAAAATGAGGCCAGCATCGGGGTGGTCGTTGACGTGAGCGACCACCTCGTACAACGCATCTAAATGAAGTTCATCGTCGTGGTCGAGCAAGCCGACAAATTCCCCCGCGGCCAATGACAAAGCATCGTTCGACGCAGCGGAAATGTGTCCGTTCGCTTCCCGGTGGATCACCCCGATACGGGGATCGCAGGACCGGTACTCTTCAAGGATTTCTCTCACGTCTGGGGTCGTCGATGCATCATTACAGATACACAACTCCCAATTCGTGTATCTCTGACCGATTACACTCTCGATACAACGCCTTAGCCAACGTTCTTCTGTGTTGTAAACAGGTAAAACGATGGAAATCAAGGGCTCCCGCGAAAACTCCCTAGGCGGTGCCGGCACGTCATAAAGCTGGATCCAACTTTGGTAAGTGACGTCCAATCGCTTTTGGCCACTGCCGATAAGCTTGTACCGCCCGTAAAGCCAATCCGCCATATGTCTGACTCCGCCGGTGCACAGGCGCAGCACCAGTTCACGACAGACGACGACTTTCGATTTCACGGTCGGTTCGACCCTGATGACGGCCTTGAACATCTTTACTGCCGCTTCGAACTTGCTCAAGCGCCTGAACGCACCTTCCGGAGCAAGCTCAAAAGTGCCCAGCATTGATGTCGGGTCCAGACGAATCGTGCTCGCCTCGCCCACAAACCTGACTACACGAAGGTCGTGGATGGCTGGTTCGGCCGCGAAAGGCAGCGGAATGGAGGTTTGCTCGGACGGGCCTTGCCCGTAATCCGGATAGAGAACCGGGTCAAAGAGCGCGTGCTCGTCTGAGCTCTCCAGCGATAGGTCACACTCATACCAGCCTCCTTCAACCGGCGAAGACAAGAGACATTCGAAGCACGGGTCAAACCCTGTTGACTCCCACGTCCTTCCTAGAGGCCCACGCTCCTGAAGGAGCCGGACCTGAGCCTTCGGTCTAAGTTTGAACTCGATATCCGGCATTAGCTACTGGTTTCCAGGTGTTTCAAGTGGGAGTCTCAGTTGATGAGCGCAAAGGGCTCGCCCGCGCGTGTCAGATTCGGGTTGTAATTGGGATCATTGTCGAGCAACTCCCCCCAGCGCGTCCGCATCAGCTTCACTTCCTTTCGGAAGCGAGCCTGTTTCTCCGCCGTGTCCTCGCGGCCTCGGCTCGCAGACTCGTGGTGATATAGCCGCGCGAATGGAGTCCAGACATTTCTCAAGCCCACTTGGCGCAAACGCAAGCACAGGTTGATGTCATTGAACGCAACGGCAAGTTCCGCATCGAATCCGTCGACACGTTCGAAGGCGGCCTTTCGAATTACGAGGCATGCCGCTGTGACCGCAGACAAGCTCTGCAGGAGATTCGCGCGATTCATCTGGCCCGGATAGTTACCCGGCTTACCGCAGTAGGCATGTGCCGCGACTCCGTGTACACCGAGCACTACACCTGCATGCTGAATTGACCCGTCCGGGTAAAGCAGCTTCGCGCCAACAGCGCCCACCTCAGGATTTACCGCATGCGACACCATTTCCTCGAGCCAATCCGGATCGATCACTTCGATATCGTTATTGACGAACGCCAGTATTTCGCCCGTAGCATGCTCCACCGCAAAATTATTTATTTCTGAATAGTTGAATGGGCTAGCCCACTCAATAATTTTCACTCCGAACCCGCGTAGCCGTTCGAAGTATCTATGAGTCTCGGGTTCGACTGAGCCATTATCGATAACGAGAATCTCATAATTGTCGTATGTCGTCTTGTCCAGAATACTGGAGATGCATTGCCGCAGCAGACCCACCATGTCGCGTGTCGGAATGATAATGCTGACCAGGGGTTGCGGCTTGGGCAGCTCCCACCGAACCCTGATCCCACTACCCTCCAGCAACATGGCTTGCGCTTTCTCGCCGACGCAATCCAGGTGGTCCTGAACGGCCTTCAACGCTGCATTCGCTGCATATCCCTTCTCGCTCCCGGAAAGGGCCGTCGACCCGGCAATGGCGCGCCAGTGATATAGCACCTTGGGAATATGGATGATCTGGTCGGCGTTGGAACATGCCGCCACCCTCAGAGCGAGGTCATGATCCTGGCTGCCCTCAAAACCCGGACGCAAACCACCCAGCCGCTTGACTAGATCCGTCCGGTATACGCCCAAGTGACTGATGAAATTCTGCCCCAATAGAAGTTCCGGGTTCCAATCCGGTTTGAAGTACGGGTCGAACCGTCTGCCGTTCTGGTCGATCTTGTCTTCATCCGAATATACCAAGGATGCGTCGGGGTGCTCACGCAAGGCTTCAGCAACGTAATACAGGGCGAACGGATGCAACTCGTCGTCATGATCGAGAAGCGCGAAGTAGTCTCCTCGCGCGATCTCCAGCGCAGTGTTCGTTGCGCGCGATATATGCCCATTAACCTGCCTGAATTCCACGCGTATCCGCGTATCACTTGATTCCAGCTCACGCAGACACGCCAGCGTATCCTCCGACGTCGAGGCATCATCGGCAATACACAGTTCCCAAAACGGATAGCTCTGAGCCACAACACTTTCCACGACTTTTTTCAGCCAGCGTGGTTCCGTGTTGTAGGTTGGCATCAGGATGGATATCAACGTACTCTCATTCTCGTTCCATTCCCGCGCTGGAACACGGCAGTGCTCCAATGAATGAAGTGGATCGTTCTGCAGTATCCAGTCCTGGTAACACGGCCCCTCCACGGGTTTTGATCGAGCCATATGCAAACTGGCCTCAAGGTCATCCCAGATTGCACGGACGTCCCCCATGCGGACCAGATTCGCCAAACGCTCGACACTATCTACCGGAATTACAACACCCTTGGAAGCAGCTTCAGAAAAAAGATCTCGCGCGCGCAACCAGAGCGCCCGACGAGGGTCCAGTCGCTCAAGAAGCACTGGCCCGGCAGAGAAGGGGAGCAAATCCTCGTGGGGATCAAGTCGAAGCGCCACTACCTGCTCCGGAAAATACAAAATTGCACTTTTGGTGTCACTCTCGGAGCAGTCCGAAAGCAGCTGCGACGTCGCTTCCGCAACTCCGCTGCCATAATCCGGGTATAGCTTCGCCACTGCACCGGGCGCGTTCATGAGATCAAGACTAAAACGCCAGAAGCCGGCTGGCACTGGGCCGTCGGCAAGCCTCACAACCAACTGGGGGTCACCCGTTGTCGGCGTGCCTTGCAATACGCCAGACGAGTCCATCTCGCACTCGACGTTACTCAGAGCTTCGAGCAAAAGTTCCTGCGAACGCCGCATCAGCGTTGCCTCCCGAACAAACGCCGAATCCAATTCAAAGGATTTCTGCTGTCAAGCTTCATATGCATGGCCTCCAAGAATGCCGTCGTCCGTTCCTGTTCCACCGCCATGCAGTCCAGAATTGCCATCTGTGACTCGATTGCGCGCCCAGTCCGCTCCATCGTTTGGCTACAGGCTTCCATCCGAGTCACTAGCGATGATTCAGCCTCAGAGATGCGGGGGCCCAGTTGACCTGCTTTTTCCCCTACTTCGCTCATGGTCGTTTGGAGGCTGTCGACATAGGCCCGTAGGCCCTCAACCTGTTCATGAAAAGCGTCATTGGCAAGGTTCATTTCCAACTCCATCCTGGCTTGCCGCCCGCCCACGCTGGACGAGACGGTTGCAGGGATTTCGCCGATGGCTTCCTTGATCGCGGTGTTGGCAAGCCCAAGCTCCGCACATCGCCTGTCCAACCGACCGAGCAGCTCGCCAGCGTGAGACAGCGCACCCCCATGATCCGAGAGACCCCGCTCCAGCCCAGCGATCGAACTGACGAGCCCGAGGCTCGTGTCCGCGTGTTCACCCAGTAGATTGACGACGTGGTCCAAAGTCTTTGCTCTGGTACGTGCTTCGAGGGTGACCTCTTCTACCGTGCGCTCCAGTCCCGCGACCGAACTGACGAGCCCAAGGCTCGTACTCGCGTGTTCACCCAACAGATTGACGACGTGGTCCAAAGTCTCTGCTCTGGTACGTGCTTCGAGGGTGACCTCTTCTACCGTGCGCTCCAGTCCCGCGACCGAACTGACGAGCCCAAGACTCGTACTCGCGTGTTCACCCAACAGATTGACGACGTGGTCCAAAGTCTCTGCTCTGGTACGTGCTTCGAGGCTGACATTTTCTACCGTGCGCTCCAGTCCCGCGACCGAACTGACGAGCCCAAGGCTTGTACTCGCGTGTTCACCCAGTAGATTGACGACGTGGTCCAAAGTCCGGGCTTTGGCACGTGCTTCGAGGGTGGCCTCATCTACGATGCGCGCCAGGTACGCCGGCACCTCGTCGGAGAGGACAGCGTAATAAACAATGTCGACCTCTACACGTTCCGTGATGAACCCTGACGTCGCCAACTCCAGGTCGGAGAGGTCGAACTCGACGGAAGGATCGGATCCCAGACTTACAAATCGAACGAACGCAGGTGGTTCCTGGGTAAGCTCTTCGCCCACAATACTGCGGACACGACGCGGGAAGTCCGTGACATCCATGACTTCCCCCGCTGCGGCAACCAGCCGGATGCCGCAGATCCCGTAAACCCCCGGACAGTCGGCGGGATCAACGCGTAGAAATGACACATTGGCTTCGGCAGAAAGATTGAAGACCAACCTCAGGCGACCATCAGTGTCCCCAACACTCGCCACTGCGCAATTATGTTCGGAGAAGATGTCGTCGTGCGATCGATGAAATAGCTTCGCGGTTATGGGCAGCTCTGGTCGGTCCATAGCGCAGGATAACCGGGCCAGGCCGGTTCGCGTATCCACCACCGTGGATGCCATGCCTTCGAAGAAACCGCGCATCGCGTCCGGTGCCGCGTCGGCGGCGTCAAGAAAAGCCCTGAAAGCCTCCGGCACCACTTCGCCAACACAAACAATACCCAGCCCGTTGCTGTGCTCGAAGCCAAATGTCCGATATCGTTTACTGAGCTCTTCAAAATAGCGCCAGACACCGAAATCTCTGTCCTTAACCGAGATATCGTGCATCAGCACCACCGCTCGACTGCTCAGCTTGGGCAACCAAGTTTCAAAGTCGTGCTTGACCGCTTCGTAGGTATGCAGCCCATCAATATGCAGCAGATCGATCCCCTGACCGTCGAAATCTGCCAGCGCATCGTCAAAGGTCTTCCTGAGCAGTGTGGAAAATTCGGAGTAGCGTGGGGCGTGGTATGAATCCAGCGCAGTATAAATTTCGCCACCATACTGCGTCGCATGGTCGTCACCTTCCCAGGTGTCCACCGCAAAGCACTCAGTGCCGACATCCGCAGCCAGAACTGCCTGGCAAAATGCGAGATATGAGTTTCCCGAATGCGTACCCAACTCCACAAGTTGACGCGGACGGATCAAGGAGATCGCCAGGTAGGCAAAAGGGATGTGTCCGGCCCACGAATAAGGCGGGGTCAGCCTTGGCCACTGGAAAACTATAGGGTGTTCCAAAATATTGAACGGCTTCATTGTTTCGCCTCCAACTTCACCGACTCCATGGGAATCCCCATGATACCGGCGGGAATATTCGCTCCCCTAGCTGTAATCTTTATTGCTTCATGGATCCAATGCTGTACTACATGTGACTCCTGAGTTCCAGACGAAACGCCTACAGTTACAAAATAGTCACCTGCCTGCAATCGCGGCATCACGAACTCGAACGTCGCAACGTAACGCTGACCATGGCCGCCAGGAAGCACACAATCCAAGGTTGATAAATATGTATTGTCGCCAAAAAGAAGTTGACCCAGCCGATCTTTCAGATAGAACCCAACGATCGGCTTATCAATCGGCTCATTCACGATGACGTCCACCTGCAGGCGTGCCAGCTCTCCACCCACTACCCAAGCGAGCTCATTCCCTTCGCGGTCACACAACCCTACAGACTCCAAAGTTGCGTCCATTGCACCAAATCCGCCTTCGGGATCAAATGGAGCCAGTTCAAGGTCGTTCCGTATGTTCGAATGGTTGATCAGATCCTGCCGAGGATCTCGACGTACCCGCGCCTCGCTTGGCTTGGCCGCATCAGCAGACAGCACGCCACCTTGGCGCTGCGCGATCAATGTTTCGAGATACGCCGACATTACGGCTTTCGCATCACCCTCCGCCTTCATTCGTCCACTTTCGAGCCATATCGCCCTGTCACATAATCCCGTCACAGCACCGTCGTCATGACTGACGAATAGCAACGTGCCATGCTGTTTGAAATTCCGCAGGAACCGCATGCATTTTTGGGTGAAAAACGCGTCGCCGACAGACAAAGCCTCGTCGATAATCAGAATTTCCGCTTCGACGTGCGCCATTACCGCAAAGGCAAGACGCATCACCATGCCGCTAGAGTAGCTCCTCACCGGCTGATCTATAAATTCGCCTATTTCGGCAAATTCCTCGATCAATTGAATGCGGGCATCAATCTGGGCCTTCGTCAGCCCAAGGATCGCCGCATTCATATAGACATTTTCTCGGCCCGTGAACTCCGGGTTGAATCCACTTCCGAGTTCCAAAAGAGCGGCGACCTTCCCGTTTACTTCCACCGATCCTTGAGTAGCCGTCAAAGTTCCCGCCAAAAGCTGGAGGAGCGTGGATTTTCCAGAACCATTTCGCCCTACGATGCCCAGCGTTTCTCCACGACGCACCTCAAACGAAATATCTCGCAGCGCCCAGAACTCCCGGTAGAGTTTCCGGCTGTCCCCAAGAAGGCCCTGCAGCAAGCGATGAGAGGGCCGTTCAAAAATGTTGTAGCACTTACTCAAGCCCACTGCCGAGATTGCCAAGTCAGATTCAGCAGGGCTGTCCGCACGCGGTTTATACGACATCTGCAAAACCTCGTCTCATCTTCTGGAATACGCCAAAACCTACACAGGCGAAGAGAAGGGCAAAGAATGAATAGATCATCAACCCCTGAAAGTCGGGGAGGCGCCCCCAAAAAGCCACGTTCCGCGCCTGATCAATGATGAATGTCAGCGGGTTAAGCAGGAAAATACGTTGATATGACGTAGGTAGGCTTTCCACGGGAATGATGGCTGACGACAGGAACAACATCGCCGTAGCTACAACTCCAGTTACCTGACCGATATCGCGCAGGTAGACACTCAAGGCAGACAGGATCCACACCATCCCGAGGCACACCATGATCAACGGAGCCAGAATGATGGGAAGCAGTAAAAACTTAACATCCAGACTGCCTCGTATAAGGAATTCGAGCAGTGCATATACGGCAAAATTCATAACCGCGTGGAAGAGCGCTGATGAGACGACTACCCACGAAAGTATATCGAGAGGAAACACGATCTTCTTGACGAGATTCGTGTTGCCGATGATCAGGCTGGGAGCACGGGTCAGGCATTCGGCAAAGAAGCCATGGACGATAAGGCCGATAAAAAGCAGCATCGCAAAATCAGTCGTGCTATCGCTTGCCCCGGGCCATCGGGCCTTGAGCACGAAACCGAACGCGATGGTATAAACCCCAAGCATCAGGAACGGGCTGATCAATGACCAGAGGAGCCCGAAACTGGCACCGCGATACCGACCGGTTATGTCGCGCTTGATCATCTCCCACGTAAGTGTTGGATACATCAGCCAAGCACTCAGCGGCGTGGACAGAGCTATTCCGCCCTCCCTAGGTTTTTCACTCATGTGTTATTTCAAGCCCGTCGTAACATCGGATATGAGATCGCCCATTTCTTCCACCCCGACGCTCAGCCGCACCAAGTTGTCGGTCACTCCCAGCGCCGCACGCCTTTCAGCTGGCACCGACGCGTGCGTCATGATCGCCGGGTGGTTCACCAGGCTTTCCACTCCGCCCAGTGACTCGGCCAGCGCAAACAACTCCGTCCGTTCGCAGAACCGCATCGCCGCGTCGACGCCACCCTTGAGATAGATCGACACCATCCCGCCGAAGCCATCCATCTGCTGCTTGGCCAGCTCATGTTGCGGGTGCGATTTGAGTCCCGGATAAAGCACCTTCTCGATAGCCGGGTGGCCTTCCAGCCATTCGGCCAGTACCTGTGCGTTCTCGCAATGCGCCTTCATCCGTAGATGCAGGGTCTTCAGACCACGTAGCGCCAGGAAGCTGTCGAACGGGCCTTGCACCGCGCCGATGGAGTTCTGCAGGAACGCCATCTGCTCGGCCAGTTCGGCGTCGTCGCCAACCACTGCGATGCCACCGACCATGTCGGAGTGGCCGTTGAGGTACTTGGTCGCCGAATGCATGACGATGTGCGCGCCCAGCTCGATCGGGCGCTGCAGGATCGGCGAGCTGAATGTGTTGTCCACGACCACGATCAGTCCGCGCTTGCGGGCGATCGCGGCGATCTGGGCGACGTCGACCAGTTTCAGCAGCGGGTTGGTCGGGGTCTCGATCCAGACCATTTTGGTCTCGGGGCGGATCGCGGCCTCGAACGCGGCGGCATCACTGAGGTCGACCCAGCTGAAGTCCAGCCCGGCGCTGCGGCGGCGGACGCACTCGAACAGGCGGTAGCTACCGCCGTAGACGTCGTCCATCGCGATCACGTGGCTGCCGGAATCCAGCAGCTCCAGGATGGTCGAGGTCGCGGCCATGCCGGAGGCGAACGCAAACCCGCGGGTGCCCGACTCCAGCGCGGCAACACAGCGCTCGTAGGCGAACCGGGTCGGGTTGTGGCTGCGGGTGTACTCGAAGCCCTGGTGCACGCCCGGGCTGGACTGCACGTAGGTCGAGGTCTGGTAGATCGGCGTCATCACCGCGCCGGTGCTGGGGTCGGGAGACTGGCCGGCGTGGATGGCAAGGGTCGCCAAGCCCGGGCGGGATTCCTTTTTTTCGGAGTGTTGCATGTTTCTCCTGGCCGATGGCGGCCTGAAGTTGCTTGATCGAACCACTTATTCTAGCAACGATGGGCGGCTCACCCTGGAAGCTTGGCGAACCGGCGGCGCGGTTCAGTTCAGGACCGGCGCGCCCTCCTGCCAAGTCCCAGCCAACGTTCACCCATGTTCCACCACACCCAGTTCGTCCAGAGCTAGCTTCATGGCCCGGGCCGCGCCGACACTGAGCTGTTCATGATCCAGCGCGAAACGTATGGTGGCCTCGATCAGCCCCAGATGGCTGCCGCAGTCGAACCGGGTGCCATGGAAGCGGTAGGCATGCACCTGATCTTCTTCCAGAAGCTTTGCGATCGCATCGGTGAGCTGGATTTCACCGCCGCTACCCGCCCCGGTCTGCTCCAGCAGCTCGAAAATCCTCGGCCGCAGCACGTACCTGCCGACGACCGCCAGCGTGCTTGGCGCCTCCGCGGGCGATGGCTTTTCGACGATGCTCCGCAGCCGACCTGCCCTGCCATCGAACTCCGGCGCCTCAACGATTCCGTAGCTCGCGGTCTTCTCGCGGGGGACATCCTCGACTGCAACAACGCTGCCGCCGCGCTCTGCCGCCAACTCGGTCATCTGGCGCAGGGCACCGGCTTGCTTGCCGTTCCAGATCAGGTCATCGGGGAGCATCACGGCGAATGGCTGGTCGCCGACCACGGGCTTCGCGCAAAGCACTGCATGCCCCAGCCCGAGCGCTTCCGTCTGCGTGACAAATACGGCACGCACCCCGCTCGGAAGGACGTTCCTCACGACTTCCAACTGCGTGTGCTTGCCGGCACGCTCCAGCTTCTCTTCCAGTTCGTAGGCTTTGTCGAAGTAGTCCGCAACCGAATGCTTGTAGCGGTTGGTCACGAACACGAGCGTGTCGCAACCGGCATCAATCGCCTCGTCGACGGCGTACTGGATCAGCGGCCGATCGACCACCGGCAGCATTTCCTTGGGCACGGTCTTGGTGGCCGGCAGAAATCGTGTGCCGAGCCCCGCAACGGGAAATACCGCTGTCTTTACCCCGGTCATTCCTTGTCCTTCAAAGTTTTTGGGGCTGTTCCAACAACCCACTCAATTCAGCAACCCGGGCGTCGAGCATGGCTTGATCGCCGCGTGTTTCTACGTTCAACCGCACCAGCGGCTCCGTATTCGAGCTGCGCAGGTTGAAGCGCCACTCCCCGAAATCCGCCGATAGCCCGTCCGTCCAGTCAAGCACCGGATTGAGGCTGGCGAAGTGATCCTGAACCCGGCGGATGGCGGCGGGCGCATCGCCCACGGTGAAGTTGATCTCGCCACTGCAGGGGAATCGCGCGATGCGGTCCTCGATCAGTGCACCTAGTGATTCACCGGTCTCTGACAGCAGCGCGGCGATCAACAGCCATGGAACCATGCCCGAATCGCAGTAGGCGAAGTCCCGGAAGTAGTGGTGCGCGCTCATTTCTCCGCCATAGATGGCATCTTCGGAGCGCATTCGCTCCTTGATGAAGGCGTGCCCGGACTTGCAGACCACAGGCACGCCGCCCGCCTGCTCAACCAGTTCGATGGTGTTCCATACCAGACGCGGGTCGTGGATCACCTTGCCACCGGGATAGCGCGATAGCAGCATGCGGGCAAGCAAGCCAACCAGGTAATAGCCTTCGATGAAACGGCCTTTTTCGTCGAAGAAGAAGCAGCGGTCGAAATCACCGTCCCAGGCGATTCCGAAATCCGCGCCATGCTCCAGCACGGCTTTCGACGTCGCGGCGCGGTTTTCCGGCAGCAGGGGATTGGGGATGCCGTTGGGGAAGGTGCCGTCGGGTTCGTGCTGGATGCGTATGAACTCCAGCGGCAGGTGTGGCGCGAGCAGGTCGATCACGCTGCCAGCGCCACCGTTGCCGGCATTGGTCACTATTTTCAACGGCTTGAGGCTGACCCCCTTTACGTAGCCGAGCAGCCGCTCGACATAGGCGGCTTTGTCATGGTGCAGTCGCAGATGCCCCACTTCCGCCACGGGCCCAGGCACCGTCCCGGCAACCAGCAGATCGCGAATTGTTGACAGACCGCTGTCGCCGCTGATGGGGCGGGCGCTTTCGCGCACCAGTTTCAGTCCGTTGTAATCCATCGGGTTGTGGCTTGCGGTGACCATCACGCCGCCCGCGGCGCCGAGCTTGTCCGTCTGGAAATAGACTTCTTCCGTGCCGCATAGCCCGATGTCGATGACATCGCGGCCTACGGACAGCAACCCACGGGCAAGTGCCTCCTGCAGATCATGGCTGCTGAGCCGGACATCGCGTCCGACGACAACCGGCCCCGGCTGCAGCTGGCTGGACAGCGTCGCGCCAATACGCGCAACCACTGAGGCGCTGAGCTGTTCGGGAACACGCCCCCGGATGTCATAAGCCTTGAACGCCGGGAAAAAAGCCATGGCGGCTGACTTCTCTTCCTCCGCCGCCTCGACTTCCCGGTCGGTTGCAGATAGTGCCGGACGGTCCATGTCTTGCTCGTTCATTCAGGAATCTATCAGAAAAGTGAATCGCTGATTCTAGCATTCGGGAGCAATTTTCCGCTCCGGTATACCGTGTTCATCGAAGCTGACGTAAAGTCGCGCACGACCTTCAAACCGCCCAGAGAACACGTATGAAAAGCGCCTTCCTGACCGCCGTAGCCCTGCTTCTGGCGGGCATTGTGTCCCAACCCGCCCACGCCGCCCTCACCCCCTTCAAGGCCGACTACTCAGTCCGCTACCACGGCATTCCCGCCAGCGCGACGACCAACCTTCAGCGCCAGGGCAATAACTGGATCTACCTGATGTCCGTCGGCAACGCGGCAGCGTCGATGAACCAGGCGACGGTGTTCATGGAGCGCGGGGAGCTCTACATTCCGCTGGGTGGCAGCGACAGGGTCCAGTACCCGGGCGGGGCCCGCGCGGTGACCACGCGCTGGGCCTGGCAGGACCGGCAGGTGCGCTGGACCGGTGATGTGAAGCTCACCCGTGCCGGGCCGGTTGAGTTGCAGCGTGGTGATATGGACGCGCTGCTGGCCCAGCTCGCGCTGGTCCGCGATCACCAGGCGCGTGGGGCGACGAACTACCGGATTCTGGAGAACGGTCGTGCGCGGCCGGCGAACTTCCGTCGGTCTGGCACGGAGACCATTACCATCGCGGGGGAGGCGGTGCAGGCTACGCGTTACGTGCAGGCTCGAACGGGGAAGACGACGACGATCTGGGTGGCCAACGATATTCCGACGCCGGTCCGGCTGACCCAACAGGAGGGGTCGCGGGAGGTGGTGCGGATGACGCTGAGGTCGTGGACGCGGTGATTGACAGGATTCACGCGGCTTCGCGCGCATGGCGCGCTCCTACCAAGGGCCGGGATTACGGCCCCGTAGGTCGCCACCTATGGCACGCGGCGGCGGAGGTAGTTCAGCAGATC
Source organism: Luteimonas sp. A478 (assembly GCF_054052025.1). Classification (NCBI taxonomy): domain Bacteria; kingdom Pseudomonadati; phylum Pseudomonadota; class Gammaproteobacteria; order Lysobacterales; family Lysobacteraceae; genus Luteimonas; species Luteimonas yangxiaopingae. The sequence goes on along the minus strand of NZ_JBSVRF010000003.1, from coordinate 208,889 downwards.
AATCCGCGTGATCAACCCCAGGAACTTGTCGCCGGCACCCTCGGTGACGATGGCGACCTGCCCCCGGTCAAACACCGGCAACAGGGCCTCCACCGGCGATTTCACGTCCAGCATGTCGAGCTTGCTGGTCATGGCGGTGGACACCGGGTCGTTGAAGCGCTGCTCCTCGCCGTACACGTGCAGCAGCACGTCGGATTCATCCAGGATGCCGACGATGCGGTCGCCGTCCATCACCGGCAGCTGGGAGATTTCGTACAGCTTCATGCGCTGGTAGGCCATGACCAGCTTGTCGGTGGGCGCGAGGACCACGGTGTCTTTCTGGCTGTAGGGGCGCAGGATCAGGTCGCGCAGGTCACCGTACTGTTCGCGCTCGAAAAAGCCGTTGTCGAGCATCCAGTAGTCGTTGTAGAGCTTGCTCAGGTATTTGTTGCCGGTATCGGGCACGAACACCAGGATCTTCTTCGGTTCCGTCTGCTCGCGGCACCAGCGCAGGGCGGCGGCCAGCAGGGTGCCGGTGGAGGAACCGCCGAGGATGCCCTCCTTCGCCAGCAGCTCGCGGGCGATGAGGAAGCTCTCGCGGTCGGGAATGGAATAGGCCTTGGCCACGCGCGAGAAGTCGGCGATCACCGGCGGGGCCGAGCTTTCACCGATGCCCTCCACCTGCCAGCCGCCGGCTGGTCCGTGGGTCGTGCCGTGCATGGCGAACTCGGCCAGGATCGAGCCTTCCGGATCGGCCAGGATCAGCTCCACCTCGGGCGCGTGTTCGGCGAAGCAACGCGACAGGCCGGTCACCGTGCCTGAACTGCCCGAACCGACCACCACGGCGTCCACGCCGCCCACTTCCGCCATCTGCCGCAGCAGCTCCGGCCCGGTGCCCTGCTCGTGGGCGTCGGGGTTGTCGCGATTGCCGAACTGGTTGACGAAGTAGCGGCCCGGCGTTTCCCGGGCGATGCGCGCGGCCATGTCCTGGTAGTGCTCGGGGTGGCCCTTGGGCACGTCGGAGCGGGTCAGGACCACCTCGGCGCCCATGGCCTTGAGGTTGAAGATCTTCTCCCGGCTCATCTTGTCCGGGATCACCAGCACCAGCTTGTAGCCCTTCTGCTGGGCCACCAGGGCCAGGCCGATGCCGGTATTGCCGGCGGTGCCTTCCACCAGGGTCGCGCCGGGCGTGATGTCACCGCGCTGCTCGGCCGCCTCGATCATGTACAGGCCGATCCGGTCCTTGATCGACCCGCCCGGGTTCTGGCTCTCCAGCTTGAGGTAGAGATCGCACTGGCCGGTGTCCAGGCGCTGGGCCTTGATGACCGGGGTGTTGGCGATGAGGTCGAGTACGGAATCGTGGATGGGCATGGGCGGCCTGGTGCGATGGCGTGGTGGAAGTAACGCCGGATTATCGCACTGCTCGCGCGGCACCGTGGCCGCCCCAGCCTCGCCCTGCGGACGACGGCGGCGACGAGGAAGCCGCCGCCGCCCGCAAAGACGCGCGTACGCGCGTTGGGGGTGGGCTTACAGGGTGTCGTACATGCGGGTCAGCCGATCCTTGGCTGCAAGCTTCTGGCGCTTCATCTGGGTCAGGGTGATGTCATCGATCGGCAGCACGCCCAACTCGGCGTCCATCACCTTCTTGTCCAGTTCCTTGTGGTGGTGATAGAGGCGGCGGAACTCGGGGTTGGCCTTGATGATTTCCTCAAACTGCAGCTCGGTATGCCCTTCGAACATGAAAGCCTCCTGTGGGTCCGGAAATGCAAAACGCCCCGGCCTGGGTAGGCACGGGGCGCTTGGGGGAGTGGAGCGGTGAAGCAGGACCAACGATGAATTCGGTGTATTCCACCCCTGCCGGCGCACCCCACCGGAACCGTTTTCCGGGGACACGCTGGCTGGAACTGGATGTGGAAATCATCGTCATGGCCCTCTCGCAGCCGGCGCAACAATTCTGAAACCTGCCGGGTGCAGTTCGACCCTACTCCTCCCCGCCGGGGTCGGCAAGCAGGCCCGGCACAGGCGCATGACGGCGCGGTTGCGGCGAAAAGTGAATGGGGATTCGGGTCTGCCAGTGCGCGGAAGCGGCAATGGGCAGGCGCTTACGCGTCTCGCCAAGCCGTTGAAACAGAAGGATATTCAGTCTGTAGGAGCGCGCCATGCGCGCGAAGCCGCGTGAGATCCAGCAGCGCGGCGAGGCTTCGGTGACGACGCGACGAACCGAAGCCATGGCCCAAGCCAGATGTCACGCGGCTTCGCTCGCGTGGCGCGCTCCTACATTGGCTCAGTCGTCTTCTTCGAGGCTGCGGATGAGCTCGGCTTCGCGGCGCTCGAGTTCGGCCTGGCGGGCACGGGCCGCACGCAGGCGGGCGGCCTGGTCGCTGGCCACTCCTTCCAGTACGTCCTCCACTTCCTGGCGGGCACCGTGCTCGGCTTCAGCGGTCAGACGCAGGCGCTCGGCTTCTTCCGCCTGGATCTGGGCCTGCACGCGCAGGCGCTCGGCCTCGGCGCGGGCGCGCGCGGCTTCCTGGCGGCTCGCCTCCACCATCAGGTCGCCCCGCTGGCGATCGAGCTGGTCGATCTCACGCCGGATCAGCTCGGTACGGGCGGCTACCTCGGCTGTTTCCACCCGCCATTCGGCCACCCGCAGGGCGGCATCGCGCTGGTTGGCGCGGACAGTGCCCAGGGCGTCCAGCGCCTGGCGGGCCTGGAGGCGCTCGTAGTTGGCAAAGTTGCTGCGCTCGGGATCGGCTTCGATCGCGCGCATACGCTGGGACAGGCGGTCCAGGTCGGGATTACCGCTGTCCTGGGCCACTGCGGAAACGCTGCCGGCGCCCAGGGCCATGCCCAGGACCAGCGCATGGATGATTGGCCTGCTCATTGGTCCACTCCCAGCTGCTCGCGCAGGCGCGAGATCTGCGCTCGCCGCTGTGCCAGTTCGGTGTTGGCCACAGCTTCGCGGCTGCGGGCGCGGGCCAGATCGGCGATGGCAGCCGCAGCGACGGCTGCGGTACGCGCATCGCGCGAGTTCCCGGCGCTCATGGCCGACTGGGCCTGGGAAAGCAGCGCCTGCGCCTGCTCGAGATCGGCGCTGGCGTACTGGTCGGCATCGGCGTCCACGGCGCGGGCCACCGCCTGCTGGGCGGCGGACAGTTCCGCGGTAGGCGGAGGCGTGCTGGCGCAGGCCGTGAGCACCAGCACGAAACCCAACACCAGGGCCTGCAGGGGCGATCTGAAGTGTGCAATGCTAGCGGGCATTCGTGGTCACGCCATAAGGGGAACAGGCGGCCATTGTCGGCAGCAGGGCTCTGGATCGCAACGACCGGGGGCCGTCACAAGGGGGTTCGTTCATGGACATCGGCTATTTCCTGAAGCTGATGACGGAAAAAAACGCGTCGGACATGTTCCTGACCACCGGCGCGCCCGTCCACATCAAGGTGGAGGGCAAGCTGTATCCGCTGGGCAGCACTGCGTTGCCGGCGGGCATGGTGAAGAAGATCGCGTACTCGCTGATGGACGAGGACCAGGTGCCGGAATTCGAGCAGAACCTGGAGCTCAACATGGCCTGGTCGCTGCAGGATGCCGGCCGCTTCCGCATCAACGTGTTCAAGCAACGCGGCGAGGTGGGCATGGTGATCCGCGCCATCCGCAGCACCATCCCCTCGATCGAGGAGCTGCAGCTGCCGCAGGTGCTGAAGGACATCATCATGGCCCCGCGCGGGCTGGTGCTGATCGTCGGCTCCACCGGGTCGGGCAAGTCGACCACGCTGGCGTCGATGATCGACCACCGCAACTCCACCACAACCGGCCACATCCTCACCGTCGAGGATCCGATCGAGTACCTGCACCGGCACAAGATGTCGATTGTGAACCAGCGCGAAGTGGGCCTGGACACGCACAGCTTCCACAACGCGCTCAAGAACGCGATGCGCGAGGCGCCCGACGTGATCCTGATCGGCGAGATCCTGGATTCCGAAACCATGGACGCGGCGATCGCCTTCGCCGAAACCGGCCATATCTGCCTGGCCACCCTGCACTCCAACAACGCCGACCAGACGATCGAGCGGATCCTCAACTTCTTCCCGGAAACCGCCCACAAAAACGTGCTGATGAACCTGGCGCTGAACCTGAAAGCCGTGGTCAGCCAGCGCCTGGTGAAGGGCAAGGACGAGCGGCGGATGCCGGCCACCGAGGTGCTGATCAACACCCCGATGATCCGCGACCTGCTGCGCCGCGGGCATGTGCACGAGCTCAAGCAGGCGATGGAGGAGTCGCTGGAAGAAGGCATGGAAAGCTTCGACCAGTGCCTGTTCCGGCTGTACAAGGAAGGCAGGATCGAGCAGGAGGAGGCGCTGAAGGCGGCCGACTCGCGCGACGGGCTTGCACTCAAGTTCCGGCTGTCGGAAGGCGGCTCGGGCGAGCACGACCCCTACGCCGACGTCTTCGTCACCGGCGAGGAAAACAACAGCTGATCAGATCCATGTAGGAGCGCGCCATGCGCGCGAAGCCGCGTGACGCATCGACACGCGGCGTGGCTTCGGCGCGAGTGCCGGTTCCGAAGCCTTGGCCCGGACCAGAATTTACGCGGTTTCGCGCGCGTGGCGCGCTCCTACGGGGCGTCGGGCTGGTTCTCGGGGCGGGCGGCGTCGAAGGCGGAGAGCGCCAGGCAGGCGGCCTCGATCCGGCGGATGGTGGGATAAGGGGCCAGGTCCACGCCGAAGCGGCGGGCGTTGTACACCTGCGGCACCAGGCAGCAGTCGGCCAGGCCCGGGGTGGCTCCCTCACAGAACTCGCCGGTGCCGGGATGGTCCACCACCAGCGCCTCGAAGGCGCGGAAGCCTTCTTCCATCCAGTGCCGCATCCACGTGTCGCGCTCGGACTGCGGCACGTTCCACTCATGTTCGAAGAAACGCATCACCCGCAGGTTGTTGAGCGGATGGATATCGCTGGCCACGAGCTGCGCCAGGGCGCGCACCCGCTGGCGTTCGCGGGCATCGAGGGGCAGCAGCGCGGGCTCGGGCCAAAGCTCGTCCAGGTACTCGAGGATGGCCAGTGACTGGCGGAGATGGCGCTCGCCATGCTTGAGCATGGGCACCAGCTTCTGCGGATTCGCCGCGGCGTATTCGTCGCCGTGCTGCTCGCCGCCGTTGCGCACCAGGTGCACCGGCACCGTGTCGTATTCCAGTCCCTTGAGGCTGAGACCGATCCGCACCCGGTATGCGGCGCTTGAGCGCCAGTAGGAATAGAGCGTGAGCCGGTCCGACATGTCCCCTCCCAGTACCGCGCCTCGCGCGGAGCTTCCTGCATCTTGAATGGTGACGGGAAAGGGCCCGGCCTCCGGCCGTGCCCTGCCACGCGTGGTGGATCAGGCGCCGGGCGTGTACCGCTCGATGCGCTGCTCGATGGCGCCGAAGATCGACTTGCCCGCAGCATCCAGCATCTCGATCCGCACCGTGTCGCCGAACGACATGAACGGCGTTTGCGGCTTGCCGTGCTCCAGCGCTTCCACCGTGCGCTTTTCCGCAAAGCAAGAGGCGCCCCTGCTGGTGTCTTCGTTGGCAATGGTGCCCGAGCCGACGATGGTGCCGGCCGACAGTGGACGGGTCCTGGCCGCGTGCGCCACCAGCTGGGAGAAATCGAACTGCATGTCCACACCCGCCTCTGGAGCGCCGAACCATTCGCCATTGACGTGGCTGACCAGCGGCAGGTGCAGTTTGTTGCCCCGCCATGCATCACCCAGCTCGTCCGGGGTGACAAACACCGGGCTGAGTGCCGAGCGCGGCTTGGACTGCAGGAAGCCGAAGCCCTTGGCCAGCTCGCCCGGGATCAGGTTGCGCAGGCTGACGTCATTCACCAGCCCGATCAGCTGGATATGGCCGGCGGCCTGTTCCGGCGTGGCGGCCATAGGCACGTCATCGGTGATGACCACGATCTCGGCTTCCAGGTCGATGCCGAATTCCTCGCTGGGCACCGGCACCGGATCACGCGGACCCAGAAAGCCTGCACTGGTGGCCTGGTACATCAGCGGATCGGTGTAGAAGCTCTCCGGCACTTCGGCCCCGCGGGCGCGGCGCACGCGCGCCACGTGCGGCAGGTAGGCGCTGCCATCGAGGAATTCGTAGGCGCGCGGCAGCGGCGATGCCAGTGCCTGCATGTCCAGATCAAATGCGCCCTCGGCGCTGTTCGCTTCCAGCGTCTGGAACAGGGCGTTGAGCCGCGGCGCAACGTTCGACCAGTCTTCCAGCGCCTGCTGCAGCGTGGAGGCAATGCCATCGGCGCGTACGCCGCGGGTGAGGTCACGCGAGACGACGATGAGGGTGCCGTCGCGGCCGCCTTCCTTCAGTGAACCGAGCTTCATCTGGACTCCATGGACAACGATGCAAACGCCCATTGTACGTAGGGCGCGTGCGTGTAGGAGCGCGCCATGCGCGCGAAGCCGCGTGACCCCTCAGTCGTCGCCGAGGAATGTGCCGGCGCGCCAGGTCAGCACCAGGGTGTCGCGATGGCCGTGGCCGGAGAGGGGCTGGATCGGCGTGCTCTCGTGGATGACCCGCGCATCATCAAGCAGCAGCAGCGACCACGGCTGGCACAGGGTGAACCGCTGCCCGGCCGGCCCGTCGGCCTGGAACACCCGGGTCTCCCCGCCCTTGATGGCATCGCGCTCAACCATGATCACCGCCACGTAGTCCACGCCGTCGCGGTGCGCGCCTTCCGGCGTCGGCCGGCCGATGCCGTCGGAAGTATCGATGCGGAACTGGTGCGCTTCCACGTACCAGGGCCGTGCAGGATGCAGGGCCGAGCACAGCCCGGTGATGCCCCGCAGCAGCCCGCCCCAGGCCGGCAGAGCCACGATCTCCGGCTCCACCGGCTCGAACCAGCGACGCATGCCTCCGTGCAGGGCGTTGTAATCACGCGGCTGCCAATGGGCGCGATGCGGAGCCTGCTCGATCCGGCCATCCTCGTGGATGACAAAACAGGAATGCCGGCGCCGGCGGTAGCGTCCGCCGTCGCGCAGGTAGGTATCGGGCGGCAGCCGGTCCCAGCTTTCGCCGAGCGCATCCAGCGCTTCAAGCGGACAATCCGCGAGCGTGGCCACGTCACCGGGCGCGAGTACCGCGAAGCCCTGTTCGCGCATGGCCGGCAGCAGGCCGGCAGGGGTGAGGACGGGCGCTTGGAAGGTGGATGTCATCGATCAATATTTCCGGCACAAAAAAAAGACCCGCCGCGAGGCAGGTCTTTTCGGTCAATTGGCAGCCCCGGATGGATTCGAACCACCGAATGTCTGAGTCAGAGTCAGATGCCTTACCACTTGGCTACGGGGCTATGTTCGAAATTGTAACCCGACCTGCGGCGGTTGCCCATACCGGGAACGAACCGCCGAGGTGGAAAAGCTTAGCGCTTGGAGAACTGCGTTGCGCGACGGGCGCCGTGCAGGCCGACCTTCTTGCGCTCCACTTCACGCGCGTCGCGGGTGATGAACCCGGCCTTGCGCAGGTCGGTTTTCAGCGACTCGTCGTAGTCCACCAGCGCGCGGGCGATGCCCAGGCGGATGGCGCCGGCCTGGCCGGTGGTGCCGCCGCCGACGGTGGTGACGGTGATGTCGAACTTGTCGGTGTTCTGGGTCAGTTCCAGCGGCTGGCGCACGATCATGCGTGCGGTTTCGCGGCCGAAGAACTCGTCCAGCGGACGACCGTTGACGTTGATGTTGCCGCTGCCCTTGCGCAGGAACACGCGGGCGACGGAGGATTTGCGACGGCCGGTGCCGTAATTCTGTTGGGTCGACATGGTCAGATATCCAGGACTTGCGGCTGCTGGGCGGCGTGCGGGTGGTCAGGGCCTGCGTAGACCTTGAGCTTGCGGTACATGGCACGTCCGAGCGGGTTGCGGGGCAGCATGCCCTTCACCGCGCGCTCGATCACGCGCTCCGGGTAGCGCTCCATCGCCTGGCCGAGGGTCTCGGTCTTCAGGTTGCCGATGTAGCCCGTGAAGCGGTAGTACTTCTTGCCCTCCAACTTGTTGCCGGTGACGGCCACCTTGTCGGCGTTGATCACGACGATGTAATCGCCGGTATCCACGTGCGGGGTGTAAACGGGCTTGTGCTTGCCGCGCAGGCGGCGGGCGATCTCACTGCTGAGACGGCCGAGCGTCTTGCCTTCGGCGTCTACCACGTACCAGTCGCGCTGGACGGTCTCTGCCTTGGCGTTGAAAGTTTTCATGAGGGGCACTCGATTCAGTGGTGAATAGTCGGGCTGATTGCGCTGGCCGCGGCCGGCGGAACTTTGCCACGCGTTGTGAACGTGGAACGCAAGAGGCGAAATGATACAGGGCGATCCAACCCACCGCAACATGCGGCCGCACCTTCCGGCTTGACCCCCGCCCCACGCATGTAGCCGTGCGGGCGCCGGCGGTATGATCGCCGCCATGACCAGCACCCGCCACCTCAATCCGCTTGATCAGTTCCTGTCCCGGACCCAGCACGCGCTTGAAACCGTGTTCGGCCGCCCCGCCGCCGAACGCCCCAACCCCGCCGGCGATGAGCCCGATGTGGTGCTTGATCCCGCAGAACGACGCCACGCTGCCGGCTTGATGCGCATCAACCACGTGGGCGAGATCTGCGCCCAGGCGCTGTACGTGGGCCAGGCCGCGGTGGCGCGGGATCCGGATACCCGCGCGCACCTGCTGGAAGCGGCGCAGGAAGAGACCGACCACTTGGCCTGGTGCGCGGACCGGCTGGAAGAGCTGGACGACCGGCCCAGCCTGTTCAATCCGCTCTGGTACGCGGGCAGCTACGCGATCGGCGTGGCCGCCGGGCTGCGCGGAGACGGCTGGAACCTCGGCTTCGTGGTGGAGACCGAACGCCAGGTGGAAGCCCATCTGGAAGAACACCTGGACACCCTGCCCGCTGCGGATCAGCGCAGCCGGCGGATCCTGGAGCAGATGAAGATCGATGAGGCGCGCCATGCTGATGAAGCCGAAGCAGCTGGTGCCCGGGTGCTCCCGCAGCCGATCCCGGCGGTCATGGCCCTGGCGTCGAAGGTCATGAAGACCGTCGCCTACCGCGTGTAGGTCGGCCTTACGCGACCAACGCGGGGGATGGCGGAATTTACGGCGATATCCCCAGCGTGCGGGGCGTCGGGGGCGCAGCCCCGACCTACGGACGGACGCCTCTGACCGGCCATCAATTCAGCAGGCGATTTGGCTGTAGGAGCGCGCCATGCGCGCGAAGCCGCGTGAATCCTGGCGTTGCATTGTTGCGTCGGCCACAGCGCGGTAACCGACGCCCTGCCGGGAGCCGCATGTCACGCGGCTTCGCGCGCATGGCGCGCTCCTACCGGGGCCGGGGCCTGAACCCGAACCCGAACCGAGACCCGGTCCGGAACGGGCGCAGGAAGACCGATGCGGCTGTGACAGATGCGGTCAGTCGACCAGGTTACGCCCGTGATACAGCTCTTCGATCTCGCGCTTCAGGCGCGTTTCGATCTTCATGCGCTCCTTGAAGCTGAAGTTGCGGGCTTTTTCCTCGAACAGGTACTGGTCAAGATCGAAGTCCTTCAGGTGCATCTTCGTGTGGAAGATATTTTCCTGATAGACGTTCACGTCCAGCATTTCGTACCTGGCCTTGATGTTCTTGTGCAGGTAGTCCTGGATCGAGTTGATCTTGTGGTCGATGTAGTGCTTCTTGCCCTTGATGTCACGGGTGAAGCCGCGCACCCGGTAGTCCATCACCACGATGTCGGACTCAAGGCTTTCGATCAGATAGTTCAGCGCCTTCAGCGGTGAAATCACGCCGCAGGTGGCCACGTCGATATCGGCCCGAAAGGTGGCGATGCCGTTGTCCGGATGGGTCTCCGGATAGGTGTGCACGGTGATGTGCGACTTGTCCAGATGCGCGACCACCGCATCGGAGATCACGCCCTTGGCGTCGCTCTTGTTGATCACCGGCTCCTCGGAAATGAGGATCGTCACCGACGCGCCCTGGGGATCGTAGTCCTGGCGCGCGATGTTGAGGATGTTGGCGCCGATGATCTCGGCCACATCGGTCAGGATCTGGGTAAGCCGATCAGCGTTGTAGACCTCATCAATGTATTCGATGTAACGGCTGCGCTCGCCTTCGGACGCGGCAAAACAGACGTCATAAATGTTGAAGGACAGAGCTTTGGTGAGGTTGTTGAAGCCCTGCAGCTTCAGGCGAGGTAGAGGTTTGACCACGGCATGCGGCTCCCGCATCAGGCAGGCGAAAGCGGGAATTATGCGGCATTTGGTGTGGTCTGGGCGACAACAGTTTGCCCGTGACACTGCAAGCGCCTACTCTCCCATCTCCCCCGATCCTGTTCAGGCTCCAGACTTCAGAGGCTGCCAGTGCCCCTTACTCATCATCCGTACAAACATCCCAATCATCCCCTGATGCCTTCGCCGGCAACCATCGAACGGTTCCTGGCGCACAGTCATCGTCGGCGCTACCCCCCACGCACCGATATTTTCCGGCCCGGCGACCCCGCCGGCACCATGTATTACGTGATCAACGGCTCAGTCAGCATCATTGCCGAGGAAGACGATGGTCGCGAGCTGGTCCTGGGCTACTTCGGCAACGGCGAGTTCGTTGGCGAGATGGGGCTGTTCATGCAGTCCGAAACCCGCGCCGTGATTCTGCGCTCGCGGACCCAGTGCGAGCTGGCCGAAATCAGCTACGAGCGCCTGCTCACGCTGTTCCAGGGCTCGCTGGCCAACGACTCCCCGCAGATCCTCTACGCGATCGGCGCGCAGCTGTCGCGCCGCCTGATCGACACCAGCCGCAAGGCCGGGCGTCTGGCGTTCCTGGACGTGACCGACCGCATCACCCGCACCCTGCACGACCTGTGCCGGGAACCGGAGGCCATGAGCCATCCGCAGGGCACCCAGCTCAGGATCTCGCGCCAGGAACTGTCACGGATCGTCGGCTGCTCGCGGGAGATGGCCGGGCGCGTACTGAAGAAGCTCGAAGAGGACGGCAAGCTGCACGCCCGCGGCAAGACCATCGTGCTCTACGGCACACGCTGACTCCCGCAGGAGCGCGTCGTACGCGCGAAACCGCGTGACATCGGGCCGCGGGATGTGGCTCCGGACACCACTCCGGTTCCGGAGCCTCCCCGCAGATCATCGTCACGCGGCTTCGCGCGCATGGCGCGCTCCTACGCGTATTCTCCGCCCATCCTTCCCGGGTCGGCGCCATGGAACTGACCGAGGTCTTCTGGTGGCTGGTGCTGGTCGGACTGTTGGCCCAGCTGGTCGACGGCGCGCTGGGCATGGCGTTCGGCTTGGTGGCTTCGTCAATCCTGCTCAGCATGGGTCTGCCGCCCGCCACGGTCAGTGCCAGCGTGCACACGGCGGAGATCTTCACCACCGGCGCATCGGGCGCCTCCCACCTGGCCGCGGGCAATGTGGACCGAAGGCTGTTCCTGCGCCTGGCCGTGCCGGGCGCACTCGGTGGAATCCTGGGCGCAGTGGCGCTCACCCAGCTGCCGGCCGACATCGTGCGGCCGCTCGTCCATGTCTACCTGCTGGCCCTGGCGGTGGTGATCCTGCGCCGGGCCTGGAAGCATCGGGCCGCGCAGGCAGGCGAAGTGAAGCGGGTACCGCTGCTGGGCTTCGTCTCGGGCCTGCTGGATGCCTCGGGCGGTGGCGGATGGGGGCCGATGGCCACCTCCACCCTGCTGGCTCGCGGCGGCAAGGCCAGGACCACGATCGGATCGGTGAATGCAGCCGAGTTCGTGGTCACCGTGGCGATCTCGGCCACATTCTTCCTGTCCATGGGGCTGCAGCACCTGGAGGTGGTGCTGGGCCTGCTGGTGGGTGGCATCGTCGCCGCGCCGCTGGCCGCCGTGCTGGTCAAGCGGGTGCGTGAGCGCTGGGTGCTGGTGGCGGTCGGCGTGCTGGTGGGGGCGATCAGCCTGTGGCAGATCACCCGCGCCCTGGTGCAGCTTCTGTAAGAATTACTTCGCCAGGGGATCGCCGCCGCGGTCTTTGCAGCCCCAGTTGAGGATCGGGGTGTCGGCGCCGAGCACGCGGCGGAACATGGCCACACGCCCGGGCTTGGGGTTGACCACTACCGGGCGTTTGGCTGCACGCAACAGCGGCAGGTCGGCGCTGCTGTCGGAATAGGCCACGTCGATTTCTCCGTAGCCGGCCTCGCGCAGCATGCGCATCTTTTCTTCGTAGTGGCAGTGGCGGGTGGCCACCACCGCGCCAAGCCTGGGCCCGATGGCGGTGCCGATCACCGGCACCTTCTCATGCGCCACGAAGGCCAGGATCGCCCGGGCAAGCTCGGGCGGGGCGCCGGTGGCCACGACCACCCGGTCGCCCGCATCCAGGTGCTGCTGCAGCACGCCGAGCGCATGGGGCAGCAGCCGCGGCTTGATCCCATCGCTATTGGCCAATACGTACTGGTCCGTCAGCGCATCCACGGTGTCGCTGTGGTGCAGGCCCACGGTACCGATCCACACGAAGCCGGAAATGCCCCGCCGCCGGGTCGGCAGGAAGGCGACCATCGGCCCCAGCACCGGCGTGGCCAGCAGGGCCAACAGGCTGCGCCACCAGCTGCGACGGATCAGCCAGGCGAACAGGTGGCTGCCCGAGTCGCCGTCGTACAGGGTGTGGTCGAAGTCGAACACAACGGTGCGAGGCTGATCCGGACCCGCGTCAACCGTGGGCTCGCGCAGCAGCCCGGCCACCGATTGGGGTTCCGATGCCGGATCCGCGACCGTTTGCCCCGCGGTGGCAGCGGCAGGCGCCGTCACCGCGTCGGCCACCGGCGCGGCCGGGGCCGGGAAAAACAGCGCTTTCAACGCCTCGCCCGGATCAGGCTGGCGCATGAAGGCTTCGCCTACCAGGAAGGCGTGCACGTCCGCGGCACGCATCCGCTCCACGTCGGCGCGGGTATGGATGCCGCTCTCGGTGACCAGCCTGCGATCGCCGGGCACCACGTCGCGCAGCGAGAGCGTGTTGTCCAGCGAGACCTCGAAACTGCGCAGGCTGCGATTGTTGATGCCCAGCAGCGGCGCCGGCACCTGGATGGCGCGCTCCAGTTCTTCCCGGTCGTGCACCTCCAGCAGCACGTCCATGTCCAGGTCCATCGCCAGCCCGGCCAGCTCGGCCAGCGGCCCGTCTTCCAGCGCGGCCACGATCAGCAGCACGCAGTCGGCGCCCAACACCCTGGCCTCGTAGACCTGGTAGGGGTCGATGATGAAATCCTTGCGCAGCACCGGCAGCGCGCAGCTCGCCCGCGCGACCACCAGGTTTTCATCGGCGCCCTGGAAGAAATCACGGTCGGTCAGCACCGACAGGCAGGTCGCACCGCCACGCTCGTAGCTGCGGGCGATGTCGGCGGGCTGGAAGTCGGCACGGATTACGCCCTTGGAGGGGCTGGCCTTCTTGACCTCGGCAATCACCGCGGGATCGCCGGCCTTGATCCTGCGCTCGATCGCAGCGGCAAAGCCGCGCGTGGGCGGCGCGGAGGCGGCATGCGCGGCCAGGTCGGCCAGGGTGCGCACGGCACGGCGCTCGGCAACTTCCTCGCGCTTGCGCGCCAGGATCTTTTCCAGAATGTCGGTCAACCTTGCCTCCGCGGCATATCCAGCTTCAATCCGTACGTTCCAATCCGGGCGCCTCAGCGGCGCCCGATCCCCGTTCGGGGGATGCCATCCTACCCGGCATCAACAGTCCGTCAGGACGGTCAGGGCGACGATGCGGGGCGCACCACTCAGGCGCCCGCCTCCGCCAGCCGACGCGTGGTGGCCACGAAGGCGTCCAGCTTGGCCCGGGCCGCGCCGCTGGCCATTGCCTCGCGCACCCTGGCGATACCGTCGGCGATATCGTCCGCCACCCCGGCGACATACAGCGCCGCGCCGGCATTGAAGGCGACGATCTCGCGCGGCAAGCCCGGCTTGCCGTCGATTGCGTCCAGCACCATCACCCGGGACTCGGCCGGATCGGCTACCCGCAGGTTGCGGCTGGCGGCCATGGCGATGCCGAAATCTTCCGGGTGCACGTCGTACTCGCGCACCTTTCCATCGCGCAGCTCACCGACCATGCTTCCGGCGCCGAGCGAGAGTTCATCCATGCCGTCGCGGCCCCAGATCACCAGCGCGCGCTCGGCGCCCATGCGCTGCAGCACGCGCACCTGGATGCCCACCAGATCGGGATGGAACACGCCCATCAGGATGTTCGGCGCGCCCGCGGGATTGGTCAGCGGCCCGAGGATGTTGAACAGCGTGCGCACGCCCATTTCACCGCGCACCGGCGCCACCTGCTTCATCGCCGGATGGTAGATCGGGGCGTACATGAAGCCGATGCCGGTCTCGGCGATGCTCTGCGCTACGTGTTCCGGCTGCAGCTCGATCGCCGCGCCCAGCGCCTCGATCGCGTCGGCGCTGCCGGACTTGGACGACACGCTGCGGTTGCCGTGCTTGGCCACCCGGGCACCTGCCGCGGCGGCCACGAACATGCTGGCGGTGGAGATGTTGAAGGTGTGCGCGCCATCGCCGCCGGTGCCGACGATGTCGACCAGGTGGGTCCGGTCGGCCACCTCAACCTGCCGCGAGAACTCGCGCATGGCCACCGCCGCGCCGGCGATTTCCCCCACGGTTTCCTTCTTGACCCGCAGGCCCGACAGGATCGCGGCGGTCATCACCGGCGACACCTCGCCGCCCATGATCTGGCGCATCAGATCCACCATTTCGTCGTGGAAGATTTCGCGGTGTTCAATCGTGCGCTGCAGCGCTTCCTGGGGGGAAATAGGCATGTGTTTCCGGGAAAATGGGCGACCGCCTAGGATACCCCGCGTCCCAACCGGCTTGCGTAGGAGCGCGCCACGCGCGCGAAATCGCGTGAATCCCACGCGGGCCGGCCGGCGGGGCACTCCCGGGCGGGACACGCACGTAAATACGTCCATGTAGGCTTATCGGCGCCGTCCATGGCGCCGATAGTCCCGCCCGGGAATGCCCCGCCGGCCCCCAGGATTGACCGCGATCTTCCGTTATCAGGTTCACGCGGTTTCGCGCGCGTGGCGCGCTCCTACAGAGGGGGTCAGCGCTGGAGGAAGTTCTGCAGCAGCGCGTGGCCGTGTTCGGTGAGGATTGATTCGGGGTGGAACTGCACGCCTTCCACCGGATGCTCGCGGTGACGCAGGCCCATGATCTCCTCGAAGCCGCCGCCCTCCAGCTCCGTCCATGCGGTGACCTCCAGACAGTCGGGCAGGCTCTCGCGCTCGACCACCAGCGAGTGGTAACGAGTGGCCACGTAACCGTCTGGCAAGCCCGCGAACACGCCCTGCCCCCGGTGGCGGATGGGCGAAGTCTTGCCATGCATGATCCGCTGCGCACGCACCACCTTGCCGCCGTAGGCCTGGCCAATCGCCTGGTGGCCCAGGCACACGCCCAGGATCGGGGTGCTCGGCCCAAGGCGCTCGATCACTTCCAGTGACACCCCGGCCTCGTTCGGCGTGCACGGCCCCGGCGAGATCACGATCCGCTCCGGCCGCAACCGCACGATCTCATCCACCGTCAGCGCATCGTTGCGCTCCACCCGCACCTCCGCCCCCAGCGTCTGCAGGTACTGCACGAGGTTGAAGGTGAAGCTGTCGTAGTTGTCGATCATCAGCAGCATGACGGCGGCATCGGGACGGGCAAAAAGGTGCGCCAGCTTAGCAGCGCCCCATCTGCAGGAGCGCGTCTTACGCGCGAAGCCGCGTGACATCCGGCGACGCGGCGAGGCGCCGGTGACGACGTCTTGGCCGAAGCTCCGGCGCACGGACATGATTTACGCGGCTTCGCACGCATGGCGTGCTCCTACGGCGAGCGACGGCGGCATACTGGGCGCACTCGCTGCACAGGGTTTGCCGCATGCCCCAACCCGCCGATCGGGCGCCCCGCGACCGCTCCGCCACCCTGCAGGCGATGTTCAACCTGCGCCGCGGCGAGCTGGCACCGGTGCTGCTGGCGGGCCTGTTCTTCTTCTGCATCCTCACCGCGTTGATGCTGCTGCGACCGGCGCGCGATGCGCTGGGGATGGAGCGCGGGATCGACAGCGTGCGCTGGCTGTTCATCGGCACCGCGCTGGTGACGCTGGCGGTGAACCCGGTGTTCGGTTGGCTGGTGAGCCGGCTGCGGCGGCTGCAGGCAATCGGGGCGACGTACGGGTTCTTCGCGCTCAGCCTGGTCGGCTTCTGGGGGCTGCTGATGTTTGCGCCCGGCGCGGTGGGCGAGCGCAGCGGACAGGTGTTCTACGTGTGGTTCAGCGTGTTCAACCTGTTCGTGACCATGGTGTTCTGGGCGCTGATGGCAGACCGCTTCTCTCCCGACCAGGGCCGACGCTTCTTTGCCCTGATCTCGGTGGGCGGCACGGCGGGGGCGATCTTCGGGCCGTGGCTGGCCGGGCGCTTGGCCGAGCCGCTGGGCACGCCGGCGCTGCTGCTGGTGGCGGCGGGGTTCCTGCTGCTGGCGCTGGCGGTGGCCTGGTTGCTGGTGCGGATGGCGCCGGATCGGGACGGAGCGGCAGACACCGCGGCATCGGCGGTTGCGGCCGGTGCCGATCGCGAGCGTATCGGCGGCAGCGCATGGGCCGGGTTCAAGGCGGTGTTCCAGTCGCGCTACCCCAGCGCCATCGCCGGCTACATCCTGCTGATGACGGTAGTGGCGACCTTCATCTACTTCACCCGCCTGCAGATGGTGGCGGCGGTGACCGACGACCTGGATGCGCGCACGGCGATCTTCGGCAACATCGACATGTGGACCCAGATCGCGGTGCTGGTGCTGCAGCTGACCATGACCGGCAAGATCATCCAGCGCTTCGGGCTGGGGGTGGCGCTGGCGATCCTGCCGATAGCTACCGCGATCGGTTTCATCGGCCTGGCGATCTACGGTTCTTTCGTGGTGCTGGTGCTGCTTGAAGCCACCAACCGCGCGGTGCAACGCGGCATCACCCGTCCCGCACGCGAGGCGCTGTTCACCGTGGTCAGTCGCGAGGACAAGTACAAGGCCAAGGCCTTCATCGACACCTTCGTGTACCGGGCCGGCGACGTGGTCGGCGCGCAGACCGAAGGCGCGCTGGCGCGGCTGGGGATGGCTATGGGAGGGCTGGTGAGCGTGGTGGTGCCACTGGCGCTGGTGTGGGCCGCGCTGGCGCTGTGGCTGGGCCGGGCGCAGGAGCGCGTGGCGGAATCATCCGGGCCCGTGGACCGGTCGTAGCCGGGGCACGAACCGCCCCGTGCAGGACGGCTTGATCCAGGTCAGCGCGGGAAAGGCGGGGCGGCGGCAGACTGGGGGCATGACATTTCCCGCATTTTTTGAAGACGCGCCGGTCATCCGCGTACGCGACGGCTTGGCGAACCTGCTCGGCACCGCCACGGACGGATTGATCGAGTACCGCTACGCCGATGCCGTGCGCCTGGCCGGCCACTCCTGCCCCACCGTCGCCGGCGCTTGGCTTTCGGCCCGCGCCGGACTGGGTGCGCTCTATGGTGACGAGCTGCCGGAGCGTGGCGGCGTCACGGTCAGCATGCCGGAGGCGGAAGACGCCGGCGTTGCCGGGGTGATCGGCCAGGTCCTGACCCTGGTGACCGGCGCGGCCGGTGCCGGCGGCTTCAAAGGCCTGGGCGGCCTGCACGCGCGCAACAACCTGCTGCGCTACGGCGACACATCGGCAGCGTCGCTGTGGATGCAGCGGCAGGATACCGACGCGTCGGTCGAGGTCAGGTTCGATCCTTCGCCGGTCCCCGCCGACCCCGAAATGCGCTTGATGATCCCGCTCGCCCTGGCCGGCGGCTCGGAGGCGATCGCCCGCTTCGGCGCGGCGTGGCAGGACCGGGTGCGGCGGCTGCTGCTCGAACATGCCGATGACCCCGCGGTCATCACCGTGCGCACGCTCGCCTGATCAACCCACGCTTTGCTGATGCAGGAGCGCGCCATGCGCGCGAGACCGCGTAAATTGCGGCGGAGCGTCGGCCGGGACGTCGTCACCGAAGTGACACGGCACCGACAGGGGTCATGCGGCTTCGCGCGTAAGACGCGCTTCTACAGTGCAAGGCGGCGCGGTTAGAGACCCTTGGCGGCCTGGGCCACGGCGCGGAACAGGGCGCGGCCCTTGCTCA
This sequence comes from Luteimonas sp. A478, assembly GCF_054052025.1. Classification (NCBI taxonomy): domain Bacteria; kingdom Pseudomonadati; phylum Pseudomonadota; class Gammaproteobacteria; order Lysobacterales; family Lysobacteraceae; genus Luteimonas; species Luteimonas yangxiaopingae. The sequence continues at coordinate 190,789 of NZ_JBSVRF010000003.1, read as the reverse complement.
TGGTTTCATCCCACTCCTTCGCCGGATCGGAGTCGTGGACGATGCCGGCGCCGGCCTGCACGTGCAGGCGGCCGTCCTGGATCACCGCGGTACGGATGGCGATGGCCGTGTCGGCATCGCCGTGCCAGCCGATGTAACCGACCGCGCCGGAGTAGACGTTGCGCCGGATCGGCTCCAACTCACGCACGATCTCCAGCGCGCGCACCTTGGGCGCACCGCTGACGGTGCCTGCGGGAAATGTCGCCCGCAGCACATCGGCATAGCTCAGGCCTTCCTTCAGCCGGCCGGTGACTTCGCTGACGATGTGCATGACGTGGCTGTAGCGCTCGATGGCAAAGCTCTCGCCCAGCTCCACCGTGCCCGGCTCGGACACCCGGCCGACATCGTTGCGGCCGAGATCAATCAGCATCAGGTGCTCGGCGCGCTCCTTGGGATCGGCCAGCAGCTCGGCTTCCAGCGCGGCATCTTCCTCCGGCGTGGCACCACGCGGACGGGTGCCGGCAATCGGGCGCACGGTCACCGTGCCGCCCTGCTGGCGCACCAGGATCTCCGGCGAGGAACCGACCACCTGGGTGCCGCCGGTATCGAGGAAATACATGTATGGCGACGGATTCAGCGCGCGCAGCGCCCGGTACACATCCACAGGCCGGGCGTTGAACGGGACCGACAGGCGCTGGCTCAGCACCACCTGGAAGATGTCGCCGGAGCGGATGTATTCCTGCGACTTCTCCACCGCCGCGATGAAACTTTCGCGGGTGAAGCCGGAAACGAAATCCTCCTCGTCCAACGCCGCCGGCTGCAGCGTCTCCGGATAGCCGGCCCCTGCGTGGCGCAATCGATGCACCAGCGCATCCAGCCGCCGGTTGGCCCGCCCCCATGCCTGCGGCTGGCGCGGATCGGCATGCACGATCAGGTACAGCCGGCCCTTGAGGTTGTCGAATACCGCGACCTCCTCCGACTCCATCAGCAGGATGTCCGGCGTCCCCAGCTCATCGGGCAGATCCCCACGGGCCAGGCGCGGCTCGATGTAGTCGATGCACTCGAACCCGAACCACCCCACCAGACCGCCCGAGAAACCGGGAAGGCCCTCCACTTCCGGCACCGAATGCCCAGTGCGCAGCCGCTCCACTTCAGCGAAGGGATCTTCCACGTGGCGCGTTTCCAGCACCTCGCCGTGCACGCTCACCGCCAGCTCATGCCCCCGGAACGTGTACACCCGCGCAGCGGGCAGGCCGATGATCGAATAGCGGCCAAAACGTTCCCCGCCCTCGACCGACTCGAACAGATAGGTATGCGGGCCGTCGGCCAGCTTCAGGTACACCGACAGCGGCGTGTCCAGATCGGACAGCACCTCGCGCACCACGGGAATACGGGTATGGCCCTCGGCGGCGAAGGCCTGGAACTGCTCACGGGTAATCATCAGCGCAATGTAGCGGCTGGGGCCCAAGTGCGCGAGCCAACCGGTGGCACAGGTGCCACCCGCCCGTCATCGACCTGTCATCAATGCCGCGGAACATGGGAGGCCATATCAGGGACGACGGGCGGAGGCAGGATCAGCCTCCAAATATTCAACGGGAAAGGCCGCGGCGGACGTCGCGGCCTTTTTTGTGGATTCCTTAATGTCGCTTCGCTGGTATTCACGCGGCTTCGCGCGCATGGCGCGCTCCTACAACGTAGACCGGGGCTACGCCAGAGACGCTCCGCGAAACCGACCATCCGCCATCGCCCCCCACCCCCGAAATTCTGCCGACGCCCCCCGACCTGCGCACCGCAAGCCCAGCCCCGCCGTGGCCGGGAGGCCTTCGCAGCGAAGTAAAGGAGGAGGCATCCGCCGCAGGCGGAGGCCGGGGGACATGAGCAGCGAAGGCCTGCCGGCCACGGCGGGGCCCTTCAGGTCACGGCGAACTGAATCGAAGCACGCAGGTTCCAGCCGAACCCAGGACGCGGCGCAGAAAAACCCCCGTCCCGACGCCCCGCCCCCAGTCTCTCAGGCCCGCAAGCCAGCAGCGCCAGCAGCGCCAGCAATGCCGGCGCGCATCTCGTCAATCACCGCCCGGTAGTCCGGCTTCCCGAAAATGGCCGAGCCGGCCACAAACGTATCCGCACCCGCCGCCGCGATCTCGCCGATGTTGTCCGGCTTCACCCCACCATCCACCTGCAGCCGGATGGCCCGCCCGCTGGCATCAATGCGCTCGCGCACCTGCCGCAGCTTGTCCAGCGTCGAAGGAATGAACGCCTGCCCCCCAAACCCCGGGTTCACCGACATCAGCAGCACCAGATCCAGCTCCTCCAGCACGTAGTCCAGCACTTCCACCGGCGTCGCCGGGTTCAGCACCAGCCCCGCCTGGCAGCCTTCCGCCTTGATCAGCTGGATCGTCCGATGCACATGCCGGCTCGCCTCCGGGTGGAAGCTGATCAAACTCGCCCCCGCCTTCGCAAAATCCGGAACGATGCGATCGACCGGCTCCACCATCAGGTGCACATCGATCGGCGCGGTCACCCCGTGCTTGCGCAGCGCCTCGCACACCAGCGGACCGATGGTGAGGTTGGGCACGTAGTGGTTGTCCATCACGTCGAAATGCACCCAGTCGGCACCGGCGGCCAGGACGTTGTCGACTTCCTCGCCCAGGCGGGCGAAATCGGCGGACAGGATGGACGGGGCGATGACGGCAGGCTGCATGGCGACGGCTCGGTTGTGCGTGGAGGAAAGTTGGCCGACCGCGGCTCAGCGGCGGCGGCGCAGGGTCTTGATCTGGTCGTAGGCGGCGTTGATTTCCCGCGCCCGCTTGCCGGCCTTGTCGCGCAGATCAGGCGCGGCGCCCGACAGCCGGTCGGGGTGGTACTGGGACATCAGCCGCCGGTAGGCCTGGTCGATCTCGGCATCGGTGGCGTTCACGTCAACGCCAAGCACGCGATACGGGGCGCTTTTCTTCGGAATCAGCCAGTCCGCATCGAACGCATGGCCGATCAGCAGGCCGATCACCCCCCCAATGGGATGCCTGAGCAACAGCCAGCCGGCAATGAAGCCGAACAGTTTTCCGTACCAGCGTTTCATCGGGCCATTGTAGGTGCTTCGCGGCCGCGGCGACGCGCCCGCTGACTCCCGGGGTCGAATGGCACTACACTGCCCGACCCTCACAGCCACCGGCTTACACCGTGTCGACGACGCTCATTTCCGCCGACCTGCCCGGTTTGACCCTGCACCACCGCGGCAAGGTGCGCGATGTATTCGACCTGGGCAGACTGCCAGGCGCCACCGGGGACGCCCCGGATCCGGGCGAAGGCCTGCTGATCGTGGCCACCGACCGCCTGTCGGCATTCGACGTGGTCCTGCCCGACCCGATCCCCGGCAAGGGCGAGATGCTCTGCCAGATCAGCAACTTCTGGTTCGACCGCACCGAGCACCTGATGCGCAACCACCTGACCGGGGTGGAGGTGGCCTCGATGCTGCCCGATGGCGTGGACCCCGCGCCGTACGCGAAGCGCTCGGTGGTGGCGCGCAAGCTGCGCCCGCTGCCGGTGGAAGCGATCGCCCGCGGCTATCTGATCGGCAGCGGCTGGAAGGATTACCAGCGCACCGGCCATGTCAGCGGCATCCGCCTGCCCGACGGCCTGCGCCAGGCCGAGCAGCTGGCCGAGCCGGTGTTCACGCCTTCCAGCAAGGCCGCGCCGGGCGAGCACGACGAGAACATCGACTTCGACACCATGGTCCACCGGATCGGCGGCGAGCTGGCCGAACAGATCCGCGACGCAACCCTGCGCCTGTACCGCTTCGCCGCCGCCCACGCGGCCGAGCGCGGGATCCTGCTGGCCGACACCAAGTTCGAGTTCGGCACCGACGAGGACGGGCGGCTGTACGTGATGGACGAAATGCTGACCCCGGATTCGTCGCGCTACTGGCCCGCGGACGAATACCAGGTGGGCAGCAGCCCGCCGAGCTATGACAAGCAGATCGTGCGCGACTGGCTGGAGACGCAGGACTGGGACAAGACCGCCCCGGGCCCGCGCCTGCCGCCGGAGGTGATCGAACGCACCCGCGCCCGCTATGCGGAAGCGCTGCAGCGGCTGGCGGGTATCAGCATCCAATGAACGCCGGCGCCGAAGGAACAAGCACCCGACCGATTGACCGCTGGTTTGCCAGTTATTCGGGCGACCACCACAATCCGGTCAACCAGGCCATCCACGTGGTGGCGGTGCCTTTGATCCTGTGGAGCGTGATTGCGCTGCTGTGGTGCATCCCCTCCGGCGGGCTGTTCGAACAGGGCATCTGGGCTGTCATGGCGATGTTCGCGGCGTGGCTGTTCTATTACCGCGCTTCGCGCCGGATCGGGCTGGGCATGCTGCTGGTGTTCCTGGCCATGGCAACGCTGACCTGGTGGCTGCACGACAGGCTGGGCTCACGCGGTCTGCTGGGGCTGGCCATTGGCGTGTTCACAGTGGCCTGGATCGCCCAGTTCGTCGGTCACAGCAAGCTGTACGAAGCCAAGAAGCCGAGCTTTTTCACCGACCTGCGCTACCTGCTGATCGGCCCGGCCTGGGTGTTGGCCAAACTCTATCGCCGCTTCGGTTGGCACTGGTAATCACTGCATGAGTTCAAATTTGCGTGGACTGGGTGGACGCGACCTGGTCCTGGTCGGTCTGGTGTGTGTGTTCTGGGCGCTGAACTTCCTGGTGTCGGCGCATGCGCTGCGCGAGTTGCCGCCTTTCATGTTCACCGCGGTGCGGATGGTGATGCTGGGGGCGATGCTGGTGTGGTTCATCAAGGCGCCGCCGCGTGACCAGTGGGGCCGGCTGGCTGCAGTGGCGGTGCTCAACGGCACGCTGCACTTCGGCACCAGTTTCCTGTCGCTGCGCCTGGCCGACAACCTGTCCTCCCCGGCGATCGTGGCCCAGAGCTACGTGCCCATGGCGGTGCTGCTGGCCTGGTGGCTGCTGGGGGAGCGCTTCGCGTGGCGGACCACGCTGGCCATCGCGCTCAGTTTTGGCGGCGTGCTGGTGCTGGGGTTCGACCCGATGGTGCTGCAGAGCCCGGCCTCGCTGGTGGCGATGCTGGTGTCGTCGGCGTTCCTGGCGCTGGGCACGGTGCTGATGCGCGGGCTGCGCGGGGTGGACATGATCAGCCAGCAGGGCTGGACGGCGATCATTGCGCTGGGACCGCTGCTGGCGATCAGCGCGCTGTTCGAGCCGGGCAGTTTCTCGGGGCTGCGCGAGGTGACATGGATCGGCTGGGGCGGGGCGCTGTATGCGGCGATTTTCGCTTCGCTGCTGGGGCATGGGTTGTTCTATCTGCTGGTACAGCGGCATCCGGTGGCCCAGGTCACGCCGTACCTGCTGATGACGCCGGTGTTTGCGGTGATCCTGGGCATTGTGTTCTGGGGTGACCGGCCGGGGCCGGCGATGTGGATCGGCGGGGCGATGGTGTTGAGCGGTGTGCTGGTGATCGCGCTGCGCACGCTGACGAAGGCGCGCACGCCTTTGAATGATGCTGCGCCGGGCAGCGTTGCTGCGGCGGCGGGTGACGAGGCGTCCCGCCTGCCGTAGGAGCGCGCCATGCGCGCGAAGCCGCGTGACTATTGGCCATGCGGGGGTAGCGTTGCATTCGATACACGACGCCGCGACCTGAGGGGCCCCGCCGCGGCCGGCAGGCCTTCGCTGCTCATGTCCCCCGGCCTCCGCCTGCGGCGGATGCCTCCTCCTTTACTTCGCTGCGAAGGCCTGCCGGCCACGACGGGGCTTGGCTTGCGGTAAGTACCGGTGGGCCTTCGCTGGCTGCCGAGGCGGCGTTCCGACGCTCTCAACTGCCGGGTGGAATGAACATCTCGGCGGTTGGGCGGAACGGGCGTGGGGCGTAGCCGAAGTCCTGCGTGGCGGGCGCCGAGTCAAACACCAGGTCTTCGCGCATGCGCGCGATCGCACCGGCGGGCATGCCCTGCAGATAGCCCGCCGCCCGGGCGGCCTTGTGGGCGAGGCGGAACAGGCGACCGGGCAGTTCGATCAGGCGCGGGGCGGGCGACAGGGCCGCCAGGGTGCGGGCGACCATTTCCCGGTACGCGAGGGTCTCTCCTCCCGGCAGGTCATAGCCACGGCCGTGGGTGGCGGTGGCGGTCGCGACGGAGAAGGCCGCGGCGGCAAGATCTTCAACGTGCACCGGCTGTCTCAGCCCGGTAGCGCCACGCGGCAGCGGGAAGAAGCGGGTGCGCGATGCGAGTGCGGCTATCCGGGTGAGGCTGTGGTCGCGCCCTGCCCCATAGATCAGGGTCGGGCGCAGGACGGTGGCGGCGGCGGCACGGTCGGTGGCAGCGTGGAACAGGCGTTGCTCCGCGTCCTGCAGGCGTGCGGCCAGATCGCGCTCGCCGGGGTCCTGGGCCGCGCGCTTGGCGTGCATGCTGGTGGAGCCGAACGCGACGATCCGCCGGCAGTCGATATCGCTGTCCGCGTACCACTGCGAAAACAGGTCCAGCGGGCCGCAGCTGAAGATCACTCCAAAGCTGCCCGGCAGTGCCGGCGGGTGCTCCAATCCGCCTTCGAACCAGCGCACCCGGCCGTCACCGGGTTGCGCCCGACGCGACACGGCCGACACGCTCCAGCCGACAGCAGCCAGGCGGGCGATGAGGGCCTGCCCCAGCTGTCCGCTGCCACCGAAAACCAGTGCGCTGCGCGTGCCCACCGTCACCGGAATGTCCGCGGCGGGAGCAGGAAACTGGGGCGGCGTGCGGCGTTCTGCGACTGCATCGGGCAAGCATAGGCGATGGCGTCCGGGCGGGCATCGGGCGCAAGCGGTGCGCTAACCTGTCGGGTCCGGTCGCCGGGGCGGCCTGCTAGAATTCCATTCCGCCGCGCGCAGCTCCCCCGCTTCGCGGCCCCATTCAGATAAGGAGACTGATGCTAGAGGTCCTGTTGGCCCTGCCCTTCGTGCTGGCGCTTTCGGTGGCGGCGTTCCACGCCGTGCCCCGCTCTGCGATCGCATGGATGGCCGCCTCCGCTCCCCTGCTCGGTCTGGCGATCCTGGTCTGGCTCACCCCCGCGGTGATGTCAGGCGATGTGCCACGGGTCGTTTACGAATGGATCCCCCAGGTCGGACTGATGTTCGACCTGCGCCTGGACGGCTTGGCCTGGATGTTCGCCGGCATGGTGCTGGGCATCGGCGTGCTGATCGTGATGTATGCGCGCTACTACCTGAGCGAACAGGACTCGGCGCCGCGCTTCTTTGCCTACCTGCTGCTGTTCATGGGCTCCATGCTCGGCATGGTCATCGCCGGCAACCTGCTTCTGCTGGTGGTGTTCTGGGAGCTGACCTCGATCAGTTCGTTCCTGCTGATCGGCTTCTGGTCGCACCAGCAGGACGCACGCCAGGGCGCGCGCATGGCCCTGACCATCACCGCCATGGGCGGACTGGCGTTGCTGGGTGGCGTGCTGCTGATCGGCCGGGTCACCGGCAGCTACGATCTGGACGTGGTGCTGGCCTCTGGTGACCTGATTCGCGCGAGCGGCCTGTACCCCGCCATCCTCGGCCTGGTGCTGCTGGGCATCTTCACCAAAAGCGCGCAGTTCCCGTTCCATTTCTGGCTGCCACATGCGATGGCGGCGCCCACCCCGGTCTCGGCCTATCTGCACTCGGCGACGATGGTCAAGGCGGGCGTGTTCCTGCTGGCGCGATTGCATCCCGCACTGGCCGGCACCGACCTGTTCTTCTATACGGTCAGCTCCATCGGCGCGATCACCCTGTTGATGGGTGCGTGGTTCGCGATCTTCCAGCATGACCTGAAGGGCCTGCTGGCGTATTCCACCATCTCGCACCTGGGACTGATCACCCTGCTGTTCGGCCTGTCCACGCCGATGGCGGTGGTGGCGGCGCTGTTCCACATCCTCAACCACGCCACCTTCAAGGCGTCGCTGTTCATGGCCGCGGGCATCATCGACCATGAGACCGGCACCCGCGACATGCGCCGGCTCGGCAACCTGCGAAGATTCATGCCAATCACCAGCGCGCTGGCGATCATCGCCTCGCTGGCCATGGCCGGGATCCCGCTGCTCAACGGCTTCCTGTCCAAGGAAATGTTCTTCGCCGAGGCGCTGGACGTGCAGGGCCACGGCGCGCTGCAGCTGGTGATCACGATCGTGGCGGCACTGTACGGCGTGTTCGGCGTGGCCTACAGCCTGCGCTTCGTCCACGACACGTTCTTTGGCCAAGGCCCGCGCGACATCGACGTGGTGCCGCACGAGCCGCCGCGCTGGATGCGGATCCCGGTGGCCATCCTGGTCCTGGCCTGCCTGGCGGTGGGCATCCTGCCCGCAGTGGTGGTGGGGCCAACCTTGCAAACAGCGGTCGCCGGCACCCTGGGTTCGGCGGCGCCGGAATACACCTTGTCGCTGTGGCACGGCTTCAACCTGCCGCTGCTGATGAGCTTCCTGGGCGTGGTTGGCGGCGTGGTCCTGTATTTCAGCCTGCGCCGGCTGTTCGACATCCATGCGGCGATGCTGGGCGCGCGCGGCCGCCATCTGTTCCAGCTCAACGTTGAAGCCCTGTTCAACGGCGCCCGTGTTGCCAGCGAATGGATTGTCGCGGGCGGCCTGCGGCGCAGCCTGCTGTGGCTGCTGCTGGTGGCCATGGCCATCGGCGCGGTGCCGTTCCTGGCCAGCCTGCCCATGACCCTGCCGCAGGCGGGGCAATTGCAGCCGCTGCCGGTGATGGGCTGGGTGATCTGGGCGGTGCTGGTGGTCGCCACCCTGGCCACGGTCAGCATGCACAGCAAACGCCTGACCGCGCTGATCGTGATCGGCGCGGTGGGGCTGATGGTGAGCCTGATCTTCGTGTACCTGTCGGCACCGGACCTGGCCCTGACCCAGATCCTGGTGGAGATGGTCACCGTCGCCATGTTGATGATGGCGCTGAACTACCTGCCCAAGCAGTCGCCGCAGCAGCGCTCCATGGTGCGCCGCTGGCGCGACATCGGCATCTCGGTCGCCGCCGGTGGCGGCATCGCGGCGCTCGCCTACGCGATGATGGTGCGGCCCTCGCAGACCATCGCCGGCGAGCTGCTGGCCCGCTCGCTGCCCGAGGCCTATGGCAGCAACGTGGTCAACGTGATCCTGGTGGACTTCCGAGGCCTGGATACCTTTGGCGAGATCACCGTGTTCGGCATGGCCGGCCTGGTGGTGCATGCGCTGCTGCGCTGGGCCCGCCTGCGCCCTGACGAGGTCATGCCGGGCCCGCCGGTGACCCTGCCGATCCCGGCCGACCTGACCCAGCTGATCTTCCCGCTGACCCTGACGGTATCGATCTACCTGTTCCTGCGCGGCCACAACGCGCCTGGCGGCGGCTTCATCGCCGGCTTGGCCATCGCGGTGCCGATACTGATCAAGTACGTGCTGCAGGGTGCGCGCACGGTGGAGGCCACGTTCGGCTTCGATTACGTACGCGGCATCGGGCTGGGCCTGCTGCTGGCCGCCGCCGGGGGCATGGGCTCGTTCTTCTTCGGCTATCCGTTCCTGACCAGCGGGCACATCGACCTGCAGCTGCCGCTGATCGGCTACCTGCCGCTCGCCAGCGCGCTGCTGTTCGACACTGGCGTGTACGTGACGGTGTTCGCCAGCGCCCTGCTGATGCTCTCGACCATGGGTACGGTCAAGCAGCGCCAGCGAGCCAATGAGGAGGCCTACTGATGGAGTTCGCGCTGGCTACCGCGATCGGAACCCTGACCGCCGGCGGCGTGTACCTGCTGCTGCGGGCGCGCACGTTCGACGTGATCCTGGGCCTGACCCTGCTCTCGTATGCGACCAACCTGCTGATCTTTTCCTCCGGCCGGCTGGTGGTAGGCAAGCCGGCGGTGCTGATGGACGGAGTGGAGGCAACGCTCGCCAACCATGCCGATCCGCTGCCGCAGGCGCTGGTGCTGACCGCGATCGTGATCGCGTTCGCGACCACGGCCATCACCGTGGTGGTGGCGATGCGCAACCACGCCGACCTGCGCAGTGACCACGTGGACGCCCAGGATCCGTCGGAAGAGCAGAAATGATGCAACACCTGGCCATTCTTCCGATCCTGGTTCCGCTTGTAGCAGGGGCCTGCCTGTTGCTGCTCGAGCGGCGCCAGAGCACCCGCACCCTGCGCACCGGCGCGTGGATCGCGATGACCGCGCTGCTGGCGGTTTCGGTGATGCTGGTGCAGGCGGCGGCCGGTGGCGAGATCACCGTGTACCTGGTGGGCGACTGGCCGGCGCGGCTGGGCATCACCCTGGTGGTGGACCGGCTGAGCGCGCTGATGGTGCTCACCACCACCCTGCTGGCGATCCCCTGCCTGCTGCACGCCACCGCCGGCTGGGACAAGCGTGCGCTGCACTTCCACGCCCTGTTCCAGCTCCAGCTGGCCGGCCTCAACGGCTCGTTCCTGACCGGCGACCTGTTCAACCTGTTCGTGTTCTTCGAAGTGATGCTGGTGGCCTCGTTCGGGCTGCTGTTGAGCGGCGCGCTCGGCTCGCGCATCTCCGCGGGCATGCACTACGTGGTGTTCAACATCGCCGCCTCCACGCTGTTCCTGATTGCACTGGGCCTGCTGTACGGCATGCTCGGCACGCTCAACATGGCCGAGATGGCGATTCGCATTGCTGAAACGGCGCCCGAAGACGTGGCCATGGTGAAGGCCGCGGCCGGCCTGCTGCTGGTGGTGTTCTGCGGCAAGGCGGCGTTGATACCGCTCTATATCTGGCTGCCGGAAGCCTACTCGCGCGCGCCTGCGGCGGTGGCGGCGCTGTTCACCATCATGACCAAGGTCGGCCTGTACGCCGTGCTGCGGGTGTACACGCTGATGTTCGGCGCCGAAGCCGGGCCGTTGGCCGACTACGCCTGGGATGCCCTGCTGGTGGCGGGCGGCCTGACCGTGGTGCTGGCAGCAGTCGGCGTGGTTGGCGCCACCCGCATGCGGGTCGCCGTGGCCTACCTGGTGATGCTCTCGGCAGGCACCCTGTTCATCGCCTTCTCCGTGGCCAACCAGCAGGGAATCAGCGGTGGTCTGTACTACCTGTCGCACAGCGTGTTCGTGACTGCGGCGCTGTTCCTGATCGCCGACCTGGTGCAGCGCCAGCGCGGCAACCTCGGCGACCACGTGCTGCCGATCGCACCGCCCACCCGTTCGGGCTCGGCCATGGTGTACCTGATTGCCGCGGTATCGGTGGCCGGACTGCCGCCGCTGTCCGGGTTCATCGGCAAGTTCGTGGTGCTGGGCGCAGTGCCCTCTGCCAGCACCGGGTGGATCTGGGCCGCGGTACTGGGCGGGAGCCTGCTGACGATCATTGGCCTGACCCGCACCGGCACCCGTCTGTTCTGGCGCGTGGAGGCTCCCGGTGAGGGCAAGCCGCCGCCTTCGCCGCGACCGATCGAGGTCGGTGCCACCTTCCTGCTGCTGGCCTACGGCGTGGCGATGACCGTGGCCGCCGGGCCGATCCTGCGCTATACCGATGCCACGGCCGAGCAGCTGCTGACGCCGGGCAATTACATCCAGCAGGTCCGCTCCACCCAGCCGCAGCTGCGGGAGCCCTCACCATGAAACGACAGACCATGAGACGGCTGTTGACCCTGCGTCGCCGCGTGCTGCCCTCGCTGCCGCAGAGCTTCACGGTGTTCGCATTCTGGCTGCTGATGGCCGAAGAGCTGAGCTTCGCCCATATATTGATGGCGCTGGTGCTGGCGGTGGTGATGCCGCTGATTGCCACCCGCCTGGAGCGCGAGTTCGCGCGCATGGCCCGGCTGGACGTGCTGCTGCAGCTGGGTGCGGTGCTGATGTGGGACCTGCTGGTGGCCAATTTCACCGTCGCCCGCCAGGTACTCGGAAATGAGAAGAAGCTGACCCCGCACTTCATCTGGATCCCGCTGGAGCTGACCAACATCCACGGGATCTCGGCCCTGGCCAGCGTGATCACCCTGACACCCGGCACCGTGGCGGCGGCGCTGACCGAAGACCGCAAGTACATGCTGGTGCACGTGCTGAGCACGGACGACCCGCAGGGCATGATCGATGAAATCAAGCAGCGCTATGAAGTCCGGCTGCGGAAGGTGTTCCCATGATCCAGATCGCAATCGTCATCGCCCTGTCCGTGGTCGGGCTGGCCATGCTGATGTCGCTGTGGCGACTGCTGCGTGGCCCCACGGCGCCGGACCGCATCCTGGCCCTGGACACGCTGTATGTAAACGGCGTGGCGCAGCTGATCCTGTTCGGGATGTATCTGGATACCGAGCTCTATTTTGAAGTCGCGCTGATCATCGCCATGCTCGGGTTCTTCAGTACCGTGGTGCTGAGCAAGTACGTGATCCGAAGGGATATCGTGGAATGATCCAGATCCTCGACATCGTCCTGATCCTGCTGCTGGCTACCGGCAGCTTCTTCGCCTTCCTCGGCGCGTTCTCGCTGGTCAAGCTCAGCACCTTCCTGCGCCGGCTGCACGGCCCCACCAAGGCCAGCACCATGGGCGTGGGCTGCATCTTGGTGGCCTCGATCCTGTTCCACAGTTTCTACGGCACCGGCCTGCACCCGCGTGAGCTGCTGATCGTGGTGTTCCTGTTCCTGACCGCGCCGGTCAGCGCCCACCTGATGTCGCGCGCCACGCTGTCGCTGATGGGCGAGCTGCCGCCCACCCCGCCGCGCCCGCCGGATCCGGACGGAGCAGTGCGGGAAGACGTGGACAACCGCAACGCCTGACCCGCACGGCTCAGCCGCAGCCCTCGACCCAGTCGATCTGCGGAGGCAGCCCGATCCGCCATCGGGTGCTGCGTCCGTCGGCACCGGTTTCAAACAGCAGGACGGCTTCGCCGCCGGCCGGGTCGGCAACGCGCAGATAGTGCCCGCCGTCGATGTACTTGTGCGGACGCTCTTCGACGCCCTCGCCGTAAAGACCGTGGATCGCGTCTGCCGACAGCCCTGCCCGACCCCCACCCGGCGCTTCGATGTCGGGCGCGGTAACGTCGATCCGCACGAAGCGGTCGCCGTCGACCATGAAGGCGATGCGGTCACGATCCTCCTGCAGGCGCGCATGCGGCGCCAGGTAATAGCAGCCGCCGGGCTCGGCCGGCACGGCATCGCCCAGATCGCGCCCCCAGGCCATGCGCACGGCTTCCTGATCGGCGCCGAACGGCGCCATGCCGAAGCCCTGGAAGCCGATGGCGCCATCGGCCGGGTACTTGGGAACCTCGGCTTCGTCGACCTCGGGCGTCTGCGCCGGTCGGCCAGCCCCGGCGGGATCAGCGCTGGCCTGCGGTTCCGACTCCGGCGCCGGCGCCGGTTGCGGCTGCGCGCCGGGACCGCAGGCGGACAGCATCAGGCAGGCGCACAGGGAAAGCAGCAGGGGCAGGCGACTCATACGGATGGTCCGGTCGGGAGGTCCAGCGCAGGGTCACCCGGCCGTCGTCGAGGCAACGCGAAAACCAGCCCCGGGCGAAGCCGGTCAGCGGGGCGGGGTGAAATGGCGGCGCAGTCCCGCCCAACAGGCCTGGTAGTCACGCTGGCGATGGTCCGCCGCCAGCGCCTGGCTGGTGGGACGCAGAACGGCGCGGGTCTCGAACATGAAAGCCATCGTATCCTCGATGACATCCGGCCTGGACAGGTCCGCGCTGGACGCCTTCTCGAAGGTGGCCGCGTCCGGTCCGTGCCCGGTCATGCAGTTGTGCAGCGAGCATCCGCCCGGCGCGAAGCCCTCGGCCTTGGCGTCGTAGGCGCCGTGGATCAGGCCCATGAACTCGCTGGCAATGTTGCGGTGGAACCACGGCGGCCGGAACGTGTCCTGGGCCACCAGCCAGCGCGGCGGGAAGATCGCCAGGTCCATGTTGCTGGTGCCCGGGGTGTCGCTGGGCGAATGCAGCACCAGGAAGATCGACGGATCCGGGTGGTCGAAGCTGATCGAGCCGATGGCGTTGAAGCGGCGCAGGTCGTATTTGTACGGCGCGCAGTTCCCGTGCCAGGCCACCACGTCCAGGGGCGAGTGACCGATGTCGGCCCGCCACAGGTAGCCCTGAAACTTGGCGATCAGTTCGAAATCGCCCTCGTCCTCCTCGTACGCCGCCACCGGGGTGAGGAAGTCGCGCGGATTGGCCAGGCCGTTGGACCCGATCGGCCCCAGGTCCGGCAGCTTCAGCATGGCGCCATAGTTCTCGCACACATAGCCGCGCGCCGCGCCGTCGGGGAGCTCCACCCGGAAGCGCACGCCGCGCGGGATCACCGCGATTTCCTGCGGCTCCACTTCAAGCACGCCCAGCTCGGTGGCGATCTTCAACCGGCCCTGCTGGGGCACCATCAGCAGCTCGCCGTCCGCACTGTAGAAGAACCGCCCGCGCATGGAGGCGTTGGCGGCATACATGTGCACGCCCACGCCGGTGCCGGCGCGTGAGCCGCCATTGCCCGCCATGGTGAACAGCCCGTCCACGAAGTCCACGACAGCGTCGTCCGCCGGCATCGGCACCGGGTTCCAGCGCAGCTGGTCCGGGGTGACCGGGCCATCGCCGAAGTCCTCGTGCAGGCGCGGCTGGTGGAACGGCTTGAACTCACCGTGCATCGCCGCCGGGCGGATCCGGTACAGCCAGCTGCGCCGGTTGGCGTGGCGCGGTGCGGTGAACGAGGTGCCGGTCAGCTGTTCGGCGTAGAGCCCGTGCGCAACCCGCTGCGGCGAATTGCGACCGACCGGAAGCGCATCGGCTACCGCCTCGGTGGCGAATTCGTTTCCAAAGCCGGACATGTATCCCTTGGGATTTGCGGCGACAGTCATGGTCTGTTCCTTTGGCAGCGATTGGCGATTAATCTGAATGCGCCACCGATCGGTGGTTTCAACTCACTCAGGGGAAGCTTTCAATGCAATCGAACGACAATCTGCGAGCCGTCATGGCGCCGCTGGTGAACGGCAAGCTGTGGATGAAGCTGCTTGGCGTCATGATGATCATCACCGGCGCGCTGCAGGTGCTGACCATCGTCGGCATCCTGTGGGCCTGGGTGCCCATCTGGCTGGGCGTACTGCTGTTCCAGGCCGCAGGCGCCGCCGAGGAAGCTTCGGCCAGCGGGGATGTGGCCACTGCAACCCGGGCAACCGACAAGCTGCGCCTGTTTTTCATGATCCAGGGCATCCTGCTGCTGATCTCGCTCATCGTGTTCGCACTGATGCTGCTGCTCGGCGGGGCCGCCATGTTCGCCGGCCTGGCCGGTCTTGCCGGCAGCTACTGACGCCGGAATGCCGGGGCCGTGCCGCTGAAGCGGTCGGCCCCGGCTTACAAGTGTCAGAGCAGGTCGTCAGAGCACGCCGCGCGCCATCTGGTCGCGCTCGATCGACTCGAACAGGGCCTGGAAGTTGCCCTCGCCAAAGCCCTCGTTGCCCTTGCGCTGGATGATCTCGAAGAAGATCGGGCCGAACGCGTTCTTGCCGAAGATCTGCAGCAGCTTGCGCTGCTTGGTTTCCGGATCGGCATCGATCAGGATCGCATTCTTGCGCAGCCGCTCAACATCTTCGCCGTGGTCGGGCACGCGCTGGTCGATCACGTCGAAGTAGGCGTCAGGCGTATCGAGGAAGTCGATACCTGCTTCACGCATCTTCTCCACCGACTCGTAGATGTCATCGGTGAACAGCGCGATGTGCTGGATACCCTCGCCCTTGTACTCGCGCAGGTACTCGTTGATCTGGCTCTTGTCGTCGTTGGACTCGTTGAGCGGGATGCGCACCACGCCGTCCGGCGCGGTCATGGCCTTGGACAGCAGGCCGGTCTTGGCGCCCTTGATGTCGAAGTAGCGGATCTCGCGGAAGTTGAACAGCTTCTCGTAGTACTCCGACCACTTGCCCATGTTGCCCAGGAACAGGTTGTGGGTGAGGTGGTCGATGAAGGTCAGCCCGAAGCCCTTCGGGTTCTGGTCCACGCCCGGCAGCGGCTCGTAGTCGGCGTAGACGTCGCTGCTGCTGTCGTCGATCAGGTACAGCATGCAGTCGCCGATGCCCTTGATCACCGGGAAGTCGACCACGCGGGTGTCGGCCTTGTGCTCCATCTTCTCGCCGCCGTTGGCCAGCACGTGCTCGAGCACTTCGGCCGGGGTCTTCTTGAAGCGGATGGCGAAACCGGAGGCCGACGGACCATGGTTGGCCGCGAAGTCGGAGGCGAAGGAATCCGCCTGTTCGTTGAGCAGGAAGTTGATGGTGCCCTGGCGGAACAGGGTGATTTCACGCTCGCGGTGCTTGGCGATCGCGGTGAACCCGAGCTTCCCGAGGTAATCGCGCATGCGCGCACCCTCGCCCGCCGGCGCGGCGAACTCGACAAATTCGAAGCCATTGATGCCCATCGGGTTTTCGAAGGTGGTGACCTCCATGCCGAGGTTGGGGCCCTGCTGGGTCTGGGTAGTCATGGGGGAACTCCGTGTTTGAGGCCGGGCGCGCCGTGGCGACGCTGGCAAATGGGACGAACCTATGGTTATAGTTTCACTTGTAACCATTTGCAAGGCGCAGCGCAGCATGGCAAAGCCCCCTTCCGATGCGCGCAGGCGCAGCAAGGCCGACGCCAGCCGCGTCATCCTGAAGCTGGAACATTTCCTTCCCTACCGGCTCAGCGTGATCTCCAACCACATCAGCCAGACCATCGCCGACGTGTATGCGGAGCGCTTTGGCATCAGCATCACCGAGTGGCGGGTGCTGGCGGTGCTGGGGCGCTATCCGGAGCTGTCGGCCAGCGCCGTGGCCGAGCGCACCGCGATGGACAAGGTGGCGGTGAGTCGTGCGGTCACGCGCCTGACCCAGGCGGGCCTGATCCAGCGCGACATCCACGACAGCGACCGCCGCCGCTCGGTCCTGCGCCTGAGCGGCCCCGGCCTGGATGTCTACGACCAGGTGGTGCCCATGGCTTTGGACTATGAGCGCGAACTGCTGGCCAGCCTGGATGAAGAAGAGCGGGCGACGCTTGATCGACTGCTGACCCGCCTGGACCTGGCCTCACGGCCCTGACTCCGGTCCAGGCGGTGCCCGCTCCCGGGGAATCAGACCCTGCCGTCCTTCCCCATCACATCTTCGTGCATCAGCTTGCGCACCAGCGGCGAAATCACGATCACGCCGACGCCTACCCCGATGGCCACCCAGCCGATCTGGGAGTACACCTCGACCACCTGGGTGGTGCTGCCTTCTTCGGACCCGCCACCGGCCGTAGCCCGGGCGATCAGGCCGGCGATGAAGTTGCCCGCAGCGCTGGCCAGGAACCAGGTACCCATCATCAAACCCGCCATACGCGCCGGCGCCAGCTTGGTCATCGCCGACAGGCCCACCGGTGACAGGCACAGCTCACCCATGGTGTGCAGCAGGTAGATCAGGAAAATGAAGATCACCGGGGTCATGCCGCTGCCGCTGGCCATGACTCCTGCCACCAGCACCAGGAAGCCGATGCCCAGCTGGATCAGGCCCAGCCCGAACTTGGCCGGGGTGGACGGCTCGAGGTTGCGCTTGGCCAGCGTAAGCCAGAGCCACGCGAACAGCGGCGCAAGCAGGATGATGTAGATCGAGTTCAGCGACTGGAACATGCCCGGCGGCACCTCCCATCCGAAGATCGTCCGGTCCACGTAGCGGTCGGTGAACACGTTCAGCGAGGAACCCGCCTGCTCGAACAGTGACCAGAACAGCGGCTGCAGGCCGATCAGGAACAGCGCGGCGAAGATGCGCTGGCGCTCGATCCGCTCGAGCTTCATCACCGCCGTGAGCACGATGAACAACACCACCGCACCACCGAAAACGGCCAACAGCAGGCCGACGGCTGACTGGTACTGCACCAGGAACCACACCACCACCACGCCGAGCAGGCCACCCAGGTACACCCGCCATTCCAGCGGAATCCCCGCCACGCGCTCGCGCAGCCGTTCGGGATCGGGAGCCTCACCCGCGCCCATCAGCGTAGGCCGGCCCCACACGAACACAGCCAGGCCCAGCAGCATGCCCACACCGGCGGCGCCGAAGCCCCAGTTCCAGCCCCAGGCATGACCGAGATAACCCACCAGCAGCGAGCCGAGCGCGGCACCGAGGTTGATGCCCATGTAGAAAATGGTGAATGCGGGATCGCGGCGGATGTCACCCTGACCGTAGAGCTGGCCCACCATCACCGAGATGCTGGACTTGAGGAAGCCCACGCCCATGATGATGAAGGCAAGCGCCAGCCAGAAGATGTTGATGAACATGCCGCTCTGCATGTCCGCGGCGGTCAGTTCCGGATACTGCGCCGGCCCGGGCCCTTCAAAAGCCATCAATCCATGGCCGATCACCAGCAGGATCGCGCCGAACTGCACCGCCCTGCGCTGGCCCAGGTACCTGTCCGCCAGGTAGCCGCCCACCACCGGGGTGATGTACACCAGCGCCGTGTAGGCGCCATAGATGAGGTAGGACCTCTCCTCCGAGAACATCCAGTGCTGGATGAGGTAGAAAATCAGGATCGCGCGCATCCCGTAGTACGAGAAGCGTTCCCACATTTCGGCGAAGAACAGCACGAACAGGCCGCGCGGATGGCCGAAGAAGGTCTTGCCTTCGGCAGGGATGGGGTTGTTGGACACGGATCTGATACTCCCGGACATGCGGGCCCTCGCGGGCATCACTGGAAATTTACACTACCGACGGCTGCGGTTGCGGTTGGGGTTGCGGAAAATCGCACCCGACGGCGGCCGTCAGGTGCCTGGATACACATAGCTGGAGCCCACGCCCAGCGGGATCCCCAGCGCCCAGAAGGCGATCAGGAACAGGGTCCAGACCACCAGCAGGCTGAACGCGAACGGCAGCATCAATGACAGCAATGTGCCCACCCCGGCGGACTTCACGTACTTCTGGCAGAACACCACGATCAGCGGGAAGTACGGCAGCAGCGGGGTGACGATGTTGGTGCTCGAGTCACCGACGCGGTAGGCGGCCTGGGTCAGGTCGGGCGAGATGCCCAGCTGCATCATCATCGGCACCAGGATCGCGCCGATCAGCGCCCACTTGGCCGAAGCGGAACCGATCAGCAGGTTCACCGCTCCGGACAGCAGCACGATCCCCACCAGCATCAACGACATGTGCAGCCCCATGGACTGCAGGCCATTGGCGCCCTTGATCGCCAGCAGCACGCCCAGGTTGGACTGGGTGAACGCATAGATGAACTGCGCGGCGAAGAACGCCATGACGATGTAGTAACCCATCCCGCTCATCGACTTGCTCATGCCTTCGATGATGTCGCGATGGCTCTTGACGGTACCGGCGACGTAGCCGTACACCACGCCGGGGATCAGGAAGAAGATGAAGATCAGGGCGACGATCGACTGCATCAGCGGCGCGGTAAATGCCAGCAGCGGCTGGGTACCCGGGGCGAGCGTTGCCGGATCGGCGGCCCAGGGCGTGCCCGCCGGCAGCAGGGTCAGCACGAACAGCAGGATGGCAACGGCCATCGCCGCCACCGACGCCACCAGGCCGCGCCGCTCGTTGGGCTGAAGCGCCTCCATGGTCGGCATGTCGCCGATATCGCCATCCACCCTGGTCGCTTTCAACCGGGGCTCGATCACCCGGTCGGTCAGGAACCAGCCCACCAGGATCACCAGGAAGGTCGATGCGGTGGTGAAGAAATAGTTGTTGAGCGGGTTGATCTCCGCGCCCGGATCCAAGATCCGCGCCGCCTCCTGGGTCAGGCCGGCCAGCATCGGATCAAGGCTGGAGGGAACGAAGAAGGTCGCTGAAAACCCGCCCGAAACACCTGCGAATGCCGCTGCGATGCCGGCCAGCGGATGGCGCCCGGCGGCGTAGAAGATCACCGCGCCCAGCGGGATCACCAGCACGTAACCGGCGTCCACCGCGATGTGGCTGAGGATGCCCACGCCAATCAGCGCGGGGGTCAGCAGCATTTTCGGGGTCACGCTCAGGATCGCCCGCAGCAGCGCATTGATGAACCCGGTGTGCTCGGCCACGCCCAGCCCCAGCATCGCCACCAGCACCACGCCCAGCGGGGCGAAGTTGACGAAGGTCTGCACCATGGTGGCCATGAACGCGGTCAGGCTCGCACCCGACAGCAGGTTGTTGACCGCCACCGGATCACCGGTGCGCGGATCGATCTCGCTGAAGGACCAGCCCGACATCACCGCCGAGACCACCCAGGTCAGCAGCATCAGGATCAGGAACAGCATCGCCGGATCCGGCAGCCTGTTGCCGACGCGCTCGACGACGTCGAGCATGCGCGTCACGACGCCGCGAGGCGCGGGCGTGACATCGGGGTCCGGGTGGCTCATTCATGACTCCTGGCTGAAGGTGAATCCGCCGCATGCTAGCAGCCCGGGCGCGTCCGGGTACCCCCCAATAGCCACATTGCGGCTACATCGGCCGCTCCGGCCACAGGTACACCTTGTCGTCAAACGACACGCACCACTGCGGCCGGTACACCACGATCACCGCCATCAGCGTGCCGGTCAGGAAAGCCTCGGCCAGCGCCAGCAGGGGAGTGGCCACCAGATAGGCTGCTGCCGAGCGGCTGCCCAGCCAGGCGACCAGCGCAAACTTGGCCAGCACCGAGGCCGCCATGGCCACGGCGGCGGCGAAGAAGGCATTGCCCATCACGTACACGACGATGTTGTGCGGCAGCCAGCGCCGCACCGCACGCGAGAACACCGCGGTCACCGCCACCGGCAGCGCACCGGTCACCAGGAAATCCATCGCCCAGCCGTGCCAGGCCGCGCCCATCAGCACCCCGGACAGGCTCGCCACAGCCATCACCCAGCACGCCGGGCCCGCGCCCACCAGCAGGGTGGCGATAGTGGCCCCGGTCAGGTGCAGCATCACCCCCTGCAGCGGCGCGGTGTTGAACCAGCGCACCGCCATCAGTACCAGGGCCAGCACCAGCAATACCCGGACCGCTTCCGGCCCGGCCCCGTGCAGGCGCCGCCACAGCGGCCGCCCCTGCCAGGCCAGCACCAGCGCCGCCAGTGCCCAGGCGACTGATTGCACCCAGAACGGCAGGCTCGGCTGCGTGACTTCCATGGCCGCCAGCCGGACTCAGCCGCCCTGCCCGATCCGCGTGCGGGCATCGAACAGTTCGGGGAAGAAACTGAGGTCCAGCGCCTGCTTCAGGAAGCCGACGCCGCTCGAGCCCCCGGTGCCGCGCTTGAACCCGATGATCCGCAGCACCGTGCGCATGTGCCGGTAGCGCCACAGCTGGAACTGGCTCTCCAGGTCCACCAGGTCTTCACACAGCGAGTATTCGCGCCAGCAGCCGTCGGTATCGGCATAAATGGCCGCGAAGATGTCCACCAGCGCGTCATCGTGAACGTGCGGCTGCGTCCAGTCCCGCTCCAGATGGCGCTGCGGCACCGGATGTCCCTGACGGGCAAGGTAGCGCAGGAATTCGTCGTACAGGCCCGGCGCTTCCAGCGCTGCGCGCAAGCTGGCCTGGCCCGCAGGATCGTAGGAAAACACCTTCAGCATGTCCGCGTCCTTGTTGCCCAGCAGGAACTCCACCGTGCGGTACTGCAGGGACTGGAAACCGGAGGACGGGCCGAGGAGGTTGCGGAACTCCGCGTATTCGGCCGGGGTGAGCGTCTCCAGCACCGACCACTGCTCGGTCAGCTGGTGCAGCACCTTCTTGCAGCGCGCCAACACCTTCCGGCACGGCCCCCGCTGGTCGTTGCGCAGGTATTCCAGCGCGGCGCGCAGCTCGTGGATGATCAGCTTCAGCCACAGCTCCGACACGTGGTGCTGCACGATGAACAGCATCTCGTCGTGGTGCTGCGGCTCCGACACCGGCTGCTGGGCAGCCAGCAGCAGATCCAGGCGCAGATAGCCGCCGTAGGTCAGGCTGCCATCCAGATCGGTATGGATGCCCTCTTCAAGCGGGCGCTGATTGCGGTCTTCAGTCATGCCCGCAGATTACCCGAGTGCCCCGCCGCCACGCGAACACCAGTTCACGCCCCCCGGTGCCTACCGTTGCCCCCCCCTCTCCGGAGCCGAGCCCCGCCGTGGCCGGGAGGCCTTCGCAGCGAAGTAAAGGAGGAGGCCTCCGCCGCAGGCGGAGGCCGGGGGACATGAGCAGCGAAGGCCTCCCGGCCGCGGCGGGGCCCCTCAAGTCACAGCACACCAGATCACCGCGCAGCAAAAAAGTGCCCACCCCCAGCGCCCCAAAACCCCAAACCAACCAGATTCCGAACCTGAAGTCATGCCGCACCGCGCAATATCGCCATAACCCGGACCAGCTATCATTGCCGTCTTGTCCCGAACTCGTTGATTCCATGACTGTCGCCGCTAAATTCGAGATCGAATACCTGCAATACCTCGGCCAGGACGGCAAACTCGTTGCCGAACTGCCCGAAGCATTCCGGGATCCCCAGGCCCTCGTGCCCATGTTCAAACAGATGCTGTTCGTACGCACGTTCGACAGCAAAGCCATCAAGCTGCAGCGTACCGGCAAGCTCGGCACCTATGCCGCCAGCCTTGGCCACGAAGCCGCCCACGTCGGAATCGGCGCCGCCATGCGGCCCGAAGACGTCTTTGCCCCCAGCTATCGCGAATACGGCGCGCAGTTCATGCGCGGCGTGAAGCCCCGCGACGTCCTGATGTACTGGGGCGGGGACGAGCGTGGCAACGACTTCGAAGTGCCGCGCAACGACTACCCTTGGTGCGTACCGATTTCCACCCAGTGCCTGATGGCCGCCGGCGCCGCCCTGTCGTTCAAGCTGCGCAACCAGGACCGCGTGGCCGTGGCCTGCTGCGGAGATGGCGGCTCGTCCAAGACCGACTTCTACGCCGCGGTGAACTCCGCCGGCGCGTTCAAGGCGCCGCTGGTGCTGTGCGTGATCAACAACGGCTGGGCCATCTCCGTGCCGCGCTCGGCCCAGACCGGTGCCGAGACCCTGGCCCAGAAGGGCCTGGCCGGTGGCCTGCACTGCCTGCAGCTGGACGGCAACGACCTGATCGCCGTGCTGGAAGGCATGCGCCGCGCCACCGAGCGCGCCCGCAAGGGCGAAGGCGGCACCGTCATCGAGATGATGACCTACCGCCTGCACGACCACACCACCGCCGACGACGCCAGCCGCTACCGCGACGAGGCCGAGGTCAAGGACGGCTGGACGCGTGAACCCATGACCCGGCTGCGCACGTACCTGACTGATTCAGGCGTGTGGAGCGAAGACGAGGAGAAGGCCTGGCTGGCCGAGTGCGAGGAGAAGGTGGACGTGGAAATCAACGCCTACCTCAGCACCCCGGTGCAGCCGGTGGAAGCCATGTTCGACTATCTGTATGCCGATCCGCCGGCCGACCTGCTGGCCCAACGTCAGGAAGCCATCGAGCGGGAGGGCCGGGCATGAGCACCACGCAGGCCAATCCGATCACACTGATCGAAGCACTGACCCAGGCCATGGCCTACGAAATGCGCGTTGATGAGCGCGTCGTGGTGCTGGGCGAGGACGTGGGCGTGAACGGCGGCGTGTTCCGCGCCACCGCCGGGCTGCACTCCGAGTTCGGCAGCGAGCGCGTCATCGACACCCCGCTGGATGAAACCACCATCGCCGGTCTGACCGTGGGCATGGCCAGCCAGGGCATGCTGCCCATCGCCGAGGCCCAGTTCGACGGCTTCATGTACCCGATGGTCGACTTCATCGTCAGCCATGCCGCGCGCATGCGCTACCGCACCCGCGGCCGCCTGACCTGCCCGATGGTGCTGCGCGTGCCGTGGGGCGGTGGCATCCGCGCGCCGGAGCACCACAGCGAGGCCAACGAGGCCATCTTCACCAACGTGCCAGGCCTGCGCGTGGTCATGCCGTCCTCGCCGCAGCGCGCCTACGGCATGCTGCTGTCGGCGATCCGCGAGCCGGATCCGGTGATCTTCTTCGAGCCCAAGCGCATCTACCGCCAGTACAAGGAAATGGTGCCGGACGACGGCGAAGCCCTGCCGCTGGACGTGTGCTACGTGCTGCGTGACGGTACCGACGTGACCCTGGTGACCTGGGGCGCGCAGGTGAAGGAAGCCCTGGAGGCCGCCGACAAGCTGGCCGCCGAAGGCATCAGCGCCGAAGTGATCGACGTGGCCACCCTGCGCCCGCTGGACTTCGTCACCATCGCCGAATCGGTCAGCAAGACCGGCCGCTGCGTGATCGTGCAGGAAGCCCCGAAGACCGCCGGCTTCGGCGCCGAGATCGCCGCGCGCCTGGCCGAGGAATCGATGTTCGACCTGGTCGCCCCGGTCGAGCGCGTCACCGGCCCGGACACGCACATCCCGCTGTTCCGCCTGGAAATGAAGTTCCTGCCCAGCGTGGAGCGGGTGGTCGAAGCAGCCAAGCGCGCCGTGTCCCACGGCTGATCCATCCGGACCCTACAACCTGTCGGCGGGCCACGGCCCGCCCTATGGATAAACGCCATGAGCAACAAGAAGACCTTTTTCCTGCCCGACCTGGGCGAAGGCCTGCCGGACGCCACCATCGTCGATTGGAGCGTCAAGGAAGGCGACACCATCCGCCTGGACGACCCGCTGGTGTCCATGGAGACCGCCAAGGCCGTGGTCGAGGTGCCCTCCCCGGTCTCGGGCAAGGTGCTGAAGCTGTCCGGCGAGTCGGGTGACGTGATCATCACCGGCGCCATGCTGGCCGAGTTCGAGATGGATCCCTCCATGCCGCAGCGCGCCGAAGGCCAGGACACCGGCCACAATCACGGCGGCGGCGACAAGGGCGTGGGCAGCCAGGATCCGGCGCCCGATGACCGCGTGGTTGCTTCCGACGACGGCGGCGCGATCGAGGCCGAAGGCGAGCCCGCGGCCAAGGGCGAGGTACGCCAGGATGCCGGCACCGTGGTCGGCGCCATGCAGTCCTCCGACCATGTCCACACCGAGCAGGCCGTGGCCGTTGGCGGCGTCAAGGCGATGCCCGCCGTGCGCGCGATGGCCCGCAAGCTGGGCGTGGACCTGAGCCGGGTGACGGCGACCGGTCCCAACGGCGTGGCCAGCCTGGCCGACGTGAAGAAGGCTGCTGCCGACGGCACCGCCAAGGCTGGCGCCGCTCCGGTGGACCGCGCTGCCCAGGCACCGGCGCCCGCGCCTGCCGCGGCTGCACAGCGTGGCCCCGTGTCACAGTCCGGCCGTCCGATGCGCACCCAGCCGCCAGGCGTCGCCGCCACCGGCCAGCCGGAGCAGCTCAAGGGCGTGCGCCGCAACATGGCCCGGGTTATGGCCGATGCGCACAGCCAGGTGGTGCCGACCACCCTGGTGGACGATGCCGACCTGCACGCCTGGATCGGCAAGCAGGACATCACCGGACGCCTGATCCGCGCCATCTGCACCGCTGCCAAGGCCGTGCCGGCGCTGAACGCCTGGTTCGACGGCAAGAACCTGACCCGCACCATGCATCCGCACGTGGACATCGGCATCGCCGTGGACACCGATGACGGCCTGTTCGTGCCGGCCCTGCGCAATGCCGACGTGCTTGACGCCACCGGCGTGCGCTCGGCCATCCAGCGCCTGCGCCAGCAGGTCGAAGACCGCAGCATTCCCGCCAGCGAGCTGTCGGGCTACACCATCAGCCTGTCCAACTTCGGCATGTTCGCCGGCCGCTACGCCACTCCGGTGGTCGTGCCGCCGTGCGTGGCCATCGTGGGCGCGGGCAAGCTGAGCCACGACGTGGTGGCGGTGATGGGCGGCATCGAAGTGCACCGCCGCATGCCGATCTCGCTGACGTTCGACCACCGCGCCGCCACCGGCGGCGAAGCCGCCCGCTTCCTCAAGGCGCTGCTGGACGATCTGTCACTGCCGAACTGACCCGCACGCCCTGTAGGAGCGCGCCGCGCGCGCGAAACCGCGTGACGCTGATCGCCACGCCGTGGCTCCGGTTCCAGCTACATGGGCCGAAGCCACGGGTCGATGCCTGGATTCACGCGGCCTCGCGCGCATGGCGCGCTCCTACCGGGGCGCGCGTGCGAGGGCGAGGCTGCGGTCCAGCCACACGCCCAGCCCCTGGGCGTTGAGCTCGATATCCATCGCCAGAAGCTCCGGCACCAGCTGTTCGGCGCGGTCGATTCCCTGCCTCTGGGCCCGTTCCACGTACAGTCGCGACAGCGCCCGGCGCAGCCGGACATGCCGTTCCGGACTGTCCTCCAGTCCGCGGGCCAGATCCACCATCGCATCCACCTGGGCGATCAGGCTGGTGCCCAACTGCTGTGCACGCGCCACCCTGCCGTAATGGGTCACGTACACCGCCTGCGGTGCCTCCGCCAGGATCCGGCGGATGGAGTCGCGCAACGCATCCGGATCAAACTGCACCGGCGAGGTGCTGGGCACGATGAAGGCACCGCGGTCTGAATCCAGCTCCCGGTAGGAGATGCCGAAGGTATCGCCGCAGAACCAGCTGCGGCTGCGCGCATCCCAGACCGAAAGGTGGTGCCCGGCGTGGCCGGGCGTGTGCACGCAGCGCAGCGGCCTGCCGGCGAGATCCAGCACCTGGCCGCTGGCCAGGATGCGCATTCGATCCTCGGCGATGGGCGTGAGCGACCCGTGGTGCAGGTCGTACTCATCGCCATAGACCGCCCGCGCGCTGGCCTCCAGCCGGGCGGGATCACGCATGTGCCGCGCACCCCGTGGATGCACTGCGAAGGTGGCGTTGGGCAGCTGCTGCATCAGCGGCCCGGCGCCGCCCGCATGGTCCAGGTGCACGTGGGTGGCAATCACCCAGTCCACGTCGGCGGGCTCCAGCCCTTGCTCCTGCAGCGCCGCCAGCAGCCGCGGCACGCTCTTGCCGGTGCCGGTGTCGATGAAGGCCGCGCGCCCGTTTTCGATCACCAGGTAGGCGGCACAGAACCCCGGCCGCACATAGCCGGTATCGATCGTGACAATGCCATCCGGGGCAGACATGCCTGACTGGAACTCCAATGATCTGCTGAACTGGAAGTCAGTCTAGGCCGCGTCAGCCAAAGCAGGGATCCTGCTTTGGTCGCAGTCGGCGCGTGCGCTCAGCGTTTGCGAAGGATCCGCGGGCGCAGGAAAAAGGCGGCCGTCATCACCGCCAGGTACACGGCATAGCCGATCGCCGTGGCCAGGATCTGGCCCCACATGCGTCCGTAGTCCGGATCGGCCACTTCCAGCGCCCAGTACTGGCTGTATGCAAACGCGACTATCGCCAGCAGCAGGGCCAGCACGTCGTAAACCCGTCGCGCGCGGCCGCGGGGCTGGCGCGGATAGATCCAGAACAACGCACCCAGGATCAGGAACCACGGCACAAACAGGATCAGCGCCAGGTTGAGCTCAACCAGCGAGTTCAAAGCTCGGCCTCGGCAAAGCGGGCGAGCGCCTCCATCAGCTGCTCCACGGCGACCGCCTCGCCCAGCCGGCCGATCAGGTCACCGCCCAGGTGCACGCCCCCCTCCTCCACATGGTGCAGGCCGGCACCGGCCTCGCGCTTGAGCCGGGCAATCAGCTGGCCCGCCCCGCGCGGGGACTCGTGGCCTTCGCTCTGCAGCAGCAGGCGTTCGCCATCGACCAGCTTGAAGTAGAAGCGGCCGTCATCTTCGCGGTACTGCTTGAACTGGGGCGGTGCAACAGGCGCCGCTTCCCTGGCCTCTGCTTGCGCGGCCAGCGGCTGCGACAGGTCGTGCAGGCCTACGGCCGAGCGCAGCTCGCGCAGGAGCGGCGCGGCCACCTCTTCGCGCAGGCGTGCCGCGCCCTCGCGCAGCTGGCGCTCAATCGCGGCCGGATCAGCCACCAGCGCGTCGTAGCGGTCGCGCAGCGGCGCCACCTCCACGTCAATGCGCTCGAACAGACGCTCCTTCGCCTCGCCCCAGGCAATGCCGGCGGCGAACGTCTCCTGCATCGCTGCGGTTTCCACCTCGCTCGCGAACGCGCGATACAGCTCGAACAGCGCCGAGCCTTCAGTGTCCTTGGGCTCACCCGGCGCGCGCGAGTCGGTCACGATCGAGAACACCGCCTTGCGCAGCTGCTCGCGCGGGGCGAACAGCGGGATCACGTTGTCGTAGCTCTTGCTCATCTTGCGGCCGTCCAGGCCGGGAAGCGTGGCCACCTGTTCCTCCACCAGCGCCTCGGGCAGGGTGAAGTGCTCGCCGTAGAGATGGTTGAAGCGCTGGCCGAAATCACGCGCCATCTCGATGTGCTGGATCTGGTCGCGGCCCACCGGCACCTGGTCCGCGTTGAACAGCAGGATGTCGGCGGCCATCAGCACCGGGTACATGAACAGCCCGGCAGTCACCCCGGCGTCGTCGTCCTCGCCGTCCTCGCGGTTGCGGTCCACCGCGGCCTTGTAGGCGTGGGCGCGGTTGAGCAGGCCCTTGCCGGCCACACAGGTCAGCAGCCAGGTCAGCTCGGTGGTCTCGGGGATATCGGACTGGCGGTAGAAGGCTACCCGCTCCGGATCCAGGCCGCAGGCCAGCCAGTTGGCCGCGACCTCCAGGGTGGAACGCTGCACGCGGGCCGGGTCATGGGTGCTGATCAGGGCGTGGTAGTCGGCGAGGAAGAAGAAGCTCTCCACCCCTGGCGCTTCACTGGCAGTGATCGCAGGGCGGATGGCGCCCACGTAATTGCCCAGGTGCGGTACGCCGGTGGGCTTGATGCCGGTAAGGACGCGAAGCGGACGTTGGCTCATTGCATGCAGTATGACGGGCGGCCCAGCAGTTTAACCGGTGCCGCCGCACGCCTGCACAGGCACTCTGGACATGCACTCTGGGCAGGCGTTCTGAACAGCACGGGGGCCGGCATTGCCGGCCCCCGTCCATCACTCCGAAGCCCGCGGTCCGCGCCATTGGCGCTCACGGTGGGCGTCAAGATCAGAGCGTGCGCTCGAAGTCCTTGACCTCCTGCTCGGCGCGGTCACGGCCCCAGCCGTACTGCTCCTGCAGCTTGCCGGCCAGGTATTCGCTGTTGCCTTCGGCCACGTCGAACACGTCGTCGGTCAGGTCGCCCCACTTGGCCTGCGCCTTGCCTTTCATCTGGGACCACTTGCCGGAAATGATGTCTTTATTCATGGGTCTTACCTCGGTTGTGGGGATCGACGCGGTTGTTGCCGCGCACCTGCACTTTGCGTTGGGCGGTTTGAAGGCGGGGTCAAGGTTTCGTTGTGTGGCGTTGACATGCATGAACGACGGGACTCGGCTTGCGGTGGTGCAAAAAGAAAGCCGGCTTGCGCCGGCTTTCTTCATCTGTCCGCGTCGTGCGCGGCCGATCAGGTAATCAGATCGGATCGGTGGCCCCGGTGTCTTCCGCCGCCTCTTCCACCTTCTCACCGACCTTCTGCACATCCTGACCCGCACCGCGAACGGTGTTGCAGGCCGTGAACGTGCCGGCAGTGAACAGGGCGAGCAGCAGCAGTGCAGTCAAACGCTTCATGGATGTCTCCTTGGTAAGGGGTTGGGCAACGCGTGATGTGAAAGCGTGGCCCGTGGGACCCATGAAACCCCAGACTGATGTGAAGCCGGTGCGAACCACTGACTGCGGAGGAGTCTGCCGGCCGGGTCCATTCAGCTTCGTGGGGGCCGCGTCAGTCGCGCATGAGGGTGGACTTGCCGAACAGGCTCTCCACCATTTCCACGGCCAGCTCCGCCGTGGCGTTGCGGATATCCAGCGTGGGGCTGACTTCCACGATGTCGAGCGAGGCCATGCGGCCGGTATCGGCGATCATTTCCATTACCAGCTGCGCCTCGCGGTAATTCAGCCCGCCCGGCACGCGGGTGCCGGTGCCCGGGGCGATGGATGGATCAAGCATGTCCACGTCGAAGCTCACGTGCAGGTGCACGTTGTCGTCCAGATCCGCCAGCGCCTGCTGCATGGTGCGCTTCATCCCCACTTCGTCGATGAAGCGCATGTCGTAGATGTCCAGGCCGTATTCCTTGACCAGGCGTTTTTCCTCCTGGTCCACGGAGCGAATGCCGATCTGTTTGACCTGCGAGGGCAGGATGGCCGGCACGTGGTCGCCGATCCCGGTCAGCACATCCGGGCCAAGGCCGCACAGACAGGCCACCGGCATGCCGTGGATGTTGCCCGAAGGGGTGACGTTGCTGGTGTTGAAGTCCGAATGCGCGTCCAGCCACAGGATGCGCAGCTCACGGCCCTGCTCCCGGCAGTGGTCGGCGACCGCCGAGATCGACCCGATGGCCAAACAGTGGTCGCCGCCGAGCATGACCGGCATCCGTCCGGCGCGCAGTTCGGCCAGCGAGGCCTCCCGCACCGCGCGGTTCCACGCCACCACTTCATCCAGATGGCGGTAGCCCTCCACCGGGGGCTGCCACGGGTTGGCGGGACCATCGAGATTGCCGCGATCGACCACATCCACGCCGCGCCCGCGCAGGGCCTCGGCCAGTCCGGCGATGCGCAGGGCCTCCGGCCCCATGCGCGTGCCCTGGTGCCCGGCGCCCACATCGGTAGGCACGCCAAAGATCGAAACGGGAGGATGTTTCCTGATCATCATCATCGCCTGGGTCTGGTGCCGCTTGTCCGACTCGAACGGACGACCTACCGCTTACAAGGCGGTTGCTCTACCAACTGAGCTAAAGCGGCTTGAATCCGGCCAGGGCCGCGCAGTCCGCGCCTGGACTGCCCTCCCCGGCTGAGGCAGGCATTCTAACGCGCCGTGGGCCTGGCTTCACTGCAGGGGCGCGCAATTGATTGCGGTGGCCTGCGCGGCCTGGGTCGCAGCGCGCGCGGATTCGGCATCGAGCTGCACCGCGGCCACGTCCAGCCACAGCACCGGGCCGCTTCCGCCCAGTGGCTCCACCCTGACCTCGAAACCGGCCTCACCCAGCGCCGCCTGGTGGCGCCGGGCCCTGTCCTCGGCGGTGAACCGGCCCAGCGCGATGGCATTGGCCTCGTCGCCCTGCCCCACGATGAAGTGGTCGTTGAAGCCCGCTTCTTCCAGGCGGGTCACCATGGCCTGCGCCTGGTCGCGGTCGGCCAGCGGCGGCAGCATTACCCGCCAGCCGGACGGGTCGTGCGGCACTTCGCGCCGCACGATGCGCTGTACCCGTGGCTGCAGTGCAGTGCTTGCAGCTGCCAGCTGCTCCTCCTGCTGCCAGGGGCCCAGCCTGAAGCACGCCAGCGCCGGAGCGGCGGCGATATCCACATCGCCGGCATCGGCCCTGCCGTCATTGTCCGCGCCGCCAGCGGCCCCGACGTTATTGCCCGCGACGTCATCGGCCCCGACGTCATCGGCCCTGCCGTCATTGCCCGCGCCGCCAAGCGCACCGGCCCCGTCGTCTTCACCGGCCGGCATCCCGTCGGCCATCGCCCCTGCGAACGTCGATCGGGTATCGAACACCCGGGCTGCGCCCAGCGCAGCCGCCTCCAGCACATCGGGGCCGGCTTCCGACGCCAGCAGCAGGCGCGGCACATCGGCCGGCAGCTCCGGCAGGGGCGTGGGCTCCGGCGCGGGACGCGCGGCCCACCACAGGGCCACCCCCAGGTTCATTACCGCCAACAGGACAATCAGTGCGCGCAGATGCATGGCCGGATTCTAGGCGTTCAGGACGACTCTTCCATCCCCAGCCATCGTGCCAGCCCTTCCAGCACCAACTGGGGGGCGAGCAAGGCGCCTTCGATGCCCGCCGCCAGTGGCCCGGCACCACCGCCATGCATCAGCAGCACGGGCGCCTGCCCCAGCTCGCGCGTGGCCACAGTGCGGCTGCGTTCGATCAGGGCCAGGGCGGCCCCTTCGCAACCGGAAGCCAGGGCGTCATCGGTGTCGACAGCAAACTCCACATAGGCGCCGCCTTCATCGGGCAGCTGCGCAGCGCGCGCGTGCAAGGCCTGCCGCATCAGCGCCGGTGAGGGGGCAATGCGGCCGCCATGGTGGCGGCCACGATCATCCAGCAAGTCGATAGTCAGCGCCGTGCCCACGCCTACCAGCAGCCAGGGCCCCGGGCCGCGGGCGTGCGCGCCAAGCAGGGTGAGGAACCGGTCCACGCCCAGCCGCTCGGGGCGCGGGTAGGCAACCCGCACGCCGTCGCAGCGGGCAAGCGTGCTGGCCACGGAGATCCTGCCGCTGCGGGCGGACAACGCGTCCAGCAGGATCGCGCGCAGCGGTGCGGCTGCCACGCTGGCAACCGCGGCAGACTCGATCCGCTCCGGCAGCAGCGATTGCCAATCCGGCGCGAACGCGCTGCCGTCATGCCCGATCGCCCGCACTTCGCCGATTCGCCCCTGCGCGTCCATCGGAGCCAGCTTGAGCCGGGTGTTGCCGAGGTCAAACAGCCAGCGGCTCATCGGCGCACCCCGCCCGGGCGGATGCTCACCTCGCCGGCATGCACGGCCTGTTCGCCGTCGTCCATCTGCACCCTCAGCGCACCGTCGGCAGCGATACCCAGGGCGATGCCCTCGCGGATGCCGTGGAAGCCGTGTACTTCGACGTGCTGCCCGGCCAGTACATCCAAGGCGGCGTAGCGCTGCAGGAACGGCGCCAGCCCTTCGCGATCGAACTGCACCAGCGCCGGCAGCAACCGCGCCAGGCAGCCGGCAACCAGATGGTTGCGGGAGGGAAGCCGATCTCCGGCCACTGCGTGCAGGTCGGTCCAGGGCTGATCAATGTCCGCCGCGGTCTGCGCGGGCATGCGTACGTTCAGCCCTGCCCCGATGACGGCGCGGACGGGGCCGGCGTTTTCACCGCCTCCTTCTACCAGCAAGCCACCCAGTTTGAGCAGCCCGCCTGCGGGCGCGGGAACCACCAGGTCGTTGGGCCACTTCAGCCGCACCTGGTCGATCCCGGCGGCGTGCAGCGCTTCGGCCACCGCCAGGCCGGCCACCAGCCCCAGCCCCCCGAGTCGCGCCAGCCCGGCATCGAACCGGCGGGCTACCGACAGGTACAGGTTGGCGGCCAGCGGTGACTCCCAGTTGCGGCCGCGCCGGCCGCGGCCGCCGCTCTGGCGTTCGGCCAGCAGCACCTGCACCCCGTTCGCCGCAGCGGGCCGGCGGAGCAGTTCGGAATTGGTGGAATCAATCAGCCAGGCCACATCGAGTTCCACCACCTCGGCCCGTACCGTCTCCGGCAGTTGCTCAAGGATCTTCTGCCCGTCCAGCAGCTCCAGCGGTCGCGACAGCGCATAGCCGCGGCCGGGACTGGCCTCGATCTCCACGCCGGCGGCGCGCAGTGCTTCGATCCGCTTCCACACGGCGGCACGGGTCTGCCCGCTGGCCTGGGCCAGGACA
This sequence comes from Luteimonas sp. A478, assembly GCF_054052025.1. Lineage (NCBI taxonomy): Bacteria > Pseudomonadati > Pseudomonadota > Gammaproteobacteria > Lysobacterales > Lysobacteraceae > Luteimonas > Luteimonas yangxiaopingae. The sequence goes on along the minus strand of NZ_JBSVRF010000003.1, from coordinate 157,681 downwards.
TCGCCGGACACTGGACCGGCCCGCAGCCGCTCAAGCAGCGCGCGATCAGACAGGGGCTCCGGGGCGGAGCGGAGACGGGATGAAGACATGGCGGGCGCTGCAGCGAATTCCAGGGTCTTGAGTCTATCGCCCACTTCGCCCATTCAGCCGGACCGCGCCCGCAAACGGTGTTGCAATGCAACACGAAACATGCATGCAGAGCCGCGTGGTTGACTGTTATAGTCCGGGGCTCGCTCCAGGTTTCGGTTCCGCCGATTCCGCCAACCGGGCACCACCATGATTTACCGCATTGCCATCCTGTTGCTGTTCTGCAGCGCAAGCCTGCCGCTCCTTGCGAGCGAAGAGAGCGTGGCCAGCCCGGACGGCAGCGGAGACTGTGCTTCCGTCATGTCCCCTGAGGCGCCCGGCGACAGCTCGTCGATCGCCGGCATCCAGGGTGATGTCGAGGCCGCCGGCACGGACAAGACTTCTTCCGGAAGTCGCGGTGGCAACGCCGAGAACAGCGTTCGCACCCCACGCATGCACAACCTGCTGCCGGGCATGTTCCGCTGAGCCTGGCATCAGGCGCGTGTTCGGCCTGATCCGGCGCCTGCGCCGCGAACCCCCAGCCCCGGATCCATCCCTGTGGCACGCAGTGCGTGCGCGCACTCCGTGGGTCGCCCGCCTGGACGATGAACGTGATGCCCGCCTGCAGCGGCTGGCAGCGTGCTTCCTGGCGGAAAAAACCATCACCCCCATCAACGACCTGCAGCTGGACCCGAGCCAGCGGATGCAGCTGGCGGCGCTGTGCTGCCTGCCGCTGCTGGAGTTCGGCCCCGCAGGCCTGCAGGGCTGGCGCGAGCTGATCGTCTACCCGGACGCATTCCGGGTGAACCGGACCCACATCGACGCCGCCGGCGTGATGCATGAGTGGGACGACGAGCTGATTGGCGAAGCCTGGGAATCCGGCCCGCTGATCCTCTCGTGGGCCGACGTGGAGTCGGACCTGGCGGATCCACGTGCCGGCTTCTGCGTGGCGGTCCACGAAATGGCCCACAAGATCGACGCCCTGGACGGTGTGCTCGACGGCACGCCGCCGCTGCCGCGCGCCTGGCAGCAGCAGTGGGCGCGCGACTTCCAGCGCAGTTTCGACGCGTTCGTTGTCCAGGTGGAGCGCGAGGCGGAAACCGCCATCGACGCCTACGCTGCCGAAGCTCCGGAAGAGTTCTTCGCCGTGTGCAGCGAGTACCACTTCAGCGATCCGGCCACCCTGACCCGCGAAATGCCCGAGGTGGCCGCGCACCTGGAGCGCTTCTACGGCCCCTCACCTTTCGCTCCCCTGTAGGAGCGCGCCATGCGCGCGAAACCGCGTGAACCGGAGTTACGCCGCAACGCTTCGGTCACGTAGCGGCAGCCGACGCCCCGTGTGCCGCCAGATGTCACGCGGCTTCGCGCGCATGGCGCGCTCCTACAGGCCCGGGGGCAGGACGACTTCGAAGCGGGCACCGCCCAGCTCTTCGGAGGCACCCACGTTCAATTCGCCGCGGTAGCTGGCAATGATGTCCTGCACGATCGACAGTCCGATACCGTGACCGTGCACGCGCTCGTCGCCGCGCACACCACGCTGCAACACCGCCGCGATCCGGTCGGGGGGAATACCCGCGCCATTGTCTTCCACCGCCAGGATCACGCCAGGCCGACGATTGGCCGCAGAGGCTCCCGGCTTCACCGTCAGCAGCACTCGCGAGCTGGCCCACTTGAAGGCGTTCTCAAGCAGGTTGCCCAGCAGCTCCTGCAGGTCTCCGGGCTCGCCGTGGAAGCGCGCCTCCGGGTCGATCTCGAACTCGCACAGCACGCCCTTGCTGGCGTAGATCTTCTCCAGCCCGCGCACGATCTGCTCCGCATGCGGCTCGATCTCGACCGGCGCGGCAAACAGCTTGTGGCCGCGTGATGAAGCCCGCCCGAGCTGGTAGCCGACCAGGTCGTTCATGCGCCGCAGCTGGATTTCCAGATCTTCGCGCAGTTCCGCATCGCTGGCATCGGAGTCCAGGCGGGTGCGCAACACCGCCAGCGGCGTCTTCAGGCTGTGGGCCAGGTCGGCCATGGTGTTGCGCTGGTGTTCAAGGCTCTGGCGCTCGCTCTCGATCAGGGCGTTGATGCTTTCGGTCAGCGGCTGCAGCTCGCGCGGGTGCAGGTCGCCCATGCGGTTGAGCTGTCCGCGCTGCACCCGGGTCAGCTCGTCAATCACCCGCCGCAATGGCCACAGGCTCCAGCGCAGCACGCCGGACTGCAGCAGCAGCAGCACCGCCCCGGACACACCCAGATAGCGCCACAGCGCCTGGCGGAACACCTGCACCTGGGTGGGCAGGGTTCCGGCGTCTTCCATGATGTAGACGCTGAAGGGGGTTTCGATTTCCTGCCCGCCCATCTCGCGCACCAGCACAAAACCGCGGCCGTAGCGGACCACTTCGCCGTCCAGACCGGCGCTGTCGGTCATCGGCAGCGGCCCGTCGATCCGCTCCTGGCCACCCTCCAGCAGGGGCATGTCCGGCAGCTGTGGGCCTTGGGCTGAACCCGACAGCCACTGCGAGTCGGTCATCACCACCACGGCGTACAGGTCACCCCCCGGGCGCTCGAAGCGCTCGTCGGGCGGATACTCGGGCGGGATCAGGGTGTCGTCGCGGGCGAACTCGATGGTGCCCGCATAGAATTCGGCAAACACCCGCAGGCGTTCGCGCTGGCCCTGGCTGGCCACATCCACGAACGCACGATCCAGGGCGAAGCCGGCCAGCGCCAGGAACGCAACCAGGCCGACGCTGGCGGCCAGCAACTGGCGCACCTGCAGAGAGCGCGGTCGCCACGACATGCGATATCCCCGGACGTTCCCCATGGCTTCAGCCTACTCCGGCCGGGCCGCCTGCGCGGACCCCGGCCATCAGGCGCCCGCTCAGCTTTCGGCGTTGCGCGGGATCGCGAAACGGTAGCCGCGACCGCGCACGGTCTCGATCGGCTTGAGCGTGCCTTCCGGGTCCAGCTTCTTGCGCAGCCGGCCGATGAACACCTCCAGCACGTTGGAGTCGCGGTCAAAGTCCTGCTGGTAGATGTGCTCGGTCAAATCGGCCTTCGAGACCAGATCGCCGGCATGCATCATCAGGTATTCGAGCACCTTGTACTCGTAGCTGGTGAGATCAACGTTCTTGTCGTCCACCGTCACCGTCTGCGCTGCAAGATCAAGCGTGACCGGCCCGCATTCGAGCTGCGGCTTGCTCCAGCCGGCCGCACGCCGCACCAGCGCGTTGATCCGCGCCAACAGCTCCTCGACGTGGAAAGGCTTGACCAGATAATCGTCGGCACCCTGCTTGAGGCCGTCCACCTTGTCCTGCCAGCTGGAACGCGCGGTCAGGATCAGCACGGGAAACTGCTTGCCTTCGTCGCGCAGGGCCTTGATCAGCTCCATGCCGGACATCTTCGGCAGGCCCAGATCGATGATGCCAACGTCAAACGGCATCTCACGGCCCATGTAGAGGCCCTCTTCCCCGTCCTGGGCGGCGTCTACCGCGAACCCCTCACGCTTCAGGCGCGCGGCAAGAGTCTCGCGCAGTGGGGCTTCGTCCTCGACGAGCAGAATCCGCATTCCTATCTCCAGTCACTGGGCCTTGCGGCCGTTTGTTCAAGTATCTGAACTCAATCGTCATCGCCGCGTGAGCGCTGGCTGCGGCGCCGTTGTGGATCGTCTTCGAAGACCCGCACCCGGCCCCGGTCATCAACCATCTTGATGCGGTTGATCTCGCGCCCGCCCGAGTGCATGCGCTCCGCGCTCAGGATCTGGCCGCGATTGGCCTGGCGCACATGGCGAATCGAATCAGCCATCGAATCCTGTCGCTCCGCTTGGCGGCGCGGGGACTGCTTCTGGCGGGACGGCTGGGGCTGTTGCTGCCGGGCGCGCTCTTCTGCCAGCCGCTCCATCCGCTGCTCGTGCAGCCGCTGGGCATGCGCCGGCGGGCCAAGCAGCAGGACGGCGGCAATCGGCAACAACCACAGCAATTTCGTTGAAAACAGTGGCATGGGCAGCAGAATTATTGTGATGGGCTGGTGAAACAAGCTGCACGTGCCTGGATCCTGCCAGGCCCGGAGCCCCTAAATTGTTGATTTTTCGGGGTGAATCCGTCCTTAATCCGCCCCGGCACGGAGCCGTCCCGTTCAGGTAGGACCTGTCCCGATTCTGCCCGATCAGGTTCTTTCCGCAACATGTCGCCGGTTGCGGCAGGCCAAACGCGTGCATTCAGGCTGCTGACGCGCTCCGCCGGGTGGCATCCAGGGCCTGCTCCACCAGCGCCCAGCCGGCATCCGGCAGGTGCGCGCCTTCGCTGAGCACCCGGCGGAACGCACGCCCTCCGGGCTGGCTCTGAAACAGTCCCAGCACATGGCGGACGATGTGTTTGAGGGCAAGCCCGCCAGCCAGCTGCGCCTCCACATGCGGACGCAGCTCGCGCAGCAGCTCCTCCCTGCTTCGCAGCGGACTGCCGGTCCAGGCTGCGTGCAGGCGGTGCAGCAGGTAGGGGTCGTGGTAAGCCGCACGGCCCAGCATCACCCCATCCACGTGTTCCAGGTGGGCTGTCGCGGCATCCAGATCGGCAATGCCACCGTTGAGCCAGATGGTCAGCTCCGGACGGTCACGCTTGAGCCGGTACGCCCACTCCGGGCGCAGCGGCGGAACCTCGCGATTCTCCTTTGGGCTCAGGCCCTTCAGCCAGGCGTTGCGAGCGTGCACCACGAAAGTGTCACAGCCTGCCGCTGCCACCGTCTCGATGAAGTCGGCAAACCGCTCCCACTCGTTGTCATCATCCACGCCCAGCCGGCACTTCACGGAGACCGGCACCGGGGTGGGCAGGTCCGCGACCGCCTCGCGCATGGCCACCACGCACTCGGCTACCAGCACCGGCTCACGCATGAGGCATGCGCCGAAGCGCCCCGCCTGGACGCGGTCGGACGGGCAGCCGCAGTTGAGGTTGACCTCGTCGAAGCCGTGTTCTGCACTGATCCGCGCCGCCTCGGCCAGCAGCGCCGGATCGCTGCCGCCCAGCTGCAGCGCCACCGGGTGCTCAGTGGGATCCATCGCCAGCAGGCGCCCACGGTTGCCATGGATCACGGCGTTGGCGTGCACCATTTCGGTGTACAGCAGCGCGTTGGGCGCCAGGATCCTGTGGAACACGCGGCAATGGGTATCCGTCCACTCCATCATCGGCGCGATGGACAGCGGGAAGGCGGAGCCGGGTTGGATCGGAAAGGAAGCGGTCACTGCACGAAGGCCAGGAGCCTGAAGGGCCGGATCAGCCCGCTATTGTCGGCGCTCGCGGGCGCGAGGTCCAAACGCACCCGCTGCGGGGTTCAGCAAACAGGCCGCGCCGCGATGCCGCTTCAGGTGCCCGGCAGTTGCTGGCGCGATTCCACGTAGCCCTGCCAGGGGTCGCTGCGCAGGCTGGCCGCACGGCGTCTGGCCCGGGTCATGTCGTAGTCCCCGCCCGACCGGGTGCGGCCCAGCTCTTCCCAGCGCACCGGCATCGCTACTGGCGCACCCTTGCGCGCCCGCAGGACCCAGCTGGCTACGCTGGTCGCGCCGCGGGCGTTGCGCAGCCAGTCAATGAAGATCCTGTCGCGCCGCGCCTGCTTGGATGCAGTGGCCACGTAGCGCATGGGCGAGTGCGCCGTCATGGCCTTGGCGAATGCCCCGCAGAAATCCTTGGCGGTCTCCCAATCGGGACCGGGCCGGATTGGTACGCACACGTGTACGCCCTTGCCTCCCGACAGGCGGGGCCAGCTCTCCAGCCCCACTTCGGCGAGTCGGTCGCGCACCTCACGCGCGGCACGGATGACTTCGTTCCACGGCACCCCGTCCGCCGGGTCCAGATCAAACACCAGCCGGTCCGGCTTCTCGGGTGTCTTGCGTCTCGCGCCCCAGGGATGGAACTCGATCGCGTTCATCTGCACCAGCGACAGCACGCCCTGGATGTCGCGCACATAGATGTATTCGTCCTTGCCCTCGCGCTCGCGCAACATCACCGGATGCACACCCGGGCCAAGGCTGTCAGCGTGGTGTTTCTGGAAGAAACATTCTTTGCCAATCCCGCCCGGACAGCGCAGCAGCGACAGCGGGCGCTCGACCATTTCCGGCAGCAGCCAGTCGGCTACCGCTTCGTAGTAATCGGCCACGTCCTGCTTGGTGACGCCCTCGCCCGGATAGACCTCGCGGTCGGGGCTGGTCAGGCGGGTGGAGGCCATATCGTTCTCCTTTGTCGGGCGGGCCCGGCGGAGTGGTGCATGCGGCGCATCGAGGTCCTCGCGCAGACCCACGAAGCTGGCCTGGCGCACGAGCCCCTCCTTGCCGCGACCGCGGGTGTGCACGTCAACCATGAGTTCCGGTCGCACCCAGCGCACGCTGCGCAGCGGAAAAGGAACGTGTGCAGGCAGCTCCACCACGGCTTGTTCCGCATGCAGCCCTTGCAGCCGCTTGTGGATGGCGCGCAGCGAGTCGTCACTGAAGCCACTGCCCACCCGGCCCATGTATTCGAGCCCGGCGTCCGCGGTCCGGGCCTGTGCCAGCAGCAGCGAGCCGAAGCCATGCCGGCTGTTCTTTGGCGGCGTGTAGCCCACCACCACGAACGACTCATCGGCCACGTGCTTGAGTTTGATCCAATCGCCCTGGCGGCCGCTGCGGTACGGCGAATCCGCGCGCTTGCAGACAATGCCCTCCAGTCCGGAACCGACACTGGCCTGGAAAGCCGCAGCGGCGTCGCCTTGCACATGTTCACTGAAGGCCAGCACCGATGATCCGGCCGCTTCGATCAGCTGGCGCAGCAGCGCGCGGCGCTCACGCAGCTCGCACCCGCGCAGGTCCACGCCGTCCAGGTACAGCAGATCGAAGGCCACGTACCGCAGCTGCGCGGTATCACCGCGTTCGAGCAGGCCCTGCAGCAGGCCGAAATCGCTGCGCCCGCGTGCATCGATCGCGATCAGCTCCCCATCCAATACCGCCTGCGCCACCGGCATTTTTCCAAGCGCAGCGACCAGCTGCGGCAGCCGCTCCGACCACGGCAGCTGGTTGCGCGAATACAGTTCCACTTCGTCATCGCGGTAGGCCAGGAGTCGATAGCCGTCCCACTTCACCTCGTGCTGCCAACCGTCACCGCGCGGTGGCTGTGTGCGCAGGGTCGCCAGCTGCGGCTCGATCCCGCGGGGCATTGCGGCCTTGCGGCCCCCTGCAGCCAGGGCCAGCTTGCGCCATCCATCCCTGCCGGCAGGCGTCGGTTCCGGACTTCCGGTCCGCGGCCTGGCGGGTTCGTCCAACAGGGCATCGGCGTCCACATCCCGCGCGTAGGCGTCGGTGCGCTTGATCAGCAGCCACTGTGGCTGGCGTGCCTGGCGCCCGGTGCGCACCAGGGTAAAGCGGCCCTGCAGGCGCACGCCGTCGAGCGCAAAATCCAGCTTGCCCGCGGCGATCGCCTCAAGCGGATCTCCATCGGCGGCCCAGGTGCCGCTGTCGAAAATCTCCACCCTGCCTGCGCCGTATTGCCCCTTGGGTATCTCCCCTTCGAAGGTGGCGTAGTCGAGCGGGTGGTCTTCCACCTCCACCGCCAGGCGCTTTTCCCCGGCCCGCAGCGAGGGACCCTTCGGCACCGCCCAGCTCTTGAGCGCGCCGTCCGCCTCCAGGCGGAAGTCGTAATGCCTGCTACTGGCGTGGTGCAGTTGCACGACGAAGATCGGCGCACCTTGCTTCCCCCGCCCCCGGCCCTCCCCTGAGGGCTCCGGCGTGGCATCGAAGCTGCGCTTGCGGACGTAGTCGCGCAGGCTCACGGCTCAGCCCGCCTTGCGCGCCGCCGCCTTCCTGGCGGCCTTTTTCCCGCCGGATCCGGTGGATGACTTCCTTGCCGCCTTTTTTGCGGTTTTCCTGGCTGCTTTCTTCGCCGGCTTTTTGGTGACCTTGGCGCCGCCATTCCCGTTGCCTCCGCCGCGCTTGCCACCCTTCTTTTCCAGACTGCGCTTGAGCAGCTCGGCGAAATCGATGACGTTGGTGGCCGCGCCCTCCGGATGCCGTTCCTGCTCGGGCTCGTCATCCTGCACCACCTTCTTAGAGCGCACCCGCTGTTCAATCACCTGCTGCAGGCGGATCCGGAAGTCGTCCTTGAACTGCTCCGGCTCCCACTCGCCGGCCATCGAAGTGATCAGCTGCTCGGCCATCTCCACCTCGCGCGGGGTGATTTTCCACTTGTCGGATTTCCCCTCGGGCAGGCGGTACTCCTCAGGGTCCACCAGCTCCTGGGCAAAGCGCAGCACCATCATCACCAGCGCGTTCCCGCGCGGCAGCACCGCAGCCAGGTATTCGCGGGTGCGGATCACCACCCGGCCAATGCCCGCCTTGCCGGTGCGGGCCAGTACATCGCGCAGCAGCACATAGCCTTTCTCCGCCTTCGCCGCGGGCTCGAGCACGTACGGCTTGTCGAAGTACTCCACCCCGATCGATGCAACGTCGACAAAGGTATCGATATCGATCGTTTCCTTGCGGTCGGGCGCAGCCGCGGCGATGTCCTCTTCCTCGATCACCACGTAGGCGCCCTTGTCGTACTCGAACGCCTTGACGATCTCCTTCCACGGCACTTCCTCGCCGGTTTCCTCGTTCACCCGTTCATAGCGCACGCGGGCATTGTTGCGGCTGTCGAGCATGCGGAAACTCAGGTCCACGCGACGTTCCCCGGCCATCAGCCGCACCGGGATGTTGAGCAGTCCAAACGATAGCGTGCCAGTCCAGATCGGCCGGGCCATGGGGCGCTCCTCGGGTCAGTCAAAGTGATCGCCCGGTCTTGGCGCCGGGCGTGCGGCTCAGGCGCTGATATGCCCCCGCCGTTGAACGGGACAGGAACGATGGCAGGGCCCGCGTGGATGCCGCGTCACGGCCGTGTGGGCCCACGGTCACGCCACCACAACGTCAAGCGGCAGACGATTGTCATCCCAAGTCAGCGAGGTGCTTCCCATGGGTCGAGATCGCAAGGACCTGCCGGCTGAAGACGGCGGACGTGGCAATGACGAGACAGCCAGCGAGCGTCGCGCGCGCCATAGCCACGCTGACAGCAACCAGGACGAGGCGCTGGAGGAAACCTTCCCTGCCAGCGACCCGGTGTCGCCGTTCGTGCCGGCCAAGCCGCGCAAGTGATCTGCTAGAACGGCTCCCCGTCGCCCGATGCCGGCTGGATGGGCGGCTGGCCGTGGTCCGGGAAGGCCCGCGACAGCTCCGCATCCAGTTCCAGCGGCCTGCCCCAGCGCTGGTAGCTGTGAACCACGCCACGCTTGAGGCGGGCAAAGGCTTCGCTCCCCGGACCGGCACCCAATCCGGCGGCCAGCGTGTTCCAGCTGGCGGCCGGCTGCTGTTCGCGCAGGTCAACGATCAACCCGCATGAGCGGCCGGTCACCCGGGCCAACGAGCAGGCGAAATACACATCGCCCGGCTCCCATTCCGACTCGTCCATCAACGCAGTCAGCGGTCCCCGCGCAGCGCCGAGATACCTCACCATCTCATCGATAAACGCTTCGCGATGGCGGCCCGCATAGCGGCCGACATCTGCCAGGCGGGCGTCAAGCCAGACGTCACCGGTAGCCGACACTTCTTCCGGCTCCGTTCCTGCTTCTTCCGGCTCCGCTTCTTCCTGCCCGTCGTCCTCATCCGGACCGGCCGGCTCCTGATCCAGCTGCTCCTGATCCAGCTGACCCTCCTGCAGCCGCTCCGACGGCGGCCGGACCGTTGCGGTGTCCTGCGCGCTGACATTGGCCGTGAGTGCCATGCCCAGGCACAGGCCAATCAACAGGGTGCATCTGCAATATTTGTCCATCATTACTCCGCTCTCCGGCTACCGGCCTGGGGACGCGTTGGGCGACAGGGTATCGGCCGACCGGGCTCCGGGCAGCGGACGACCTTCAGAATCACGCAGTTGCAGGCGCCCATCGGACAACAGCGCGAAGGTGCGCAGGCTGCCTTCGGTGCCTTCCAACAAAACCAGGCCTTCGGCGGATTGCCAGCGGCCACCCTGCACGAATCGTTCGGCATGTTCAGCGGTCAGGTAGGTTTCCGCCATCCGCCAGCGCTGGCGGTCACCGTCGCGGGCCAACACCAGCGAAGTCTGGATGCCTGCACAGTCGGCGCACGGCAGGGAGCCCGCCCAGTGCATCCGGGCGCCATCTGCAACCTCGAGTGTCAACAGGGGTTCTGGCGGGCTGCCACATCCCGCCAATGCCCCGGCCAGCACGAGCAGCACTCCCGCAGCGTACGTGTTTCGCATCGGGTGATTGTGCCGTAACAGCGCCAGGGGCGCCGTGGATCAACGCTCGGAAATGATGAACGAGCCGAAAGCGACGCCCACGTCCCAGCCATCGCCGGTGCCGGCCAGGGCCAGGCTGACCGGCCCGTTGGTCACCACGCGGGCATTGGCTGAACGCACCGCCCCCGCGTGCGCTTCGGCCGACGCATAGCCGCCCAGCACTTCGCGCATGCTTTTGACGCCGGAAAACGTGCCGCTGCCGTTGTCGATCCGCGACTTGCCGAAACTCAGTCCGCCACCGCGGGCTTCGATCGTCACCGGCATGCTTTGCCCGTTGTTGCAGCTCACCGTTCCGGTACCGCTGGCGGTCTTATAGAACACCGACCAGCCGCTCATGTTGAAACTGAGCCGGCAATCCAGCTCCGCTTGCGCCTGCGCCGGGCCTGTAGGCAACGCGGCAAGCAGGGCGGCGACGGCCGCCGCGGCAAGCATCTGCAATGCCCTGCTGCCGGAGCCCGCTTGCCCGCGATGCATGGCGTCGGTACCCGCCAGCGGTTGTCGCCTGCGCCCGCTCACCAGCGGTTGTCCCGGCGGTTGCGCTTGCCGCGGTTATCGCGGTCAAAGCGCGGGTCGTAGTAGCGCACGCTGCAACGGCCATTGCGGTCGCAGTTGCCGTTGCGCTGCTTGGCGTGGCCGCGGGCACGGGCGTGCGGCGGCGGGCCACGGAACTGCGACGGATGGTAACCGGCACGGTAGTTGCGGGGCACTTGGCGGTAATACACCGGCCGCCCGCGGCGGTCATGCACCACGACCAGGCGGTCGTTATGGCCGTAGTTGCCATGGCGGTAATAGGGCGAGCCGCCGCGAAGCACCACATCGGCCACGTCGACGATCACGCGGACCAGGTCATCATTGGCACGGGCCGGGGCCGGGGCCAGCGCGGCGGCGCCGAAACCGGCGGCCAGGATCAGGGGAGCAAGCCAACGGAAGGAAATGTACATGTGCGGACTCCTCAGCAGGTTCCCCGGCGGGCGGCGGGGCGATGGATCCACCATGCCCCGGCAATGGTGAACCGGCTTATAACCCGCAGCCTCCCACCGGCCCCTGTTCAGGCCGCGGCGGCACCGGCGGCGGCGGCAATTTCCTCGACCACCGCGGGCAGGGAAGCAGGGGCGGGCGCTTCGCGCATCCGCCAGGCATGCTCACCCAGGTCGGCCTCCATCTCGTGCTCCCAGGTCACGTGGTAAGGCATGTGCACGGCCCAGCCGCCCAGCTCCAGCACCGGCGCCACATCCGAGCGCAGCGAATTACCGATCATCAGGAAGCGGTGCGCGGGCAGGCCAAATTCGCCCAGCACCCGGGCATAGGTCTGTGGATCCTTTTCGCTGACGATCTCGATCCGCGGGAACAGTTCAGCCAGACCCGATTCGCGCACCTTGGCTTCCTGATGGAACAGGTCGCCCTTGGTGATCAGCACCACCTCGTAGCGGGCGGCCACCGCTTCCACCGCCTCGCGGATGCCCGGCAGCAGTTCCACCGGGTGCTGCAGCATGTCCTTGGCCAGGCGCAGGATGCGGCCGATGTCGGCGGCGTCGATGCGCGCTGTGGTGATGTCGATGGCCGCTTCGATCATCGACAGCGCCATGCCCTTCACGCCGTAGCCGAACAGCGCAATGTTGCCCTTCTCCACCGCATACAGGCGCTGGCGCGCACGGCTGTCGTCAAGGTCCACGTAGCGGCCGAGGATGTGCTCGAACTCCAGCTGCGCCTGATCGAAGAAGTCCTGGCTGCGCCAGAGGGTGTCATCGGCGTCGAAGCCGACCAGGCCGATGCTGGATTCGCTTTGTTCTGTCATCCGCGCATTTTACGGGACAGAAAAAAGGCGGGGCGACCAGATGGCCGCCCCGCCCGCATGAAGCCAATGCTTCATCCGCCGGATCAATCCTTGCGGGATCGCTCTGGCGGGTTCAGTCTTCCTGAGGCGGCGGGGCGCCTGCGCCCTGCGAAGCGGCCCAGGCCTGGTACTCCTGCGGCGTCAGCACGCCGTCGCCGTCAGCGTCGGCCTGGTCAAAGACCGAGGCCAGCTGCGCCAGGCCCGCGGCTTCGGAACGGCTGAGGTTGCCGTCACCATCGCTGTCCAGGTCATTCCAGCTCACCTGGCCCTGGGGGGCAGGCTGGCCGGTCGGCGCCGTCGGCTCCTGACCGAGGTCGTCGGCTTCCTGGGCGAAGGCCATCGGCATGGCAAGGGCAAAGCCGAGGGCGAGAAGGCCGGTCAGGGGCTTGCGTACGTTGTTCATGCAGTCTCTCCAGTTGAAATCAAAAGCGCGGACCGTGTCGCTCCGCACGGCGCCGAGACTGCTTGGGCCCAAATGAACCGCGCGGGGGCCGGCGTTCGCACTGTCCACGCGCTTTTAACCAAAAGCCGCCGGACAGCAGCTAGGTCCCGACGTGACCGGGTCGGCATTGGAGCCAATAGAGCGCGCCACTGCGCGCCGACGCTCGCAGACGCCGTTCCGGGGAACGGAGCGCGGAGGACTGAATACAACACAACCTTTACTTGCCGGTATCTTATGCGCTCCTGTCATTTCACCCGTCCGGATACGGAGAGCACCATGACCCGACACCTGCTGGCGGCCGCCTGCGCCGCCTCCTGGCCAGCGCCTGCGGCGACAACCAAGTGCCCGTCAACTTGGAAGGGCCGGCTGCCGAGGCGGCGGAACGCGCCGCGGCCAGCTCCGGGCGCCCCTTTACGATGGAGGAAATCAGCCGCTTCAATGAGCCATGGGCCATGACCTTCCTGCCCGATGGCCGCCTGCTGGTGACGGAGAAACCGGGCACGCTGCGCCTGTACGACCCCCAGCGCGACATCACCGGCCAGATCCGCGGCGTCCCCGAGGTGGTGCACGGCGGCCAGGGCGGCCTGGGCGACGTGGTGCTGCACCCTGACTTCCAGAGCAACCCGCTGGTCTACATCAGCTATGCCGAGGCCGGCGAAGGCGATACCGCCGGCGCGGCGGTGGCCCGTGCGCGGCTGGTGCTGGACGGCAGCGGCGACGGCTCGCTTGAGAATCTGGAAGTGGTGTGGCGGCAGGTGCCCAAGGTCAGCGGCCAGGGCCACTACGCGCACCGCATCGCTTTCCACGACGGCATGCTCTGGATCAGCTCCGGCGACCGGCAGAAGTTCGATCCGGCCCAGGACATGCAGTCGAACATGGGCAAGATCCTGCGCCTGAATGAAGATGGCTCGGTCCCCGCTGACAATCCCTTCGCCGGCCAGGGCGGCGTGGCCGCGGAAGTGTGGTCGCTCGGCCACCGCAATCCGCTCGGCTTCGTGTTCGATGCCCAGGGCCGGCTGTGGAACCACGAAATGGGCCCCAAGGGTGGTGACGAACTGAACCTGGTGGAGCGCGGCGCTAACTACGGCTACCCGATCGCTTCCAACGGCGATCACTACGACGGCCGCCCGATCCCCAACCACGACACCCGCCCCGAGTTCCGCGCCCCGGTGATCACCTGGACCCCGGTGATTTCTCCGGCCGGCTTCATCATCTATGACGGCGGGATGTTCCCGGACTGGAGCGGCAGTGGCTTCATCGGTGGCCTGTCCTCCGAGTCGCTGGTGCGGATCGAGTTTGATGGCGAATCGGCGCGCGAAGCCGAGCGCTTTGACATGGGCACCCGCATCCGCGAAGTGGAGCAGGGCCCGGACGGCGCGATCTGGCTGCTGGAAGACGGCGGCCGAGGTGACAACGGCAAGCTGTTCAAACTCACGCCTGCCGGCTCCTGATGTCCCCGGCCGCCGGCGACGCCTGGATGACCCACGCCCGGCCCGATTGCCGGCACGTGGGGTAGGATCTCGCGCGATGGGACAGGCCGGGACGATCCTGCTGGTAGACGACACGCGCAGCGATGCCGCGCTGTATTCGGCCCTGTTGCGTCGCGCCTCCAATCCCCCGCGCGAGGTGGAACATGCGCAGTCGCTGGAAGCAGCGCTGCGGATGCTAGAAAGCGGCCGCTACGCCGCGGTCCTGCTCGACCTCGGACTGCCCGACTGCGAGGAACTGCAGGGCCTGGAAGCGATCGTGGGTCGCTACCCGGAGTTGCCGGTCGTGGTATTGACCGGGCGCGACGAGGACCTTGGCGAGCGGGCCATCGCCGCCGGCGCCCAGGACTACCTGCGCAAATCCGAGGCCAAGCCTGCGGTGATCGACCGCGCATTGCGTCTGGCCCAGGCCCGCCAGGAACTGGAAAACCGCGATCGGCAGGCACGCGAAGAACTGCTGCAATCACGCAGGCAGCTGGCGGAAAGCGAGCGCCGCTACCGCGACATCTTCGATCACAGCATGGGCCTGATCTGCACCCATTCGCTTGGCGGCATGCTGCTGTCGGTGAATCCGGCGGCGGCAGAAGCATTCAGCCTTGCACCGGAAGCGCTGGTGGGACGGCGGCTACATGGATTCGTGCCCGCGGCCGCCCACGACCAGGTCGACGCCTACCTGGGGCGCATCCACGAACGCGGCGCGGACCACGGCCTGGTGCCGGTGATAGTCGACGGTGAGCTGCGGATCTGGCGCTATCACAATCGCCTGATCGACCGCGAGGGAGAGCAACTGGTGCTGGGGCTCGCCCATGATGTGACCGACCGGCAGCGCATCGAACGCGAACTGCGCGCCAAGACCGCCGAACTGGAAGCGGTGAACGACGCCGCCCCGCTCGGCCTGATGCGCACCGATGCCCAGGGCCATTGCACCTATGTCAACCGTACCTGGCAGGCGCTGGCCGGAGTCTCCCAGGAGCAGGCTTTGGGCAATGGGTGGCTGGAAGCAGTCCACCCGGAGGACCGTGAGCGGGTGGCAGAACAGTGGGAGCGCACCTGGCGCGCCGGCGAGAAGTTCTCCGGCCGCCAGCGCTACATGCATATCGACGGGCGCACCGTCTGGTGCACGGTGCATGCCTCGCCGATGATCATCGACGGTCGGATCAGCGGCTATTTCGCCACCGTCCAGGACCTTACCCGCGAACACCTGGCCGAGTTGGCCCGCCGCCGCGGCGACCGGCGCCTGGCCACCCTGGCCGATGCGCTGCCGCTGCTGCTGATGTTCGTGGACCGCGACATGCGGGTGGAATTCATCAACTCCGGCTGGACGGACGAGCTGCAGCGGACGGTCGAGCAGATCATCGGTCAGCCACTGGTTGAACTGATCAGCAACTCGGTGGCGAAATATTTCGCCGAGGGCCTGGAGCGGGCCCGCGCGGGAGTCGAACACAGCGTGGACTTCGACGATCCGGGCGACACGGCTATCCGCACCTGGAATGCGGTGTTCATCCCCCAGCGCGACCAGGACGGACACGTGGATGGCGTGCACGTGATGCTGCGCGACGTGACCCTGGAAAAGGCCCATCGCCAGGAACTGGTGCGTCGCGCCGAACAGGACCCGCTGACCGGTACGTTCAACCGTGCCGGCTTCGAGGCGCACGGCGGCCACGCCTGGAAGGAAGCCGCACGCCAGGGACGCCCGCTGGGCGTATTCTTCTTCGATCTGGACGACTTCAAGGAAATCAACGACAGCCTGGGCCACGCATCCGGCGACGGGCTGCTGCAGGAAGTAGCCACCCGGGTCCGCGAGAGCCTGCGGGCGGACGACATCATCGGACGCCTTGGCGGGGATGAGTTCGCGGTGATCGTGCGCCATGTGTCCGACGCGGGCGCGGCCGAAACAGTGGCCGCGAAGCTTATCGGCGCGGTCAGTGCTTCCACGCGGCAAACGGCCGCGGGCGCCGCCGACCAGACCCGGCATGCCTCCTGCAGCCTGGGCTATTACATCGCCGACGCGGCGCAAGTGTCACTGCAACAGGCCCTGCAGCGCGCGGACCAGGCGCAGTACGCAGCCAAGCGGGCCGGCAAGGGCCTCGCCGTGCAGTGGCAGGCACACGGCCTGCCACAAGCACGGGACCGCAGGTAACACGCGCCAGGACCCCCGGCGAAGGTCAGTCTTCCCAGCCCCAGGGAGCTTCAGGCGCAGGCACTGCCCGGGACAGATCAAAATCCACCTGGAACCCGCGCTCTGTACCCACCCGGTTGCCCGCATAGACAAAGCGTCCATCCGGGTGGATCTCCATCAGCCACACGCTGCGCTGACCGCTGCCGGGGATGACCTCGCGGGTCTGGTCATCGGCGGCGAACATCTGGGTATCGGCGCTGCCGGTGTTGCTGGTGATGCCGCCATACATGGTGACCGTATCCGGGCTGCCGTCAGCCTGGCGGTGATCGTGGCGCAGCTCGATTCCATCAGCGCTGCGGCTCAGCACCCAGGTCCGCGAGCGGTCATCGTCGATCACCAGCGGGATCCGTACCCGGTTGCTGCTGCAGTCACGCACGTGGATGACCACATTGCGATCGCGGAAGGTGTCATCCCCTTCCGGCGCCCGTACCAGCTGCCCGGCGTAGGCCTTGCCGCACAGCGCTTGCAGCCGCTCCCACCACTGGTCCTGCGGATCGCCTGCGCTGGCGCTGCCGGCCACGGCCAGTGAAAGCGCCAGCGCCAACGGCGGCAGCGCGCGGTTCAACATCTTCCGGTCAACAACGGTCTGCATCCTCGACTCCCCGACAGGCATGACCCGGAAGTATCGCCGCATCCGGGCGCCGGGGTCAGGACAGGGCCCGGACGATGTCCGGAATCGGAGCGTTGGTCAGGTTTTTCGGAATCTCCGCAAGCAGCCGCTCGCTGGCCTGTTTATGCAGGCTGGGGCGAATCTGCCCAAGGGTCTGGGGATCGGCGATCAGCACCGCGTGCTCGAATCCATTCTTCAGCACCAGCGCATTGAGATGGTTGGCCAGCTGCTTGGCGAAGGTGGCCTCGTCCATCTCTTCGCCACGGGTTTCGGTCGGCATGGAGCCCGCGGGGCCGTCGTCATCCAGGTTCTGCGGGGTGAGGCTGTCCACCTGGACAAGCTCGTGCTCAAACACGCCGCCCACGCTGCGCAACAGCCGCGCGCCTCCGCCGTCGGCGACGATGATCAGGGTGTCCTTGGGAATCCTCATTCGGGTGCGATCTCCTTCCAGGTCGATCTCTTCCAGGGATGGGCGGCTGCGGTTTACAGCCGCCCCAGTTCGTGTTCGATCTCGTTGGGCGCCGGACGGACCAGACGGGCGACGATCGCGCCATCGCGCAGCACCACCAGCGTGGGCCACAGCTTCACCTGGAACGAGCGCCCCAGAGGCCGTCCGCTGCCGTCTTCGATCTTCAGGTGCGCCAGCTCGTCGCGCCCGGCAAGGGCGCGCTCCAGTGCCGGCTGGGCGGCCTGGCAGTGTTCGCACCACGGCGCGCCGAATTCCAGCACGGTGATGCCGTCCAGCACGTCGACTTCGGATCGGCTGGGCTCTTCGGCTGCGTAGTCACGGGTGTAGGCCATGGAGTGATCCTGCCAGCGGCCAGGTGAAGCTGCAGCATACGGCCTGCCCGGCCAGCCGCCGGCCGGGAATCACTGGCCCTTGTGGACCTCGAGCAGCTCGACCTCGAACACCAGCGAAGCGTTCGGCGGGATCACGCCGCCGGCGCCGCGGCGGCCATAGGCCATCTCCGCGGGGATGCGCAACTCACGCTGGCCACCAACGCGCATGCCGGCCACGCCTTCGTCCCAACCGCGGATCACGCGGCCGGCGCCCAGCGGAAACACGAACGGCTGGTCACGCTCGAGCGAACTGTCGAAGGGTTCGCCGCGGCGGTCAGCCTCGCGCTCGTCGTAGACCCAGCCGCTGTAGTGCACCGTCACCTCATCGCCGGCTTCGGCCACATCGCCCTGCCCCTCGCGGATCTCGATCTGCTCCATCTGCGCCACCGTGCCGCCAGGCGGCGGGCCGGGATCGGCGCAGCCGCTGACCAGGACAGCGGCAAACAGGCTGGCGAGCAGGATCCGGACGGACGTGATGGACATGGCAGTCTCCATAACAGGGGACCGAAGATTACACCGCCTGCCCCGCCGCATGGCCCGATGCCCAGGCCCACTGGAAGTTGTAACCGCCGAGCCAGCCGGTCACATCCAGCACCTCGCCAACGAAATGCAGCCCCGGCACCCGCCTGGATTCCAGGGTGGAAGACGACACCTCGTCGGTATCCACCCCGCCCAGGGTCACCTCGGCGGTCCGGTAGCCCTCGGTGCCGCTGGCCACCAGCGGCCAGGCCGACAGCGTGGCGGCCATGTCTCCCAGCTGCGCCGGGGTGTAGCGGCGCATCGGCTGGCTGGTGAACCAGTGTTCGCACAGGCGCTGGGCAAAGCGGCGCGGCATCACCTCGCCCAGCAGGGTTTTCAGCTCCGCGTCCGGGCGTTTGGCCTGCCAGTGCTGCAGCAAATCAAGCGCATCGGTGCCCGGCAGCAGGTCCAGGCGCAGTTCATCGCCGGGCTGCCAGTACGAGGAGATCTGCAGGATCGAGGGCCCGCTGACCCCGCGGTGGGTCAGCAGCATGGCGTTGCGAAAGCTCTGTCCGTTGCTGTGGGCCTCAACCGGCAGGGCCACCCCGGCCAGCTCGGCCAGCCGCTCCTGGTGGCGGCCGCTCAGGGTCAGCGGCACCAGCCCGGCGCGGGTGGGCAGCACCTCGTGGCCGAACTGCCTGGCCAGCTCATAGCCGAACCCGCTGGCGCCCATGCTGGGGATGGAAAGCCCGCCACTCGCCACCACCACCCGGTTGGCCACCGTGGTGCCCAGCCGGCTGCGGATATCGAAGCAGCCGTCGTCCTGCACGTTGACCGCGGTGATGTCGCAGCGGGTCTCGACGCGCACGCCCACACGCTCGCACTCGTCCAGCAGCATCTTCACGATCAGCTTGGACGACTCGTCGCAGAACAGCTGGCCCAGCTCCTTCTCGTGCCAGGCAATGCCGTGCCGCTCCACCATCTCCAGGAAGTGCCACGGCGAATAGCGGGCCAGCGCCGACTTGCAGAAATGCGGGTTGGTGGAGATGAAGTTCTCGGGCCCGGTGCCGGTATTGGTGAAATTGCAGCGCCCGCCGCCGGACATCAGGATCTTCTTGCCGACCCGGTTGGAGCCTTCCAGCACCAGCACCCGCAGGCCGCGCGCGGCAGCGACCTGCGCGCACATCAGGCCGGCGGCGCCGCCACCGATCACCGCCACGTCTATGTGCTCTTTTTGCATCGGCGCATTCTATCGGGCCGCGCGCGCATCCCCGTGCCTCAGCACCCGGCCGGCGGCCGCAATACGCTCGCCGTCCTCGAATGCCGGAACGCCGTTCACCACCACCAGGTCGAAACCTTCGGCCTGCGCGGTCGGGTCCACGTAATCCGCCCGCGCCCGCACCCGCGCCGGGTCGAACAGCACCAGATCGGCCACTGCGCCCTCGCGCACCACGCCGCGGTCGGCCAGGCGCAGGATCGATGCCGGCAGCCCGGTGCACTTGCGCACCGCCTCTTCCAGCGTCACCAGCCCATCGCGCACCGCGAACTCCTCGATCCACTTGGCAAACGTGCCCGCGCCGCGGGGATGGCTTCCGCCGGGCGAGCCGTCGCTGGCGATGGCCACGTACGGATCCAGCATCAGCCGCGCCTGCAGCGCCTCGTCCATCACGAAGTGCGCGGCGCTGCCGCCGCGCGGGCCGATCTCCAGCAGCACATCCGGGAACGGCTGGCCGGCGGCTTCGGCCACCTGCGCCAGCGTCCGGCCCGCGTGGGGGCCGCTGCCGAACAGCAGCGCTTGCGGACCGCCGCGACGGATCATCCGCGCCTCCAGCGCGGCACGCAGCTCGTCGCGGCGCGATGCCAGCACTTCGGCGTAGTCGGTGGGCGGCATCGCCCATTCGGGAAACAGGATGCCAACGCCCGTGTAGCTGGCCGTATACGGGTAGGCATCGGCGGTCAGCTCCACGCCCGCGCGGCGATATTCCTCCAGCGTTTCCAGCAACCGCTCGGCGCGCCCGGCTCCCTGCCCGTAGACCACCTTCAGGTGCGAAATATGGGTGCGGGCCGGTCGGCTGGCTTCGATGTGTTCGCGGATGGAATCCTCCACCCGGTCATCGTCTTCCGAGCGCATGTGACTCATGGCCACGCCGCCGTGGCGCGCCACCGCCTGGCCCAGCGCCGCGATCTCCTCCGGTTCGGCGTACATGCCGGGCACGTATTCCAGCCCGGTGGAGAGCCCGAACGAACCCGCGGCCATGTCTTCTTCCAGCAGCGCCACAAGCTGCGCAAGTTGCGCCGCGGAGGGCACCCGGGTGTCATCGCCAATGCCCGCCTGGCGCCGCAGGGTGCCGTGTCCGGAACAGGTGGCCACGTTGATGTCGGGGCCGGCCGCTTCAACCTCCGCCATCCAGTCCGGCAGCCGGCGCCTGCCATCGCTGCCGGCGCCCGGGCTGCCGCCATCCTGGCCCAGCACCACCGTGGTCACGCCCATGGCGAGGAAGGGCTGGTAGGAGCGCTGCAGCGGATCGCCGTGGGTGTGCAGATCGATGAAGCCCGGCGCCAGCACCCGGCCGCCGCCGGCGATCACGCGCGCGCCGCGGGACTCGCTGCGGCCCACACGACCGATCTGCACGAACCGGCCATCCTTCACCAGCACATCGGCGTGGCGGGCCGGTTCACCGGTGCCGTCGATCACCCGCACATCGCGCAGCAGCAGCGGCGCGGCGTCCTGCGCCCGCACGCGCCAAGGCACCAGCCCTGCTGCGGCGCCCGCCGCCATTGCCGCCAGTACTTCGCGCCTGGACCAGCCGCCATCAACCATGGTGATCACTCCCCAAACCCGGACAACGCCCGAGTATGCGTGGGAAGCCGGGAACCCTCCAACAGCCGGTGCCCGCAGCACCCGCGGCCATCACTGGGCCACGCGCAATGGCCCCTTCCCCATTGCGTCGCGGTAACGCAGGCGCAGCGCCTGCACCTTGCCCAGGTAATCCTGCGTTTCCCGATAGGGCGGCACGCCCCCGTATCGGGCCACGGTACCGATCCCGGCGTTGTATGCGGCCAGCGCCAGCACCTCATTGCCGTCATATCGGCGCACCAGGTCGCGAAGGTAACGCGCCCCGGCGCGGATCGACTGCCCGGCGGAAAACGGATCATCCACTCCGTAGTCAGCGATCACGCCGGGCATCAACTGCATCACGCCCGCTGCGCCCTTGTCCGACACCGCATCGGCGCTGAACCCACTCTCCGCGTGGGCAACGGCGCGCAACCAGGACTCGTCCAGCCCGGTGGCCTCCGCCGCCCGGCGGAACTCCTCTGCAAACGTGCGCAGCTGCGGAGGTCCCAATCTTCCCAGGCCGGCGTGCGCAGTCTCGCCGGGCGGGGTCTGCACGGTGAAGCGCAGATAGGGCCGGGCCCCCGGCAGCTGGCGCGTGGTGTAGACAAGCACCCCGTCCTGCTCCAGCTCATACAGGGTGCCGCTGACCTCGCCCATCGCGCCCCACAGGTTGGGCGTCTGCACCGGATCGTCCTCGATCACCAGCGCCTCGCACTGCGAACCGGGCTCCGGCGCCGTGGCCATGCTGACCGTGCCATCACGCACGCACCGCCACACCGTGCGTGCATCGGCGGGCGCGCTCCAGGCCAGCAGCAAGATGGACAATGCAGCACCCGCCGCCACGCGCCGGACGGCGGAAACAAGCATGGATAAGGGCGCAGAGATGAGCATGATCTTTCGAGCCTAGGCCCGTCCCGCGGGCACGCCGGTGAACGTCGACGCCGCGCGAAAGCAGCCGTTCAGCCGGCAGGCGTCACGTCCGGCGAAGGACCCTCCGGATCCTTGCCGCCCCGGCGCAGCCGCCCGAACAACTCCACCACTGCCAGCACCACGGCGCCCACCACGATGCCGACCACGCCGTTGCCCAACATGCTGACCAGCGCGCCCGCAGCGCCATCGGGTGACAACTGGTCCAGCAGCGCCTGCAATGCGCCAATGCCGTGCACGAAGATGCCGCCGCCGACCAGGAACATGGCCGCCGTGCCCACCACGGTCAGCGTCTTCATCAGCCAGGGGGCGGCGGTCACGATCCAACGCCCGAATCCCGCCAACGCCCCCTCCCGGCGGCACAGCCACAGGCCGAAATCGTCCAGCTTCACGATGCCCGCCACCAACCCGTACACGCCCACCGTCATGCCCAGCGCAATCGCCACCAGGGTCATGGCCTGCTGCGAGAACGGCGCGCCGCCCACTACGCCCAGCGACAGCACGATGATCTCCGCCGAAAGGATGAAGTCGGTGCGGATCGCGGCGCGGATCTTGTCCTTCTCCGCCGCCACCCGGTCCACCGCCTGGTTGGCGTTATGTTCCGCATGCTGTTGCCTGCGCTCCTGCACCTGCTTGGGATGCAGGAACCGATGCGCCAGCTTCTCCGCACCCTCGTAACAAAGGAACGCGCCGCCCGCCATCATCAGCGGCGTGATCGCCCACGGCAGCCACACGCTGATCGCCAGCGCCGCCGGCACCAGGATCGCCTTATTGAGGAATGAGCCGCGGGCCACCGCCCATACCACCGGCAGTTCGCGGTCGGCCTGCACCCCGGTCACCTGCTGGGCGTTGAGGGCCAGGTCATCGCCCAGCACCCCGGCGGTTTTCTTGGCCGCGGCCTTGGTGAGAATGGAGACGTCGTCGAGGATCGAAGCAATATCGTCGAGCAGGGTGAGCAGGCTGGCACCGGCCATTGCGTCCCATCCTTCGCGGAAAACGCAAGTGTGCCGGAACCCATGTCAACGCCTACACACACCCCGCGTAGGAGCGCGCCATGCGCGCGAAGCCGCGTGACACATGGCATTGCCGCGAGGCGTCGGTAACCGCGTCGTGGCCGGAGCTACCCCGCATCGCCGGGATTTACGCGGCTTCGCGCGCATGGCGCGCTCCTACCCGAAAGGGTGGGGGCGTAAACTTGGGGAATGACCAATAACGATCCCGCTGCCAATCTCGGGGCCAATCTCGACGCGATCCGTGCCCGCATCGCCGCCGCCTGCCAGCGCGCCGGCCGCGATCCTTCCGAAGTCCGCCTGCTGCCGGTCAGCAAGACCGTGGATGAAACCCGCCTGCGCGACATCCACGCGCTGGGCATCCATGAGCTGGGCGAAAACAAGGTGCAGGAAGCCCAGGACAAGTGGGAGGCCATGGAAGACCTGGCCGACCTGCGCTGGGTGCTGATCGGCCACCTGCAGACCAACAAGGCCAAGCACGCGGCCCGCTTCATCAGCGAGTTCCAGGCCCTGCACAGCACCCGCCTGGCCGAAACGCTGGACCGCCGCCTGCAGATGGAAGGCCGCGCCATCGACGTGCTGGTGCAGGTGAACACCTCGGGCGAGGAATCCAAGTTCGGCCTGCCGCCCGAGGAAGTCGAGGCCTTCGTGCGCACCTTGCCGGCGTATTCCTCGCTGCGCGTGCGCGGGCTGATGACCCTGGCGCTGTTTTCACCGGATGAATCCCTGGTGCGCCCCTGCTTCGTGCGCTTGCGCGAGCTGCGTGACCGCCTGCGCCAGAGCGCGCCCGACGGCATCGTCATGGACGAGCTGTCCATGGGCATGTCCGGCGATTTCGAAATGGCCATCGAGGAAGGCGCCACCACCGTGCGCGTGGGCACCGCGATCTTCGGCACGCGCCCCACCGCCGACAGCGACTACTGGCCCGGCTTCGCCGGCAGGAAGGCGGGCGAGTGAGCCGCCCGCCAACTCCGCCGCCCCCCGTGGGCGAGCGCATCATCGATGTGGTCTCGGTGCAGTCGCAGGTGGCCTACGGCAACGTGGGCAACAACATCGCCGTGCCCGTGCTGCAGGCGCTGGGCCTGCACGTGGCGCCGGTGCCCACGGTGGTGTTCGGCAACACCCCCCACTACCCCACCATGCATGGCGCCCCGCTGCCGCTGGACTGGTTCCAGGGCCTGCTGGATGACCTGGAAGCGCGCCAGGCCGCCACCCGCGCCCGCCGCGTGCTGGTCGGCTATCTCGGCTCTCCCGAACAGGGCATGGCCCTGGCCGCCTGGGTGCAGCGCATGCAGCGGATCAATCCCACGCTGCGGCTGCAGATCGATCCGGTGATCGGCGACCACGACTACGGCGTCTATACCGATCCGGCCCTGCTGCCGGTGTGGCGCGACCACCTGCTGCCGCTGGCCGAGGGCCTGTGCCCCAACCATTTCGAACTCGGCAAGCTGACCGGCCGCAGCCTGCGCACCCTGGATGAGTGCCTGGACGCGGCCGAAGCCCTGCTCAACGACACCACCCGCTGGGTGGTGGTGACCAGCGCCGCGCCCGAGCTGTGCCCGCCGGACCGGATCCAGGTGGCCATCGTCGGTGAGGGCGTGCGCGAAGTGCTGGAACACCCGCAGGTGCCACATCCGGTGAAGGGGGTAGGCGACATGTTTGCCGCCCTGGTGGCCGGGCGGATCGACAGCGGTGTGCCGCTGCTTGATGCCGTTGACCGCACCTGCGGCAATGTGGTCGACGTGCTGCGACATGTGCAGGCGCAGGGCTGGCAGGAACTCGCCCTGCCGCGGCATATCGCCCGCCGCCTGGAATAGTCCGGGCCTTCACGCTGCGGCACGCGCGCTTGATGCACATCATGGAGCCGCCGGCGCTGAACCGGCATTGTGTCCCCATCGGACAACTATCGGATCCCTGCATGCCCATCCAACTGGACCTGCGACACCTGCCGGCGCCTGAGCCCATGGAGCGCCTCCTCGACGCGGTCGACGCGCTCACTCCGGGCGATTCCATCGAGGCCCTGACCCCGTTCTGGCCCACTCCGCTGCTGCCCATCCTCGAGATGCAGGGCTGCGCATGGCGCCGTGAACCCAGCCCGGACAGCCACGCCCGCATCCTCATTTTCCTGCGCGAAGACGCGGAGCGCTTCCCCGCCGTGGCATGAGCGGCCTGGATTTCGCCCAGGCGCCCCCGCCGCAAAGGCCCCTGCGCTGGTTGTTGAGCGTTCCCGTCTGGGGAATGCTGGCCGGCGCCTTCCTCCTCGCTTATGGCGAGACCGCCCTGGCCAGCCGCTGGTCGCCGCACACCGTGGCGCTGGTGCACCTGTTCACCTTGGGCGTGCTGGGCAACGCCATGCTCGGCAGCCTGCTGCAGTTCCTGCCCGTGGCCGCCGGCACGCCCATGCCGCTGGGGCGCTCGGCCGCCTGGCTGCACGTCGCGTTCAACCTCGGATTGGCGATGTTTGCCGTCTCCATGGTGCAGATGCACCGCACCGGGCTGGGCGTGTCCAGCGTGCTGCTGGCCGTGCCGATCCTGGTGTTCGTCGCGGCTGCCCTGCCCGGGCTGCTGAAGCGCGGCGCCCAGCAGGTGCTGCGCTCCGGCCTGGCGATGGCGGTACTGGCACTGGCCGTAACCGCGGTGGCCGGTGCCGTACTGGTCGCCATTCTCCGCGGTGACGCCCCGTTGCCGCTGGAATCGATCACCGATGCCCACGCCACCATCGGCCTGCTCGGCGGCGTGCTGGGCCTGATGGCCGCTGTGGGCAGCGTCACCCTGCCCATGTTCCAGGGCACCGAAAAAATCCCGGATCGGTGGCTGGGAGGCTGGATCGCACTGACCGTGGTGTCGCTGGCCATCGGCGCCACCCTGCGGATCTACACCGGCCTGCAGCAGCCGCTGGTGGTCTCCGCCCTGCTGCCCGCGCTGCTGTTTGTCGGCACCTCGCTGTGGCTGCCGCTGCGCCGGCTGTACCGGCGCAACCCCGCGCTGGTGTGGGCGTGGCGGCTGGGCACGCTGGCCGTTGGCGCCGCCTGCGTGATCACCCTGGCCGGCACCACCTCCCCGCTGTCATCGGAGGGCGTGTTCCTCGCTGGCGCCCTGGCCATCGCCATCGGCCTGCCGATGATGCTCACCGGCATGATGCTGGAAATCATCGGCTTCCTCGCCTGGATCAACCTGCGCCGCGACTGCCCCCGCGGCATGCGCGTGCCCGGCGTAGGCACCCTGGTACCGGACAAGGACAAGTGGGTCGTGCTGGCGATGCATCTGCTGACGGCTGCAGTGCTGATTGGCGCCGTGCTGGAGCCTGCCATGCTCGCCCGCCCGGCCGGGCTGATGCTGGTGCTGTCGTGGGCGGCCGTGCTGGCGGTTCAGCTGCGTGGGATGGGCAGGGCGCGGACATTCCGGCGGGAGAACTTCCCGGCCGGAAACGAAGCTTCCAGCCCCTGATCACGCCGACTTCCCGGCATTATTCGCGTTCACCACAGCCGATCCTTTTCATCGACGCCAGGATCGCATCCGCACTTTCAGGACTATCTGTCAACGCGAACTTCAGCTCCCCGCACATCCTGTTCTTGCTCATACGCTGCATGGTCCCCCCAAGCGACCGATCCACGAACACAAAACGTGCGCGAGGCTCGGGAGCCGAGGGCAGTGAGGGGCCAGGCGCGTAGATCCTCCGGCTGGAATAAACCAGTTCGCCACCTGGTAGCGAAAGGTCAAGCGTTTGGGTGCCATTCCCCGACTCTGCCTCCACCGCTTCAAGTGGCTTGTCAAACATTGGAGCCGCCTTTTCGGCTTCCCTCGCACTGCGGTTCGACTGCTTCGGGACGGCCACCTCCGTGGAAGGGGGCAACGCATCCGGTGCCTCTTCGATCCAGACCAACTGGATGACGTCATGTGCCGGAGCCACGTGGGGGCCAGGCGACCGCAAACTGGCATTGAGAAAGCACAGCAACACCAAGTTGAACGACACGGACACCAAGGCTGCCGCGCCGCGGTCAACCCGCTGCAACCCTTCACCTCCAAGACGTTCCATCGTCATATGTTCCATTCGTTGTCCGGGACGAAGTTCTCCGCGGGCGGGCACATAGAGCTGCAACTCTGCGCCGTGAGCATACTGGCGACCAGTCACTTCCATTGGCCTTGGCGGCGGTGCTGGACGGACCGATCAGTACCCGGCTTGGGCACCCCCATCAGGGACGGTGACGGTGTCCGCCGCATGCGGCGAATCAGGCGCCATGCCGCCCCCGGCAGTGAGGCCGGCAAGCGCAAGGCCGCCCAGGACCAGGACGAACCCGATCGCGATCGCCACGGCGGGTCGTTTGACCGGACGCGCCAGGCGTCCGAGAAGGTGGCCGACCGGCGGCAGCACCACCAGGGCGCCGGCAAACATGGGAATGGAAGGGATCGTATCCCCGGCCGAGAAGGCACCCCAGGCGATGAATCCAAGCATCAGGGCCAGCACCCAGCGCACCAGTGTGATCAGCATCTTGAAGCGGCTCCCGATTCGACTTCAGGCGGGACTTTAACCAAATTTTCCAGCGGACGAGAAAGCCCGCCTGGTGGCGGGCTTTTGGGCCGGGGTGCAGCACGTCATCCCATGAGCCGGTCTCGCTCCGCCCGCAGGCTCGCCATCTTGCGGACCAGTCGCCAGGTCCGGAATACCACGTACGGAACGTAACCCGCGGCGGCAATCAGGAATCCGGAGCCCAGGTGCTGGTGATGGATGGCCGGAAGCGTCAGGAACGCCAGCGGGATCAGCAACAGGCCGCCGGCGAGGCCGAACCAAAGCGTCGCCACCACGAATTTCGCGCGGCGCACCTCCGCATCAATCATTCCCACAAGCCCGCCAGCGGGGAGGCCGAACAGGCGATAGCGCTGGCGAATCAGCAGGTATCCCACCTGCCACGCCACCACCACGGTGCAGGCGACCACCAGCCATGACCGCAACTCGGACTGCCGGCTCCACGCCCACGCCGACAGCACCAGCACCGCCAGTACGCCGAGAAATTCGCCCACCAGGCCGATCCGATTCCGCCACCGGTATCGCCGCATGCGCGACCGCAATACACCGGGATCAGGCGCGTCAGTCGCGCTCCACTGAGCAACAAGATCACCCCAGTCGTCATTTCTCATTTCGGTCTCCAAGCATGCCCCGCAATTTCTGCCTTGCCCGACTCAGGCGCTGGTCCACAGTGTTGTCGGCCACGCCCAGGATTACAGCGATCTCGCGGTTGCCAAAACCTTCCAGCACAAGCAGTACGCATTCCCTTTGCCCGCCGGGTAATCGGCGTACCGCCTCCAGCAGCCGGTCGCGCTCCTGCAGCCCATCGGCGTACTGCTCGGGGCGCAGCGCAGTGGATTCCAGATGCTCGTCCAGGCTGGCGGAGTCGGTGCGGTTGGCCCGGCGCCTCACGTGGTCGAGCGCGGTGAACTGTGCGATACGGGCAACGAAAGCTTTCAACGGACCATCGCCGCGGTACGCCGGCAACGCCTTCCACAGGGCGACCGACATGTCCTGCACCAGGTCGTCGCGGGCAGCACTGGTCCGCGTGTACCCCGCTGCGATGCGGAACAGCATCGAACCGTGGTCGCGCAGAACAACATCGATGTCAGACGGCGACTTCACCCTTCAGGCGTCCAGCACCGGAGCGAAAACGTCCCGATACGCCGCATACCCGATGCATAGGCCTGCGGGCAGAAGCACCAGCAGCAGCAAGGGCATCCAGACCAGCCCGGCCAGCATCATCGCCATGACCAGCGAGTGGAGCACCATTGGCTGCCAGCAGCGCTTGAGAAGCCGGGCGTTCTCCTTGATCGCCGGCCACAGCCGCATTCCATCCAGGACCATCCGTGGACCGACGAAAAACAGGAACAGCATCAGACCCATTCCCGAAGCAAGGATGCAGGCCATCTGTGCCCGGGAGAACGTAATACCGGCAACATCCCCCATCACCAGCGCAATTGCCTGCGTCTGGTTGCCGATCAGGGCGGCCACCGACGCCTGCAGGCCGAACACTGCAAGGCTCGCCAGCGCCAAACCCGCAACCTGGCGCCAACGCAGCGCTGTCTGCCAGCCGGTGATCCGGGGCGAGAACCGGTGATGGCGCACCTTGTGGTCAAGCATGACCAGCACCCAAGCGGAGACAGCTGGCGTGAGGAGCTTGGAGAGCACCATGCCCGCCGCCGGAGTCAACTGGACAAGCGCTTCGAACAGCACGGGCAGCAGCGCCAACACCAGAAGCCGCAACGGCGCTACGCGATATATCCGCCAGCCCTGCTTCCACCACGCTCCAACCCGGGTCCATCGCAGCACTGCCTGGTCATAGCCAAATACGTCACCCCGCGTGCCTGTCAGTTCCATGTCCATCCCCGTCACAGCCCAAGTTATGGAATACAGACGAGCGGGCCAGGGAGAACCTGACAGACGTTACAGCGGCAAGGGGCTGCCCTCTCACCCAGCCGCCCACAAAGCCAGGCCGCCGACGAAGAACAGCACGACCCACGACAGGTGACGCCCGCGGGTCATCACCAGCGGCAGCATTCCCGACAGCAGCATGGTCCAGCCCAGCACGGTCAGCAGCTGGCTACGCCCCAGGTCACCCGACGCGGCCTGCCAGAGCAGCACCGCCATGCCCCACCACGCCACCGTGGTGATGTGCCAGGCAAAGCGCAGCGTGCGGATGGTGAACGCGGTACCGCCGAACAGCCTGGGCAGGTGGTCGCGGCGAAACAGGCGGATGAGAATGTAGCGCTCGCCCAGCAGCGAGTGGGCCAGGCCGAGGAGGAAGAGCAGCACTGATCCAACATGCAGAGTCGTCATGGCCCGTCTACTCGTAGTGCGTCCACATTCTCAGGACTTTAACGGTGTGCTCGGCCTGGAGCACTTGATAGACCAGACGATGCTGGATGTTGATTCGCCGGGAGTAGGCGTCGGCCAGCCGTTCCGGTGTGGTCGCGCGCCCGCGCCCCATGACCCCGCGCGCGCGATCTGCCAGACTTCTCGCCCTTCAAGATTTCCGGTGACGCCCGCGGCATGCGCCTGAACAAGTACATCAGCAACACCGGCGCCTGCTCGCGCCGCGAGGCCGACCGCCTCATCGGCGAAGGCCGGGTCACGGTCAATGGCCAGCGCGGGCGCGTGGGCTCGGAAGTGGGCGAAGACGACATCGTCGCAATCGACGGCCAGACGCTGCAGACCCGAACCGTCGCGCCCGGCAAGCGCCGCCACGTCTACATCGCGCTCCACAAGCCGGTGGGCATCACCTCCACCACCGAGTCGTCGGTGAAGGGCAACATCATCGACTTCATCGATCACCAGGAACGGATCTTCCCGATCGGCCGGCTCGACAAGGATTCCGAGGGCCTGATCCTGCTCACCAGCAACGGCGACATCGTCAACGCCATCCTGCGCGCCGAGAACAAGCTGGAGAAGGAGTACCTGGTGAGCGTGAACAACGCGGTCACCCAGGAAGCCCTGCGCGGCATAGCCCGCGGGGTACCCGTCCACGGCAAGATGACCTTGCCGTGCCGGACCAGCCCGCTGGGCAAATACGGCTTCCGGATCGTCCTGGTCCAGGGCCTCAACCGCCAGGTCCGCCTGATGGCGGCGCACTTCAAGCTGCGGGTCAAGCAGCTGGTGCGGGTGCGGATAGGACCGGTCAAGCTGGCCCATCTCAAGCCCGGCCAATGGCGCAACCTCACCGAAGCCGAGCTGCGTGCGCTGCTGCCGGGCCAGACGGAATTCTGATGCGCGATCAACCCTGCCGTCAGGTTTCACAGGCCGCAGCGGCGGTCGGCACCGTTGCCGCCGTGCGCGCGGTCACCCGCGCCGTCCTGCTGGCCCAGGCGTAGATCATCAGTCCAACCACGGCGGTGGCGGCACCGACATAGCCGGTCGAGGTCCAGCCGTAACCGGCGGTGATCGCCATGCCGCCCAGCCACGGCCCCAGCGCATTGGCCATGTTGAACGCAGCGTGGTGCGAGGCCGCGGCCAGCGTCTGCGCCTCGCCTGCCACGTCCATCAGGTGCGACTGCAGGATCGGCCCCAGCGCGCCCAGCAAGCCAATGGCGACGGTCGCCAGCAGGATCGTGGGTAAGCTACCCGCCATCACCGGAAATAGCAGCAGCGCCACCACGGCCCACGCCAGCACCACCCAGACGCTGCGCAGCCCGTAGCGGTCGAACAGCCATCCGCCGGCAAAGTTTCCGATCACCCCACCCAGGCCAAACCCGGCCAATCCCAGCGGAATCCACCCCGCCGACACCCCGGTCACTTCCAGCATGGTGGGCGCCAGATAGCTGAAGACCGCGAACATGCCGGCGAAACCGATCGCGCCGATGCCCAGTGCCTGCCACACCGGCGTGCGGTTGAACGCGCGCAGCTCGGCCAGCGGATTCGCCTTCGGACCGTTGGCCTGCACCGGCAGCCACACCGCCAGCAGCACCGCGGTGACAACCGAGATCACCGCCACCGCCACGTAGATCCAGCGCCAGTCGACCACCTGGGCTGCCCACGTCGCCAGCGGATTGCCGGCCAGGATCGCCAGGGTCAAACCCAGCATCACCAGGCTGACCGCGCGCCCACGCTGGTGCGGCGGGCTGATCGCCACCGCCGTCAGCGCCGCCACGCCGAAGTAGGCGCCGTGCGGCAAGCCGGCGATGAAGCGGAACAGCAGCAGGCTGCCATAGGTCGGCCCCAGCGCGCTGGCCAGGTTGCCCAGCGCGTAAAATCCGATCAGCGACAGCAACAGGGTCTTGCGCTTCCAGCCCGCGCCCAGGATAGCCAGCACCGGCGCACCAACCACCACGCCCAGCGCGTAGGCGCTGATCAGGTGCCCCACCTGCGGCTCGGTCACGCCCAGCGAGACGACCATGTTGGGCATCAGCCCCATGCCGGCGAACTCGCCGGTACCGATGGCAAAGCCGCCCAGCGTCAGCGCGAACAGGATCAGACCGACCTGGCGTGGGCTCAGTGCGGGGGCAGTCTGGGGTGGGGTGAAATCAGGAGAGGGAGCTTTAGGCATCACCCATTTTGCTGCATTGCAGCAGAGAGATTCCAGCTACGGGCGTAACGATGCGTTTGCTACAAGCCAGCGGCCAATTCACGGGTGAGTTGCGCGGCTGGTATCTCCTTGCATCCACTCGCATTCTGACCAGACCATAGACGTAAGAAATCACCGGAGCCTCGACTCTCGGCCTTGGCGCGCAAGGGAGCAATGGCGGCGGTAGCCAAAGGAAAATCGGGTGTAGTAGTACTGATGGGACCAAGCTCATTCATGACGCGGTTCACGATGGCACGCGCGGGTCGACCGGAGAAAAGGTTGGTGACCGCCGTGTGGCGGGCGCGCTCGCTTTTCAGTGCGGCGCGGTGCACCGCGCTGGTGGTCGCTTCAGGACAGAGCAGATAGGCCGTCCCGATCTGCACGCCAGCGGCACCAAGCGCCAGGGCGGCCGCAACGCCTTTCGCACCCGCGATGCCACCGGCAGCAACGACCGGGAGCTTCACCGCGTGCACGATTTGCGGCACCAGTACGAACGTTCCGGCCTGGGTAGTCAGGTCGTCTGACAAGAACATGCCGCGGTGTCCGCCCGCCTCAAGACCTTGCGCAATGATGGCATCGACTCCCTGTGTCTCGAGCCAACGCGCCTCTTCAACAGTCGTTGCCGAACACAGCACCTTCGCGCCCCAACCGCGCACCCGCGCCAGCAATTCGGCCGAAGGCAAACCAAAATGGAAGCTGACCACGGCGGGCTTGAATTCTTCCAGCACGTCCGCGGCCTCCATATTGAAAGGCGCGGCCCCCGGTCCGGTGGGAATGGTGTCTACGTCAATTCCATATTCTTCGTAATAAGGCGAAAGCGCAGCTCGCCACCCCGCCTCACGCTCGGCACCGGGTACGGGCGGCGTATGGCAGAAGAAATTCACGTTGAAAGGCTTGTCTGTTTTGAGCTTGATCCCCGCCAGCTCATCGCGCATGGAATCAAAACTGAGCATGGCACAGGGCAGTGATCCCAGCCCGCCAGCGTTCGACACGGCCACTGCCAGTGCACTTCCTTGCACGCCCGCCATAGGTGCCTGAATGATCGGCAGCTCTATACCCAGGAGTTGTTGAAGGGACATTGTTGGAACTCCGGTTTCTGAACCTAGATCTATTGTTTCCTGCTCGCGGCACCTACGGAGTTGCTGGAGCAACCGCTGGGATCACGCTGGTGATGCGCTGCCAATTAATGTCGTTCCAATGAACCACTGCACCAGTGCCTAGTGGACAGAACTGGATCGCACCATCGGCCCGGTCCCATACGCTACAGTTTTTATCTTTTCTTGGCCTCCCATAAAGGCGAGTGAGATCTCGAAGAATCAGATCACGCCGTACACCATCGTCCCTAGCGACATTAAAATAAAAGGCCAGTTGGTTTATTTTTCCTTCACCGATACTCACCCATAACGTTCCTGGGTGGTCTAGGTACACAATTGTTCGGTCAGCGCAGGAAGACTCACATTCCATTTGGGGAAACATGCGGCGCATGGCCCAGTAGTCTTGGCCCATATGTGCTCCGGCGACGGTGAACTCGGAGCGTGATTCCTTCGGCGAGCCCGATCTAGCGCTCGCTGTTTGGGCTATGGATGCAGCCAGCAGACCAACCATTAGAATGAGTAGGTGGTTCATCGAGGCTCCCTAAGGTCTAACACCTAAGTTAAGCCGAGACGCGTAGCGGAGCCAACCACATGGCAAGCTTTACCTGCCATGTGGTTGGTGGAACGAAGCGGCTTCGGCTTGAACGCATGGTTAGATTTTATTGCCCAAGCTCTTGGCCAGAGACAGCAGCTCCTGTGCAGCGCGTAGGGCTGCGATCACCTTTGACTGTTGAGCCTGGAACGACACAAAACGGTCAACCTTAGGAACCACAACGCGGATAGCGGCCGACTTGCCCGCGGTCACCACCTGCAACTTGGGATCTCGGACCAGCCGCTTTATCTCATCAACCCTTCCAGCGGCGTTCCTCATTTGGAGATCAACGTACCCATGTGCCATCTTGTGAACGATGTTGAATCGACTATCTAACTCTCTCGGTCGAAAGTCTGGCCAATCGGAGTTGACTGGCTTATTTCCCGGTCGAGGCATCTCAAGTGATGGGAAGCTTTCACTTGCCAATCGCCAGTAAGACAGCCAGAACTCCGTCACATCATCATGGGGGAGTGGGCTGTAACCCCTGCGATTCTGCTCAATTGCAGAATTTAACATGCCTGCGCGAAAATCTGACCTTTCATTGCTCTGAGCTAAGAGCCAGTCTCGAATTTCCTCGTAACTAATTCTTGCGTCGTAACTTTTAGATTCCGCATTGCTTTGCAAATATCGTGCGGGCGCAATAATGCAACATATGTAACTACTCCAGCTGCCCGCAGTAAGCCCCATCTCTCCGCGCTTCTGATAACGAGCGCTTTGATCAGGTTGAGCAGGGGCGTCAATCTTATTCTCGATCAGAATTGCATACCCGGAACTAAACTTCACAATCAGATCGGACTCACCAAACTGGGCGTGCGTGACAGAGTGCCAAGCACCCGCGGAAGAAATTGATGGAGCCAAGTGGCCGACCCTTTCCAATAACCAGGCAGAGAACTTTGGTGAAACATTGATCTCTTCCAGAAGGAGCAGGTCAATATCCCTCTCCGCCACATACGAAACCTTACTGACGTTGATCACGGAATCTAACACCTAATTCGAGGACAAAATGGGCTGTAAGACAAGGTTATAAACCTGCCTTTGCATACTTTACATCCCATGAAACCCCCTTGGATTCAACTACATAGGGCCTGTGCCGGCACCTAAGCCCGCGTCCCGACCTCCCCGCCGGTTGCGCCCTTTCGACGCTACCACCGCCCTCCCACCCCCGGCAACTGCATGACTAGCCCACGTGACTGGCGCGGGGACATTCGGGTTTGCGGGGAGTCGGGGGCGTAGCCCCGACCTACCGGAGCGCCGACAATGAAGTAGCGGTGAGCCGCGTCCTGGCGCCGGGGTGTCGCGTCA
This sequence comes from Luteimonas sp. A478, assembly GCF_054052025.1. Lineage (NCBI taxonomy): Bacteria > Pseudomonadati > Pseudomonadota > Gammaproteobacteria > Lysobacterales > Lysobacteraceae > Luteimonas > Luteimonas yangxiaopingae. The sequence goes on along the minus strand of NZ_JBSVRF010000003.1, from coordinate 122,682 downwards.
AGCAATACATGGATGTATTGCGCGCGCGTCAGGGCAGGATGCCCTGCCGCGCGAAAAGCGACACCGCGGCGGCAGGGCGCGGCGTTCGGCCGAAGCCCGGCGCTGGGTGTCCGGGTTTGCGGCGCGTCGGAGGCGTAGCCCCGACCTACGTCAGGCGCGGGCTTCCCGGCGAAGAACGAAAAAAAGGCCCGCCAGATGGCGGGCCCTGTGTTTCCACGGTACGGGCGGATCAAAGGATGTAGCGACTCAAATCCGGATCCTCAACCAGCTCACCCAAGTGCTCATCCACATACGCACGGTCGATGGTCACGCTGCCGGTCTTGTCAGGCGCCTCATAGCTCAGCGTGTCGAGCAGCCGCTCAAGCACGGTATGCAGCCGCCTTGCGCCGATGTTTTCCTGCCGCTCGTTCACCTGGGCGGCAATTTCGGCCAGGCGCTCAATGGCGTCCTCGCCGAATTCCAGCTCCACCCCTTCCGTCTTCAACAGCTCCACGTACTGGGTGGTAAGCGCCGCCTTTGGCTCGGTGAGGATGCGCACGAAGTCATCCTTGGTCAGGGCGGCCAGTTCAACGCGAATGGGGAAGCGGCCCTGGAGCTCAGGGATCAGGTCGCTGGGCTTGGCCATGTGGAACGCGCCCGAGGCGATGAACAGGATGTGGTCGGTCTTGACCGAGCCGTACTTGGTGCTGACGGTGGAGCCTTCCACCAGCGGCAGCAGGTCGCGCTGCACGCCCTCGCGGCTGACATCGGCACCACTGGTGCCGCCTTCACTGCGGCGGGCGACCTTGTCGATCTCATCCAGGAACACGATCCCGTGCTGCTCGGTGGCCTCGATGGCGGCCTCGCGCACTTCGTCCTCGTTGACCAGCTTGCCGGCCTCTTCCTCGATCAGCAGCGGACGCGCGGCGCGGATGGTCATCTTGCGCTTCTGGGTCTTGGCGCCGCCGAGGTTGGAGAACATCTGCCGCAGCTGCTGGCCCATTTCCTCCATGCCGGGCGGGGTCATGATGTCCACGCCGCCGCTCATGCTGAGGTCGAGTTCGATTTCGCGGTCATCCAGTTCGCCAGCGCGCAGGCGTTGGCGCAGCTTGCGGCGGGTTTCCGATTCCTGGCTGGAAGGCTCGGCGCCGATATCCACGGTGGCGCTCTGCTGCGAAGGGCCGAAGCCGAAGCCCGGGGCCGGGGTTTCGCGGCGCGGCAGCAGGGCATCGAGGATCCGGTCTTCGGCGTTTTCCTCCGCCCGGGTACGCATGCGCTGCTTGGCCTGCTGGCGGTACAGCTTGACCGAGGTGTCGGCCAGGTCGCGGATGATCTGCTCCACGTCCTTGCCCACGTAGCCCACCTCGGTGAAGCGGGTGGCTTCGACCTTGACGAACGGGGCGTTGGCCAGGGTGGCCAGGCGCCGGGCGATCTCGGTCTTGCCCACGCCGGTGGGGCCGATCATGAGGATGTTTTTGGGCATCACCTCGTTGCGCAGGTCCTCGGGCAGCTGCATGCGGCGCCAGCGGTTGCGGAGCGCAATGGCGACGGCGCGCTTGGCCTCGTTCTGGCCAACGATGTGGCGGTCCAGCTCCTGCACGATCTCGCGCGGGGTCATGGTGGACGAGTTGTTATCAGCCATCAGAGTTCCTCCACCACGACGTTGCCGTTGGTGTAGATGCACACCTCACCGGCGATCTTGATCGCCTCCACGGCAATGGTCCTGGGGTCCAGGTCGGTATGGGCGGCCAGCGCGCGGGCGGCCGAGAGCGCGTAGGGGCCGCCGGAGCCGATGGCGACCACACCGTCGTCGGGCTCGATCACATCGCCCGTACCGCTGATGACCAGCGAGGTCTCCTTGTCGGCCACGGCCAGCAGGGCTTCGAGCTTTCCGAAGCGGCGCTCGGTGCGCCAGTCCTTGGCGAACTCCACCGCGGCACGCAGCAGCTGGCCATGCCTTTCGAGCTTGGATTCGAACAGTTCGAACAGGGTGAAGGCATCGGCGGCGGCGCCGGCGAAACCGGCCAGTACCTGACCGTTGCTGCCCAGGCGGCGCACCTTGCGCGCGTGGGCCTTCATCACGGTATTGCCAAGGGTCACCTGGCCGTCGCCGGCGATGGCGACTTTGTCACCACGGCGCACCGACACGATGGTGGTGGCGTGGAAGACGTGGGGGTTCTGTCTGGGGTCCATGCAGCCTCCGGGGTTGAACCCCCTGTCTGGGGGTCGCGCCTGGCCGATACAAGGGTGCGGCCTACTGACCGTTTACGCTGGACCACCTGAAATCTGCTGCTGTAGGAGCGCGCCATGCGCGCGAAGCCGCGTGACGACAATCCACGCCGTGGGGCGTCGGACGGAGCGTACTGGCCGAAGCTGTTCGGCGAAACACGATTCACGCGGTTTCGCGCGCGTGGCGCGCTCCTACTTGGGGTCGGGTTTGCGGCGAGCGCGGGGATGGGCGGCGTCGTAGACGCGGGCCAGGTGGCCGAAATCCAGGTGGGTGTAGATCTGGGTGGTGGCGATGTCGGAATGGCCCAGCAGCTCCTGCACGCCGCGCAGGTCGCCGGACGATTCCAGTACGTGGCTGGCGAACGAGTGCCGCAGCAGGTGCGGGTGGACGCGCTTGAACAATCCCTGGCGCTGGGCCAGCAGGCGCATGCGGGCCTGTACGCTGCGCGGGCTGATGGGGCCACCGCCGCGGCCGGGGAACACCGGCAAGTCGTTGGTGCCGCCGCTTTCCGCGCGCCACTCCTGCAGCGCCCGCCGTGCGTGCGAGCCGACCGGCACCATGCGCTGGCGGTTGCCCTTGCCGAGCACGGTGACCAGGCCGTCTTCCAGCTGCAGGTCGCGCCAGCGCAGCTGGCACAGCTCGCTCACCCGCAGGCCGGATGAGTACAGCAGCTCCAGCATGGCCCGGTCGCGCAGGCCCAGCGGAACGTCGGTGGGCACTTCCACCAGCGCCTTTGCCTCGTCGGGATCCAGCACCTGTGGCAGTTTGCGGCTGGCCTTGGGCGCGCGGATGCCGGCGGTGGGGTCGGCAGTGATCCGGCCGTTGCGCAGCAGCCAGCTGTACCAGCCCCGACAGGCCGAGAGCCTGCGCTGCAGGCTGGCCGGCGACAGGCCGCGACGGTGCTCGGCGGCGATGAAGGCGCGGATGTCGGCTCCATCCAGCAATTCCACCGCCCCGCCCTGCTTTGCCGCCCACGTGCACAGGGCAGTCAGGTCGCGGCGGTAGGCATCCAGCGTGTGCGGGGACGCACGGCGCTCGAACTGCAGGTGGTCGAGGAACGGCTGCGCCGGCGCGATCGGGTCGGCGGGCGCTGTCACAGGCCGAAGCGCCAACCGGTCGCCTGTAGGAGCGCGCCATGCGCGCGAAGCCGCGTGACAGCAGGCATCGCGGCGGGGCTACGGCAGGCAGTGTCCTGGCCGAAGCCACCCTGCACCCCACGATTCACGCGGTTTCGCGCGCATGGCGCGCTCCTACGGTGGGGGTGGCGGCGGCTCGGGGTTCAGTCATCGAAGCGTTGCAGGGCGGCGGTAAAGGCGTCGCCCATCATGCGCAGGAACAGGGTGCCCATGCCGGGGTAGAAGCGGTTGGGGTCGTGGCTGCCGATCGCCACCATGCCCACGCCCTCCAGCGGCAGGAGCGCACTGGAATTGACCTCTTCCACCCGCTCGCCGTACAGCACGGTCTGCTTGTCCGGGTGCAGTCGCCCGCACAGCGGCTCGCCGTCCTTCAGGCAGTCAGTGAACGGCTGCAGCAGACGATCATCGCGGGTGATCACCTGCAGCCACTCGGCGCTCTCCAGTCCGGGCAGCGGCTGGAACAGCACGATCCGCACCAGATCCCCGGCGAAATCCTCCGCCAGCGAGGCGGCCATGGCACGCACGGTGCCGGCGGCATTGGCCTGGCGCATCAGCGACAGGGTCAGCTGGTGGGTACGCACGGCCAGGCGCTCGTTTTCCTGCGAGATCGCGAACAGGTCCTGCAGCCGGCGCGACAGCTCGCGGTTCTTGTCACGCAGCACTTCCAGCTGGTAGCTGGCCAGCGAGGCCGCCGGGCCGTCGTCGCGCGGCACCACCAGGCTCAGGGCCAAATCGGGGAACTGCTGCAGGAACCTCGGGTGGCGGCGCAACCAGGCAGCCACTTCGTGGGCGCCGATTTTTTCGAGGTCGGTCATGCGGTCCACTCTCCTTCAAAAACAAATGCGGCCGGTCCGGCCATCGTGATCGGTTCGCCGTGGCCGGGCCAGGCAATCTGCAGGGTACCCCCTGGAAGCTGCACTGCTACCCGGCGTCCCACCCGTCCGCGCCGCATCAGCACCGCCGCGGCGGCGCAGGCACCGCTGCCGCACGCCAGGGTTTCGCCCACGCCGCGCTCGTACACACGAAGGCGCACCGTGGCCGCATCCACCACCTGGACAAAGCCGACGTTCACCGAATCGGGGAAGCTGGAGGACTGCTGCAGTGCAGGCCCCAGCCGGGCGACCGGGACGGTGTCCACGTCGCTGACTTCAATCACCGCGTGTGGATTGCCCATTGAGACCGCGCCGAATTCCACCGTGGTGCCGTCCAGCTGCACGCGATAGGCATCCTCGGCGCTATCAAACCCGGCCAGCGGAACTGCGGCCGGCTCAAAATCGGGAACGCCCATGACCACCTGCAGCCGGCCGTCGGGCAGCGCGGTCACTTCATGCAGGCCTGCGGGGCTGTCCATCAGGAAGGTTGGTGGCTGGGCAGCACCGTCGCGCAGCAGCCAGGCCGCCACGCAGCGCGCGCCATTGCCGCACTGCCCGGCGGGCAGGCCGTCCGCATTCCAGATGCGGTAGGCGGCGACGGCGCCGGGCGAACGCGCCGGCTCGATGGTCAGGATCTGGTCGCAGCCGACGCCGGTATGGCGGTGGGCCAAGGCGCGGCACAGCTGCGGTGAAGGCGGCGGGCTGCCGTCACGCAGGTCCAGCACGACAAAGTCGTTGCCGGCGCCATGCATCTTGGTGAAGCACATGCCCGCAGGGCCGCGGCGGCCTGTGGCCTCAGTCGTCACCGGTCGGCACGGGCAGCGGCAGTTCCGGTTCGCCGTCGTCCAGGTCGGTCTCGTCCACAGGATCGGTCTGGTCTGCTGGATCGGAATCGTCCAGCGGCGCGAAGTCGTCTTGCAGGTCCTCGTCACCGAAGTCGTCGATCATTTCATCGTCGTCGGGCGGTGGCGGCATGAACAGGTCGTGCTTGTTGCCGCAGCCGGCGAGGGCCAGCGCGGCCAGGAGCAACAGGAGTGCGGACAGGCGTGTCGGTTTCATGCCGGCAGTGTAGCGGCAGGGAGGTCCGCGCGGAATCCAGCGGCCTTCATTTCCGCCCTGCCCCATGGGTCGGCACTGACGCTGGCGGCTCCGGCCGCCGCCACAGCCACGCTGCCACGATGGCCATCACCCCGGTGCCAGCCATTGCGGCCCAGAACATGGGGGAAACGAGGAACAGCACCACCGCGCACAGCACCATCGAGCCGATGGCGAGCACTTTGGAGCGGCGGGTGACGGCACCATGTTCCTGCCAGTTGTGGATCATCGGCCCGAACGTGCGGTGCGCCAGCAGCCAGGCGTGCAGCCTCGGCGACCCGCGCATCGCCGCCCAGGCGGCGGCCAGGATGAATGGCACCGTCGGCAGTCCAGGCAGCACCACGCCCAGCATGCCGAGGCCGAGCATGGCGTAGGCCAGCAGCAACCAGGCCCAGCGGAAGCGGACGGGCGAGTTCATTGGAGGCAATGATATCCGGCCGGTGCATAGCGACGCGCGAAGCGCACGCATGATGCCCCCTGTAGGAGCGCGTCATACGCGCGAAGCCGCGTGACGGTGAGCGTTGCCGTGGGACGTCGGCCACGGCGCGGTGGCCGGAGGCAAATAGGGCGTCGGCGGCACCGCGGTGGCCGGGGCCTCGCGGCACGCCGGAATTCACGCGGTTTCGCGCGCGTGGCGCGCTCCTACGAGGGGAGCGCGCCACGCGGGGTCAGTTGACGCCGAGCTCGTCGAGCAGAAAGGCGTACATTTCCGACAGTTCCTCGTAGCGACGGAAACGGCCGGACTTGCCGCCGTGGCCGGCGTCCATGTTGGTGCGGAACACGATCGGGTAGTCACTGGTGTTCAGCACCCGCAGCCTGGCGACGTACTTGGCCGGCTCCCAGTACTGCACCTGCGAATCCCACAGGCCGGTGCCGACGAACATGGCCGGGTAGGCCTTTTCTTCCAGGTTGTCGTAGGGCGAGTAGCTGAGCATGTAGCGGTAGGCCTCGGGCTGTTCCGGGTTGCCCCACTCGTCGTACTCGTTGGTGGTCAGCGGAATGCCGCGGTCGAGCATGGTGGTCACCACGTCGACGAACGGCACCTGCGACAGGATCACCCGGTACTTGTCCGGGGCAATGTTGGCCACCGCGCCCACCAGCAGGCCGCCGGCGCTGCCGCCGTAGGCCGCCACGCGGTCAGGGGCCGCATAGCCCTGGGCCACCAGGTGGTCAGTGACGTCGATGAAGTCGGTGAAGGTGTTGATCTTGTTGAACAGCTTGCCCTGGTCGTACCACTTGCGGCCCATTTCCTGGCCGCCGCGGATATGGGCGATGGCGTACACCACGCCGCGGTCGAGCAGGCTGACCACCGGCAGGTTGAAGCCCGGATCCATCGACATGCCATAGCTGCCGTAGCCGTACTGCAGCAGCGGCGCGGTGCCGTCACGCTCGAAGCCGTTGCGGTACACCAGCGACACCGGCACCTTCGTACCGTCGCGCGCGGTCGCCCACAGGCGCTCGGTGGTGTACTGCTCCGGGTCGTAGCCGATCACCGGCTGCTGCTTGAGCTGGCGGCGCTCGCCGGTCACCACGTTCAGTTCAAAGGTGGTCGCCGGGGTGGTGAGCGAGGTGTAGCCGTAGCGCAGCCATTCGGTGTCCGGCTCGGAGTTGGTGCTCAGGCCCATGGAGTACGCCGGCTCATCGGCGCTCACGTAATCCTCGCTGCCGTCGGCACGGATCACGCGCACGCGCTCGAGCCCTTCAGAGCGCTCGCCGATGGCGGTGAAGCCGTCAAACAGCTCCACGTCTTCGATGAACACCTCTTCGCTGTGGGCCAGCCAGTCCTGCCACTGCTGGCGCGAGGTGGCATTGCTGGGCGCGGTCATCACGCGGTAGTTGGGCGCGTTCCAGTTGGTGCGGATCACCCAGCGGCCGTCGTGGTGGTCGGCGTCGTATTCAACGTCGCGCTCGCGCTCGGCCAGCACGGTGAAGCTCGCCGGGTCGGCCGCCGGGGCGCAGCGCATTTCCGAGGCCACGGTGCTCTGCACGTAGATGCAGATGTAGGCATCGTCACGGGTGCGGCCGATGCCCATGTAGAAGCTGTCGTCCTTCTCTTCGTAGACCAGCACGTCCTCGGACGCGGGCGTGCCAAGCACGTGCCTCTTCACCCGCACGGTGAGCAGGGTCTCGGGATCGTTCTCGACGTAGAACAGGGTGCGGTTGTCGTCGGCCCAGACCAGGCCGGCGGACACGCCCCGGATCTCGTCCTCGAAGATCTTGCCGGTCTCCAGGTCCTTGAAGCGGATCACGTACTGGCGGCGGCCCACGTCGTCCTCGGCCCAGGCCATGATCCGGTTGTCGGGGCTGGTTTCGTAGTTGGCGACGGAAAAGTAATCCTTGCCCTCCGCCATGGTGTTCACGTCCAGCAGCACCTGTTCGGCGGCGAAATCGCCGGCGTCGTTGGCCTGCTGGATGGAAAGCGCGTCCACGCCGTCGGCGTCCGCACGGCGTGCGTACACCGGGTAGTCCTTGCCGGTCTCGAAGCGCGAGTAGTACCAGTAACCACGCTCGCGGAAAGGCACCGAGCTGTCGTCCTGGCGGATGCGGCCAACGATCTCCTCGTACAGCTTGCCCTGCAGCGACTTGCTGGAGGCCATCACCGAATCGGCGTAAGCGTTCTCGGCGTTGAGGTAGGCCAGCATGTCCGCGTCTTCGCGGGTGTCGTCGCGCAGCCAGTAGTACTCGTCATTACGCACCGCGCCGTGCGGCGAGGTGACCTGGTGCGAGCGCAGCTCGGCGATCGGCGGCTCCGGCACGGTGGCGGGCGCGGCGGCGGAAGCGTTGGAAGCCCCCGCTGCGTCATTGGCGGAAGGGGTGCAGGCGGTAGTCATCAGCAAAGCCAGGGCAAAGGACAGGGGAAGCTTCATGGATGGGGGTTTTCCGTCAAATAACAACGTTGCGGTTGCGGGAAGACGTGGTTCCGGGTGGCGCCCCTGTAGGAGCGCGCCGTGCGCGCGAAGCCGCGTGACCTCTGGGTCATGGCGGGGCTTCGGTCAGTCCGAAGTGTCCGAAGCCCCACCGCACAACATGATTCACGCGGTTTCGCGCGCGTGGCGCGCTCCTACGGTCAAAGCCGTCCCCGGGGCGCGGGGACGGAGGGTCAGTCCTTGCCCAGCTGCTGCCACAGGAACGTGTAGAACAGCGCATCCATGTGCGCGGCCTGGCGGTTGTTGGCCGCGCCGCCGTGGCCACCTTCGATGTTCTCGTAGTAGCGCACGTCCGCGCCCGCATCGCTCATCAGCGCATGCATCTTGCGGGCGTGGCCGGGGTGCACGCGGTCATCGCGGGTGGAGGTGAGCAGGATGGTGGGCGGGTAGTCCTTCTTCGCCGGGTCGAACAGGTGGTACGGCGAGAAGGTCTGGATGTACTCCCACTCCTCGGCGATATCCGGGTTGCCGTACTCGGCCATCCACGAGGCGCCGGCCAGCAGCTTGTGGTAGCGCTGCATGTCCAGCAGCGGAACCTGGATCACCACCGCGCCGAACAGCTCCGGGTACTGGGTGAGCATGTTGCCGGTGAGCAGGCCGCCGTTGCTGCCGCCGCGGACGCCCAGGTGCTCGGGCGAGGTGATGCCGCGCTCGATCATGTCCTTCGCCACTGCGGCGAAGTCCTCGTAGGCCTTGTGGCGATTCTGCTTCAGCGCGGCCTGGTGCCAGCGCGGGCCGTACTCGCCGCCGCCGCGGATATTGGCCACCGCGTACACGCCGCCACGCTCAAGCCAGGCCTTGCCCACGCCTGCGGCGTAGCCCGGGGTCAGCGAGATTTCAAAGCCGCCGTAGCCATAGAGCAGGGTCGGGTTGGTGCCATCGGCCTGCATGTCCTTCGGGCGCACCAGGAAGTACGGCACGCGGGTGCCATCTTCCGAGGTGGCGAAGTGCTGCTCGGCCACGTGGGTGGAGCCGTCGAAAAACTCCGGCATCGACTTCAGCTCTTCCGGCGCGCCGCCGGTGGCCAGGTCGGCCAGCATCAGGGTGCTGGGGGTGAGGTAATCGGTGACGGTCAGCCACACCGCGTCGGATTCATCGCTGTCCACCGCGCTTACGCCCACGGTGCCCAGCTCCGGGGCGCCTTCAAACGGTGCGCGCGTCCAGCCGTCCTCGCCCGGGGTCAGCACGGTCAGGCGGTTCTTGACGTCGTCCAGCACGTTGATGACCACGTGGTTCTTCGTGATGGTCAGCCCGGCCAGCGAGGTGGTTTCGCTGGGCTCGAACAGCACGTCGAACTCACGCTCGCCGGCCATGTAGCCGTCGAAGTCCGAGACCAGCAGCGAACCGGCCTCGAAGGTCTTGCCGCCCACTTCCCACGGCTCGCGCAGCTCGAAGCCGATCCAGTTGCGCACCGCAAACTTGTTGGCCGAGTTCGGGGCGTCGATCTTGGTGAGCGAACCGTCTTCGCCGCGCAGGTACAGCTCGTCGTTGTAGAAGGCCAGGGTGCGGCTGACGAACTCGCGCTCGAAGCCCGGGGTCAGGTCGCGCCTGGCGCTGATGTACATGTCATCGGCCTGGCCTTCATAGACCACTTCGGCCGACTCCATCGGCGTGCCGCGCTTCCACTCCTTGACGATGCGCGGGTAGCCGGACTCGGTCATCGAGCCCTCGCCGAAATCGGTGTAGACGAACACCGTGTCGCGATCGATCCAGGCCAGGCCGCCCTTGGCCTCTTCACGGAAGTAGCCGTCTTCCACCCAGGTTTTGTTGGCCAGGTCGAATTCGCGGGTCACGTCGGCGTCGGCGCCGCCGCGCGAGAGCGCGATCAGGCAGCGGTCGTAATCCGGGCGCAGGCAGTTGGCGCCGTGCCAGACCCAGTTTTCGTCCTCTTCGGCGTTGAGCGCGTCCAGATCCAGCAGCAGCTCCCACTGCGGGGCGTCCTTGCGGTACTCGGCCAGCGTGGTCCGGCGCCAGATGCCGCGCTCGTTGTTCTGGTCGCGCCAGAAGTTGTAGTAGTACTCGCCCATCTTCGACACGCCCGGAATGCGCTCGTCGGAGTCGTAGATGGCCAGCAGCTCGGCCTCAAGCCGGCGGAATTCATCGGTATCGGCCAGTTCGGCCTCGGCGACAGCGTTCTGCTCGCGCACCCAGGCCAGGGCGTCATCCCCGGTCACATCTTCCAGCCACTGGTGGGGATCTGCTGCCACGTTGGTTTCTCCCTGGTTGGCCTCGCCTGCTCCGGCGGAACAGCTGGCCAGCCCAACGGCAATCGCCGCGGCGAGGCAGAATCGTGAAATCGGGGACATGCGGCCAACTCCGTTCAGGTGTCAAACCCGAAACGCTAGCACAGGCCGGCCCGGCAGGGATCTGTCTTAAGTTTTCGGCTCAGGCTGCCGCGGGGGATTCCGGTGTCCGGGCAGCAATATCGGCCAGGGCCAACGCCCCCAGCGCAGACAAAGGCATCCCAAGCAGCCACAGCGGCACCCACCCGATCGGCCCGGCCCCGCGCGCCGCGGGCAGCGACGCCATGGCTACCAGGCCGAGGAAAGCCGCCCCCAGCAGGGCTTGCCGCAGGAAGCGGCTGGAGATGATGTCAGCAGGGCACTGGGACGTGGCGTTGCGCATGGCCGGCTCCGGGAAGGGGAAAGTGGTCGATGACCACAGCCTCGCCCTCCCCGGTCGCACGGGCTGCGATCCACCGGAACGCGCCACGCAGGTCGGGGCTACGCACCCGACGCCCCGCGCACCCAAATGACCGACTGGCCGCGCGGCACGCAGAGCTCGCTCAGGCCCTACTGCTCGTAGTTGGACAGGGCCAGGGCCAGCAGCGCCCGGGCCTGCTCGCGCAGCGACTGCGGCTCGAGGATGGTGGCGTCGGCGCCGTAGTGCAGTACGTCCATCAGCAGTTCCCGCGGCGAGCTGTAAGGCACCTTCAGCTCATAGCTGCCATCGGCCAGCATCCGGCCTTGCTGCTGCGAGTGCCAGTGCTCGTCGGCCACCCAGCGCGCGGCGCGCTGGTTGAACAGGATCGTGGCCCAGCCGCGCGGTTCGCCGGAGAAAATCCCGTAGCTGCCGGTGAGGTGGCGATCAAGATCCTCCTCCTCGATGTCGCGGGCAGGCTGATCCAGCATCCGGGCTTTGCTGATGCGATCCACCGAAAAACTGCGCAGTCCCTCGCGCTCCTGGTCCCAGGCGTCCAGATACCAGTTGCCGCGGTAATGGGTGACGCGCTGCGGCGATACCGTGCGCCGGGTTTTCTGGTCGGTGGAACGGGCCTCGTACTCGAACGCCAGCTGCCGGCGCTCGAGCACCGCCGAGCACACGAAGCGGAACGCCTGTTCGTCCATCCGCCGGCTGTGATGCGGGATCACCCGCACACGCTCCACCGGCCACTCCTTGCCGGTGGAATGGGTATTGAGCAGGGTCTCGATGCGCTGCTGCAAAGGCGCCAGCGCGCTGGAAAGCACCCCGCCTGCGCTGCGCGACAGCAACTGCTGGGCCGCCAGCAGGGCGTGCAGTTCGTCCGAGCTCAGCCACAGACCCGGCAGCTCAAAACGCCCGCCTTCCTCAGGCTCGTAGCGGAAGCCCGCCTCGCCATCGCCGGTAATCGGCGCCATCAGCGCGTCCCGCAGGAAGGCCAGGTCACGGTAGACCGTGGCCCGCGAGCAGCCCAGATCGTCCTGCAGCCACGCCACAGTGACCGGATAGCGGGCGTTCTTGAGCGTGCGGTGCAGCGAAAGGATGCGTTCGTATCTGTCCATGGGCTGATTATGGGCAAATTTCCGCGCTGGCAGGGCGGGATGTCCCCAAGCCGGGCCCAACCGCGTAAACAAGGGCAACCCTTACAGACGGAGCCTCCCTCCATGCGTCAGCTCTTCACCCTCGCCGGCGTGGCCGCACTGCTGTTTGCCGCCGCGGCCATGGCATCGCCCCGCGACGACGTGACCCGCGCCGTCGGCAAGCTGGCCGACGCCACCAGCTACGTCATCCATATTGACGCCCCGCAGACGGGCGCGGCCGGCCAGATCGAAATGCAGTACGTCGCCCCCGACCGCTACCGGATGATGATCCCGGGCGCGCCGGCGCAGACCATCATCGGCAACCAGGTCTATATGGAGATGGGCGGGCGCGTCATGCGCGTGCCGCTGCCGGCCGGCACCCTGAACCAGATGCGCGACCAGGCGCATATCCGCGAAACCCAGGAAAACGCGCAGATCGAGTCCGCCGGCAGCGATGTTCTCGACGGCACCCCTGCCAGCAAGTACCGGATCATCCACCCCGACCAGCCGGGCACCGAAGTCATGCTGTGGGTCGACAGCAACGGCTGGCCGCGGCAGATGCAGGTGGATGGTGGCGACGGCTCCGCGACGATGCGCTATTCGCGCTTCAACGATCCGTCGCTGACGATCCAGGCTCCAGACTGAGCGACCGGCTCAGCGGCCGTGCAGATGCTTCTGCACGGCCTTCGCCACGGCCTGCGCCTGCCCGCGCAGGTCGGGCATGGCGATGGTTTCCCACAGGTCGCCGATGCGCAGCACGCCCAGCGTCCACAGCCCGGGGACCGGCTCGCCGTTGGCGCCCAGCACCGCACCATCGCCGTTGGTAGCGGCGCCCATGCGATGCGGGCCCGGCCGCATCAGCCCGCGGGCCTGCAGGTTCGCCAGCAGTCCGGTACCGCCTTCGATCCGCTTGTCCATGCCCAGCGCGTTGACCAGCACATCGGCCTTGAAACGCTGCACCTGGTCCTCGCCGCGCGGACGCCAGGAAATCTCCAATGGCGACCCCGCTTCCACCGCCACCAGGCGGCCGGCGACACGCTGCAGCCGCCCGGCCCCGGTCGCGGCCTGCAGCCGGCCTGCCGCTTCCGGCGCGATCCGATGGCGGTGTATATCCCAGTGACGCACCAGGTGACGCAGGAAGCGGCGCTGTCCGGCTTCATCCAGGCTGGTCCACAGGGCCTGCACGTGCGGACGCAGCGCATCCATCACCCCATGCCAGGGTCGGCCCTGCGCCACTTCCGTTGCGGCCAGCGCGCGCAGGGTGCGGGTGCGGGCGCGCAGGTCCATCGCCAGCAGGCGGTCGATGTCGATCTTCGCCGGGGGCGCCGGTGCGGCATGCGCCAGCGGCATCAGCCCGCTGCGGGACATTGAAACGATACGTCCACGGTGGCCGTTGGCTTCCAGGCTCAGCACCACATCCACCATGCTCAGGCCGGCACCGAGGATGCACACGTCGGCATCGGCGGGAATGGCGGCCACCGCGGGGTAGTCCCAGGCCTGGATGGTGGCCACATCGTCGCCGCCGGAACCTGCCCTCAGCGGCAGCCGCGCGGGTCGGTTGCCGACTGCCAGCACCACGGCCGCGGCGCACAGCTGTCTGCCAGAGGCCAGCTCAACTTCGAACCCTGCGTCCACCGGCGCCACGTCCACAGCGGCATCGGTGATGCGGCTCAGCCGCTCCTGGTTCGGGCGGCCGCTGAGCACCGCTTTCAAATAGCGTGCATAGGCCATGCGCGGCATGAAGCGGGCAGCCAGGGCCGCCTGACCTTCATCGGCCTGACCCTCATCGGCTTGGCCCTCGGCAGTGTGTTCCGGCAGACCGCGCAGGAAATCCACGAAATCCGCGGGCGCATCGTCAAATGCGCTCATTCCGCTGGCGCGCACGTTCAGCAGATGCTCGCCGCGGCGGGTCGAGTAGGCCACGCCTTCGGCCACCGCCGGACGGGCTTCCACCAGCGCCACGCGGCAGCCGGCCGGGCTGGCGTCCAGCAACCGGGCCGCCACCAGGGCGCCACTGGCACCGCCGCCAATGATGACGACATCGAAACGCGAACACTCCGGACTGGCCAAGCAACCCCCTTTTGCAGGGCAGGAAAGCGGGGAGTATCCCACCGGCCCGCGGCGCGGATCCACAGTCGCGGCAGGGCGACCGCAACGCATCCGCGTTACACCCGGCACGCCTGCGGATATCCTTGCCCCTGTTTGCCGGGGGCCCACAAGGGCGGAAAGGCATGTTTCCGGATGTGGATGAATGGATCTGCCGCTTAGCCTGTTGATCACGATCGCCGTCATGCTGGTGGCGATATACCTGTTCATCACCGAAAAGCTGCGCGTGGATGTCGTGGCGCTGCTGGTGATGACCGCGCTGCTGGTACTGGGCGTGCTCAGCGTGCCCGAAGCGCTGTCGGGCTTCAGCAACCAGGCCACGGTGATGGTGGCCTGCATGTTCGTGCTCAGCGGCGCGCTCAAGGCCAACGGCGCGCTGGTGGCGATCGGCGATCTGCTCTCGCGCATCCGCTGGCGCTGGCTGTTCCTGCTGGTGATGCTGGGGCTGGTGGTCAGCGTGGCGGCCTTCATCAACAACACCGCCACGGTAGCCGTGTTCCTGCCGCTGGTGCTGGTGGCCACGACGGCCAACGGCTGGGCCCCGTCCAAATTCCTGATCCCGCTGTCCTACATTTCCCAGACCGCGGGCGTGTGCACGCTGATCGGCACCTCCACCAACCTGCTGGTCGATTCGATGGCCCGCGATGCGATCGGGGTCGGCTTCACGATTTTCGAATTTGCGCCGCTGGGCATCATTTTCGTCGGCATCTGTTCGGTGTACCTGCTCACCGTGGGCTGGTGGATCCTGCCCAACCGCGGCACGGCCAAACCCGGCGAAACCGAGCACGTGGGACGCTTCATTGCCGAGCTGGTGGTGCCCACGGAAACGCCCGTCATCGGCACGTCGCCGCGCAACGCACTGCCCGACAGCGCCGATGACGTGGAGCTGCTGGAAGTGCTGCGCAACGGCGTGGCGCAGCGCGACCCGGACGTCACCATCCAGGCCGGCGACCGGCTGCTGCTGCGTGGGCACTGGCCGCGGATCGAGTCCGCGCGCAAGGCGATGAAGTGCAAGTTCGACCGCGTGCCCAAGGCGCCTGACCGGGCACCGCTGCCCACCCCGGACCCGGCGGAAGGCGAGAAAGCGAAAGAAGCCGAGGGCGCGCGTCACGAGCGGCTGCACGTGGAGGCCATGGTTGCACCCGGCTCGCACCTGATCGGCCGCACCCTGTACGGCATGCGTTTTGCCCATACCTACCGCGCCCGCGTGCAGGGCATCCACCGCCGCCAGCTGGCCATCCGCGTGCCGCTGGACCGGGTACCGCTGTCGGTGGGCGACGTGCTGATGCTCGATGCCCCGGCCGACGCGATCGACGCGCTGCGCTCCGACCCCGGCATGATCGTGCTGGGCGAACGTGCGCAGCAGCGCGTGGCGCCGCGACGGGCAATCATTTCGGCGCTGATCATGTTCGCCGCGATCGGGGTGGCGGCGCTGGGCTGGCTGCCGATCGTCGCGTCCGTCCTGGTCGGCTGTCTGGCGCTGGTGGCCCTGCAGCTGATGACGCCGGATGAAGCCTACGAATCGATCGACTGGCAGGTGATCCTGCTGCTGGCGGGCATCATCCCGCTGGGGATTGCTCTGCAGAAAACCGGTGGCGCCACCATGGTGGCCGACCTGCTGCTGAACGTGCTGGGCCCCTATGGCCCGCTGGCCACGCTGGCGGCGATCTACCTGATGACATCGATCCTCACCGAGCTGATGAGCAACAACGCCTCGGCGGTACTGGTGGTCCCCATCGCCCTGGCGACAGCCGAATCGATGGGCGTGGATGCCAAGCCGCTGCTGATCGCGGTCGCGTTTGCCGCCTCCACCAGCTTTGCCACGCCGATCAGCTACCAGACCAACACCATGGTCTACACCGCCGGCGGCTACCGGTTCAGCGACTTCGTGAAGGTCGGCATGCCGCTGAACGTGATCTTCTGGATCTCGGCGATCATCCTGATCCCGCGGTTCTTCCCGTTCTATCCGTGATGGGTGGCAGGGGACAGATGGCATGAAAACCCTGAACCGGATCATCCGCCTGCTGATGCTGATTGGCGGCACCTGCGGCGCGGTGGCCTGCCTGTGGGCGCTTGTGGACCCGTCGATCATCACCGGCTCCGGCGGACTGGTGGCTTCCCACGCGCCCTCGCCGCGCTGGCGCGCCGCTTTCGGACTGGTGTTCTCGATCGGGCTGGTGCTGTTTGGCAGCGGTGCGCTGCGCCACCGCAAACTGCCCTGACACCGCCCCCGGCCGGCAGGCACATTTGGGGCTATCACCGGGCTCGCGCATAATGGCCCGTTCGCACGTGATCACCCAGGTCCCTTCCCCGCCATGCGCCAACGCTTGCTGCTCGCCCCCCTCGCCCTTGCCTTCATAGCTCCCGTATTTGCGCAGGACGCGCCCTATCCCGGCGCCGAGCCTCCGGTATGGTCCGCCACCGGTGAGATGGGCTTTGCCATGACCCGCGGCAACCGGGATTCGGAGAACCTCAACACCCGCCTGCACCTGGTACAGGAAGACTCGCGCAGCAAGCACCAGCTGACCCTGTCGGCGCTGCGCGCCAAGGCGGATGTGACCGTGGTGGACGCCGACGGCACCTCGCGGACCGACTACCAGACCAGCGCCAACCGCTACCAGATCGGCGGCAGCACCTCGATCAAGGTCGACCAGGTGCACAACTGGTTCGGCGCGGCGCGTTACGAGCGTGACGACTACGCGACCAACGACTACCAGGGCACGTTCTCGTTCGGTTACGGCCATCACTTCTTCCACGATGACGACACGTTCCTGCTGGTCGAAGTGGGGCCCGGCTACCGGCGCGCACGCGAAGCCAGCACCGAGGAAGTCAACAGCGACTACATCGTGCGCGGGCTGATGGACTTCGGCCGCAACCTGACCGGCAACACCCGCCTAAGCAACACCCTGCTGGTGGAAGCGGGCAGCGACAACACTTTTGCCCAGAACGACCTGGGCCTGACGGTGGCGATGAACGATGCGCTTGCGTTGAAGGCCGGGCTGCAGTTCCGCCACAACAGCGAGGTGGACGAGAGTGCCGGCATCAAGCGCACCGACACCCTGAGCACGATCAACCTGGTCTACACCTTCAAGTAAACGCCCGATCCGCCGGCGGCAGCAGCTCGCCGGCGCCACGCGCAAGCAGCATTTCCGCCACCTCACGGCCAAGCGCCTCCCGGGCGCCGGCGGTGCCAACGGCTTCGGCCCGTACCTGGCGGCCAGTGCTGGCATCGCCCACCATTCCCTGCAGCGCAAGTCGCTCCCCATCCAGGGTGGCCATGGCGGCCACCGGCACGTGGCAGCTGCCGTGCAGGGCACGGTTCATGGCCCGCTCGGCCTCCACGCAGGTGCGGGTGTGGGCGTCGTCCACGGCGGTGAACAGTTCCGCCAGCTCCGGGGTGTCATCACGGCACTCGATCGCGATCGCGCCCTGTGCCGGTGCCGGCAGCCACTCCGGCGCGTCCAGGCGGCTGCGGATGCGTGCCTCAAACCCCAGCCGCTGCAGGCCTGCGCAGGCGAGGATGATGGCGTCGTACTCGCCCGCGTCAAGCTTGGCCAGGCGGGTGTTGACGTTGCCGCGCAGGTCGCCGGGCTGGATATCAGGCCGCAGCGCGCGCAGCTGCGCCTGGCGCCGCAGTGAGGAAGTGCCTACCCGCGCGCCCTGCGGCAGCGCCGCCAGCGACTCATGGTGCACGCTGACGAAAGCATCGGCATGATCGGCCCGCGCCAGGATGGCCGGCAGGGCAAAGCCGGGCTCCAGCTCCATCGGCACGTCCTTGAGCGAGTGCACGGCGCAGTCGGCCTCGCCGCGCTGCATGGCCAGCTCCAACTCCTTGAGGAACAGTCCCTTGCCGCCAATCGCGGCCAGCGAGCGGTCCAGGATCTCGTCGCCGCGGGTGGACATGGGCACCAGCTCCACCTCCAGGCCGGGATGCGCCTGGCGCAGGCGATCGGCGACGTATTCGCTCTGCCAGAGGGCAAGCGGGCTTTTTCGGGTGGCGATGCGGAGGATTTTCATCCGCCTATTATCGCCGCGGCCGGACGCCGCGGCCACGTCACCCTGTAGGAGCGCGCCACGCGCGCGAAACCGCGTGACAAATGGCAATGGACCGTGGCCCCGGCTCGCTACGTTGTGACCGAAGCCTCCCCGCGCTGCCAGAAGTCACGCGGTTTCGCGCGCGTGGCGCGCTCCTACAGGTGTTGGATGGCGTCGCGCACCTGGGCGGCGCAGCGGCGGCTTACTTCCAGCGGGGCAGCCACATTGCGCAGCACGACGACCGATTGGCCATCCGGCTCGCGGCGCAGCTCTGTCAGGAAGTGGCGGGACACCAGGCAGTTGCGGTGGATGCGCAGGAAGCGTTCGCCGAACTCGGTCTCCAGCGAACGCAGCGACTCCTCGATCAGGTCCTCGCCGTTGGCGTGATGGACCACCACGTACTTCTCGTCGGCCTGCAGGTAGTAGATGTCATCAATCGGGATCAGTCGCAGGCTGCCGCGCAGCCGGGCGCACAGATGGGTGCGCTCGCGCTCCTGTCCGGACAGGCCGGCGGCCTGGTCGCGGCCCAGATTGAAGGTGCGGGCGCGCTCGACCGCCGCCTCCAGCCGTTCCGGGCGCACCGGCTTGACCAGGTAGTCCACCGCCGCGGCTTCGAAGGCCTTCAGGGCGTGGGCGTCGTAGGCAGTGCAGAACACGACCGCCGGGCGCGGCTCGAACGCGGCCAGGTGGCGAGCCACCTCCAGCCCGTCGATCCCCGGCATGGCGATGTCCAGCAGCACCAGTTCGGGCCCAAGTTCGGCACAGGCGTGCAGGGCGGCCGGCCCGTCGCCGACTTCAGCCACCACCTCCACCCCTGGAAGCCGGGACAGCAGCCCGCGCAGGCGCTCGCGCGCCAGTGGTTCGTCATCGACGATCACGACTTTCATTTTCCTGCTCCCCTGCGCTGGCCCATGATTCAGCCTTCCGCCAGGCGCGCGTTGAACCAGTTGCCGAGGTCGCGGATTTCCTCGCCGCAGACCGAATGCTGCATCGGGTACACGTGCCAGTCCACGTCGAAACCCAGCCGCCGCAGCAGCGCCGAACTCTGCTTGCCGGCCAGGTACGGCACCACGGGATCCTCGCTGCCGTGGGCCATGAACACCGGTTGGCGCTGCGCGCCTTCCACCAGCGCCGCCTGCGCGCCCTGGGCTGTCGGCATGTAGGTGGACAGGCCCACCAGCCCGGCCAGCGGCTCGCTGCGCCGCAGCCCGGCGGCCAGGGTCACCGCCCCGCCCTGGGAAAACCCGGCCAGGATGATCCGCGACGCGGGAATGCCGCGCTCCTGTTCGCGGGCAATCAGCGCTTCCACCTGGGTGACCGACTCGGCCACGCCCTGCTCATCGGCGCGGTTGGCCAGGTCGAGCTCGCGGATGTCATACCAGGCGCGCATCGGCGCACCGCCGTTGATGGTGACCGGACGGACCGGCGCATGCGGGAACACAAACCGGATCGCGGGCCATTCCCTGCGCACCAGCTCCGGTATCAACGGCACGAAATCATTGCCGTCGGCGCCAAGGCCATGCAGCCAGATCACCGTCCAGCGCGGGTCCGGGCCGGTTTCACGCTCAATGGTCTCAAGCAGCGCAGTCGCGTCCAATCCACTCTCCTCAGCCGATCGGGCACCGTCGCCCGTGATCCGGCTGATTATGGCATCCGTCCCTGCCGGGCCCCGGGCCGCAGCAATGCCGGAAAGCATGGTGACGGCGTTGATGCTGATCTTCATGGCTGTATTCCCGGCGACTTCGTCCGGAAACAATCCGGACGCACACTTGTGGGTCAGCCCCGGGGCCGAAGGCAACTTCCGCCCCGCCGCCCTACCCGTTCCCACAGGAGTTACAGATGAGCCATCGCTCATTCCCACGGCTGCGTGCAGCCCTGCTGATTGCGGCCACCTGCGCCTTTGCCAATGTATATGCCGCTGATGTCGACACCGCTGCGAGCCAAGAGCCGCGCGCAAAGAATGTCATCGTCTTCCTGGCCGACGCGGCCGGCGTGCCCACCGTGCATGCGGCGAGCCTGCACGGGTATGGCGAGCCGCTCAGCCTGCATGTCCAGCAGTGGCCGCACCTGGGCCTGAGCGAAATGTCACCGGTGGACCAGTGGAAATCCGACTCGGCCAACGGCATGTCTTCGATCATGACCGGGGTGAAGACGCGCAACGGCGTGATCAGCCAGGGGCCGGACGCCGTGCGCGGTGAGCGCGACGGCACGCCGATGAAGACGGTGCTCGAATACGCCGAAGAGCGCGGACTGCGCACGGGCGTGATCAGCACCCAATCGATCGCGGACGCCACCCCCGGCGCCACCTATGCCCACTCCAACGACCGCGGCAAGCAGGGCGAGATCTTCATGCAGGCATTCACTCCGCGCTATGGCGACGGCGTGGACGTGCTGATGGGCGCCGGGCGTGAGCGCATCGGCGGCCTGCTGGCCAAGGCCGGTACCGGCTTCGACGCGCTGGCCCGCCGGCACGACCGGCCGATCTACGCCTCCCTGGAGGAAGTGGATGCATCCAATCCACGCCCGGTAGTGGTGGCCGACAGTCTCGACGTGCACGCCGCCACCCTGCGCGCTCTGGACCTGCTGCAGGATTCTCCGGAAGGGTATTTCCTGATGGTCGAATGGGATGCGCACACCGACGACGTGCGCAAGGGACTGCAGAACGTGGTTGATTTCGACCGGCTGATGGCCGAGGTCGAGCAGCGCGTGGACCTGGACGACACCCTGCTGCTGTTCACCGCCGATCACTCATTCGGTCTGCAGGTGGATGGTGGCCAGCGCGGCGAGCCGCTGCTGGCCGGTTATGAGGAATGGAAGGCCGCGGGTCAGAAGGACGACGTGGTCCGGCTGAAGAACGTGATGATCAACCGCACCCATACCGCGGAAGAGGTGATGGTGCTGGCCACCGGCGCCGGCGCCCATCGGGTGCGCGGTTATTTCCCCGGCACGCAACTGTTCAACGTGATGCTGGATGCATGGGGATGGACCCCCGATGAGCGCGCGGCCCAGACGGCGGACTGACCGCGGGCGGAAAGCCCGCAGTCCCGTGAGGCATTATGCCGGCGTGCGAAATCACGCCGGCTTTTCGCGTGCCATGGATAATTAACCCATTACCCTCACTTGGCCATGAAGTTAATAAACTGTAATACCCTTGGCATATTCACCCCATAACGTAGCAGCCCTGCCGGATGGTCCGGTTCAACTAGGGGTGCAGTCGTGGTTCGTAACAATGCAAAGTCGGCGCTGTTCTGCGCCGTAATGTTGGCCCTGGGCGTGTCCGCGCCCGTGGGAGTCGCCCTCGCGGATTCGGATGCGCAACTGCGTGGCGTCAGCGTGGAGCAGGCCGGCGAGATCTCCGGCGTGGTGCGCGATGGCCAGGGAGGCTTCCTGCGCGGTGTCGAGGTCCGCGTCCAGGGTATGGATGTGGTGGCCGTGACCGACTCGGAAGGACGCTTCCTGCTGCGCCGGGTGCCCGAGGGCGCCCATACGATTGAACTCAGCTACGTCGGTCGACCGACCCGGCGGGAGAGCGTGACGGTGGTAGCCGGCGCGCTTGCAACCGCCAACGTGGTGGTAGGCCAAACGGGCCTGGAAGGCGACCTGGCGACCCTCGACGGCATCCAGGTGCGTGCTTCCCGCCCGCAGGCCGAGTCCGAGGCCATGGCGCTGCAGATCCAGCGCTCGTCCAATGCGCTGGTGAACGTGGTCGCCGCTGACTCCATCGGCCATTTCCCCGATCAGAACATCGCCGCGGCGCTTGGCCGCCTGCCCGGCGTCGCAGTCGAGCGCGACCAGGGCCAGGAACGCGCCATCAGCCTGCGCGGGGCACCCTCGCGCTGGAGCACGATCTCCTTCGATGGCGTCAACGTGATCGCCCCCGGTGGCAAGAGCGCGCGCACCGACACCATCCCCTCGGGGCTGGCGAACTCGGTGATCGTGCGCAAAGCGGTGACCGCCGACATGTCCGGTGAGACGCTGGCCGGCAACGTCGACATCATCACCCGCAGCGCGTTCGACTACGACGGGCTGCAGACCTCGCTCAACACCGGCATCGGCTACAACGACCTGGGCGGCGGCCGCCAGTACGACATCAGCGGGTTCATCTCCAACACGTTCGCCGACGGCCTGTTCGGCGTTGCGCTGACCGCCTCGAAATACGAGCGCGAGATGATCACCGACAACTTCGAGACCGACTGGGAGATGGCCTCGGAGGACCGCGAGCCGGGCAACGAGAGCCGGGCCTGGGCCGACGCGCACCAGAACAAGCTCTATCGCCTGACCCGCGGCAACACCGCGGTTGCCGGTCGGTTCGATTTCCGTCCGTCGGATGACCACCGGTTCTTCCTGAGCACCATCCATACCGAGTTCACCGACGACGAACTGCGCAACGCGATGGAGTTCGACTTCGACGACGGCGCGGTGCGCACCGACCGGGCCGCAGTCACCCAGGGCTACGCCGACGTGCGTACCGGCAACACGCCGCTTGAAGGCACGATCCATGGGGTCGAGCTGGACAGCACGCTCAACGTCAACCACACGGTCCAGAGCATCTTCACCAACACCCTGGGTGGCGACCAGCGGCTCGGCGAATGGGATGCCTCCTGGCGGCTGAACTACACCAAGTCCGAGGCTGAAAGCGGGCCGTCGTTCAACTCCTCCTGGCGCAGCCCGCGGCCGGGCGGAGACCGCGACTGGAGCCTGCGGCCGACGATCGACTACGACTTCACCGACCGCGAGCGCCACGGCGTGCGGATGTACGAGACCATCGTCAACCCGGACGGCTCGCTGTCCAAGGGCCAGTACAAGCGCTCGCTCGACCCGCAGGACTATGAGTTCGTGTACCTGCGCTCAGAGCACCGCCTCCAGGACAGCCGCTCGCGCAGCGGCCGGCTGGACCTGACCCGGGCCATGGACCTGTTCGGGCAGGCGTCGGACGTCCAGTTCGGCGTGCAGTACGACAGGCGCACCAAGGAAGACAGCCGCGAGCGCTGGGATATCCTGCCGGGGACGCTGGCCGCCGCAGGCGTGCCGATGCCGTCACCCTCCGACTTCTCGATCGACAGGCCCTACAAGGGCAAGCTCCCGCTGGGCTATTCGTTCCGCTACTTCTCCGAAGCCGGGGCGAAGGACCTGTGGAACCGCCTGTACGGACAGGGTCTGGGGACCCTGGATGAAAGCCGCGCGGCCACCAACGACTACAAGGTGACCGAAGAAGTCCTGGCCGCCTACGCGATGGCGACCACCTGGTTTGACTGGGGCAACATCGTGACCGGCGTGCGCGTGGAAACGGTGGACAACACCGGCGAGGCGCTGGTGGAGTACGACCACGGTTTCGAGCCGGTGCGGGTGTCGGGGAGCAACACCGTGGTGCTGCCCAGTGTGCACCTGAACTGGGACATCAACGACGAGCTCAAGCTGCGCCTGTCGGCCAATACCGGTGCCGCGCGCCCGGATTTCACCCTGCTGCGACCGAACTTCAACGTCGACGATGACGAGCAGGTGGTCAGCGGCGGCAGCCCGGAGCTCGACCCCGAGCGTGCCGTGGGCGTGGACGCCTATCTGGAGTGGTACCTGCCGTCGGGCGCGTTCTTCTCGGTCGGCGCGTACTACAAGTGGCTCGACGACGTGCTGATGGACATGGAGTTCTCGCGCTTCGGCAGCGACGTGCTCAACCAGTCCGGCCTGGACCGCTCGGAGTACATCTTCGAGACCACCGCCAACGGCGGCAAGGGCCACCTGGCTGGTATTGAAGTGGCGTTCTCGCAGACCCTGGAGCCGTTCGTCGAACGCTGGGGGCTGCCCGAGTGGGCGGCGGGCTTCGGCATCCGCGGCAACATGACCTTCAACGACAGCGAGACCGAAACCCCGGACGGGCGCAAGGTGTCCCTGCCGGGTTCGTCGGACTTCATCTACAACGTGGCCCTGTCGTACGAGCGTTACGGCCTGTCGACCCGCCTGAGCTGGCAGCACCGCACCGAGTGGATCGACGGCATTGGCGACGGCGACTACCTGGGTGACACCTACTGGGACAAGGTGGGCCGGCTGGACTTCAAGACCAGCTACCGCTTCAACCCGAATACCGAGGTGTTCCTGGAAGCCAACAACCTGCTCAAGGAGCCTGGCATCCGTTACGACGGCGCACGCCACCGCGTGTCCGAGTACGAATCCTTCGGCGCACGCTACATGGTTGGGCTGCGGCTGAACTTCTGATTGTCATGGATATCCCGGCCGGGCAGGAGCCCGGCCGGGATGCATTGGTCCGAAGCAACCGGATCCAGACCGGCCAGTCGTTGGTCACCCATGCCATGTACCTGCCAGAAATTGAAAGGAAACCAATGAAACGCTTTGCTTTTGCCGCGCTCGCCCCGGCGCTGTCGCTGGCTGTCCTTGCCCCGGCCCAGGCCCAGGACGCACCCACCGGAACCGCTGCCGAAGTCCGCCAGGACTGGGCGCCGGGCGGGCGACCCGACCGTGTCGTGCTGACGCCCGGTGCGGATGCATCCACCGGGCTGGCCGTCTCCTGGCGCACCGATGCCCGCCAGACCGAAGCGCTGGCCGAGATCGCCCCGTCGATCGGCACCCCGGCGGTGGAGGCCAATGCCCGCGCAGTGCGCGGCGTCACGGCCTCGGGGACCGAGCGGGGAGGACAGGGCCTCTATCATTCCGTGCGCTTCAGCGGGCTCACTCCCGGCCAGGCCTATGTCTATCGCCTGCGCGGGGCTGACGGCTGGTCTGAGTGGCACACCCTGCGCACGGCCGAGGCCGAGGTGGCGCCGTTCCGCATCCTTTACGTCGGGGACACACAGAACAACATCCTGGCCAAGGGATCGCGCACCCTGCGCCAGGGCCTGCTGCGCAGCGCGCCGGACGTGATGGTGCACGCCGGCGACCTGACCGGGCGTTCGCACGACTGGGAGTGGGGCGAGTGGACTGCGGCGGGCGGCTTTGCCTACGCCATGGTTCCGCAGATCCCGGCAGCCGGTAACCATGAATACAGTTCCGGCGACGACGACAAGCGGGTGCTCGGCCCGCTCTGGTCCGTCCAGTTCACCCTGCCCGGCAACGGCGTGCAGTCAGGCGCGGCCCAGCCCACCAGCTACTACACCGACTACCAGGGCGTGCGCTTCATCGTCCTGGACGGCACCGCAGCGCTGGGACTGGACGCGCTGGACGAGCAGACCACGTGGCTTGAGAGCACCCTGGCTTCCAGCCAGGCGCACTGGAACGTCGTGGTCCAGCACCAGCCCATCTATACGTGTGCCCGCGTGCGCGATACCGAAGTGCTCAAGGCCGCCTGGGAGCCGATCTATCGCGCCCATCACGTGGACCTGGTCCTGCAGGGGCACGACCATTGCTACAGCCGCGTCACCGACGCGGAAGGCGCAGCCGTCTCGCAGCAACAGCGTGAGGCCGGCCAGCCGCAGGGCCCGGTGTACCTGGTGTCGGTTGCCGGTTCGAAGATGTATGGCCTCAACGACCGCGCCGGCCACCAGCCTGATCGCGTTGCCGCCGACACCCAGCTGTACCAGGTGATCGACGTGGACCGCGACCAGCTCACGTTCCGCGCCTACACGGCGACGGGAGAGCTCTACGATGCCTTTGACCTGCAGCGTCTGGAAGACGGCTCGAATCGATTGATCGATGCACCGGTCGCGCTTCCGCCGGTGCGGCTGTGTCGTGACGGTATCGGCCCGGACGGCGGCAAGTGCCTGGGGTCACCGCGCAGCTGAGCGCAGCGCGAGAGGTCGGGACAGCCCTTGCTTTCTACCCCACTTCGTTAACGCCGCCCCGCCAAAAAGAGGGGGCGGCGTCGAGACGCTGTACTTCATGGTGTTTTGTTGTTGTCGTACGTCACGCGGAAGATAGTGCCGTTGGCGTCGTCGCTCACCAGGAGCGCGCCTTCCGAGTCGACCGCGACCCCTGCAGGGCGGCCCCAGACCCGGTCGTTGTCCAGCACGAACCCGGTCATGAAATCTTCGTAGGCACCTGTCGGTCGCCCGCCGGACATGCGCACGCGTACGACCTTGTAACCGGTGATGTCGGGGCGGCTGTGTGAGCCGTGCAGCGCTACGAAGGCATCGCCGCGATAATCGGCCGGGAATCCCTCGCCATCGTGAAAGGCCACGCTCAGCGCTGAGGAATGGGCCTGGAACAACACGTCGGGCGCGGTCACCTTGCCTTCCAGGTCGGGTCGTTGCCCAGCCCGTGCCGGATCTTCCCGGCCGTCGAGATAGAACCAGGGCCAGCCGTGGAAGGAGCCCTCATCGATGCGCACCATGAAGTCCGGCGTGACATTCGGACCCAGGTGGTCACGTTCGTTCACAACGCACCAGAGATGTCCGGTGGCCGGCTGCACCGTCATGCCGGAACAGTTGCGCAGGCCGGTGGCGTAGTTGCGCGCGAGCTTGCCATCAAGGTCGAAGACACGGACCACGCCGCGGTCCTTTTCCTCGCCCCAGGCCGCACCGAGGCCATCGGTCGCTTCATGCGCGCGAATCTGTGTCGGCGTCATTTCGGGCATGCCGCCGACGCCGAGATTCGATGCAGAACCCACGGAGAGGAACAGGCGCTCGCCATCAGCGGAGACCGCGAGGTCACGGGTCCAGTGCCGCTTGGTCGGGATGCCATCGATGATCACTTCCGCCGGGCCCGCGGCCCTGGCCTCACCGCTGCGGTATGGGTAGCGAACGACCTGGTTGGCCGCCGCCACGTAGACGTGGGTGGGGTTGGATGCCGGCACGAAGGCGATGCCGTAAGGCCGGTCCAGGTCCGTGGCAAAGGCTTCCGGCGTCGGCGTACCGCCCTGCCCCTTTCGGAACACGAGCACGCGCCCCGCGCCGCTCTCGGCAAGGAAGATGTCGCCGTTGGGCGCCACGCGGAGCGTGCGCGGCTGTTTGAAACCGGTGGCAAACACCTCGGCAGTGAAGCCGGCCGGCACCTCAGGCACTGCCCCTGATGGCGCCGGAACCACCTCCACGTTGCCGGCGACCGAACCCTCCGGGTCCATGCCCGTTGCAGGGGCCGGGATGTCCGCCGCGCGGATGTGCCGGATCGCACCGGGCGCGTCATCTGACCAATCGCTGAGTACCGCTGCTGCCCCGGAGCCGCTGCTTGCTTCAGACACTTCAGTCGTGCGCGCATCGCCGCCGTGCGCGCATGCCGCCAGGATCAGGACGACCAGCGGCAGGAACGCGAAATGGGCCAGTCGCGGCGGGTTGGAAGCGTTCATTCGTGTTCTCCTCGGAGTGGGGTCGCCGACTTGGTGCGCGATTTCCGCCGGGGAGGCCGATTGATCCCGACTCGAGCAGGCACGGCAACCCCGATCCTCTGAAAGGCGGCGTCATCGCAACGTGATCACGATGGCCACGGGCGTTGGGTAAACCGTGCCACGCTCAAGGTAAGTGCCACCGCCTTCGGGCTTGAGCTTGCCAGGATCGGTATCGCTAGCCTCGAAAGAAGCTAAGCGCTTTTTGAACAAGAAATGCGATAGGTTCTCTGAGGCATCGGTTTCCCACCCGCTGCGAGCCAACTCACAACCTTGGAGATGACAATGAAGACCTACAAAGTGGGCTACCTGGTCGGTAGCCTTGCGTCCGGATCGATCAATCGCAAGCTCGCCAACGCGCTGTTCAAGCTGGCCCCGGAACAACTGCAGTTCCAGGAGATCCCGTTCAAGGATCTGCCGCTGTACAGCTATGACTACGATGACGACTACCCCGAGGCCGGCCGCAAGTTCAAGAAGGCGATCGAGGATTCGGACGCGATCCTCATCATCACCCCGGAATACAACCGGTCGGTGCCGGGCGCCCTCAAGAACGCGATCGACTGGGCCAGCCGGCCCTGGGGCACGAACTCGTTCGCCAACATCCCTTCAGGCGTGATCGGCACCTCACCGGGCTCAATCGGCACCGCCGTGGGCCAGCAGCACCTGCGCAGCATTCTGGGTTTCCTGAACTCGCCGCAGATGAACGCCCCGGAGGCTTACATCCAGTTCAAAGACGGGATGATCAACGACTCAGGTGAGATTGCGGACGATTCGACTGCAGAATTCCTTCGTAACTACCTCAAAGAGTTCCACGAATTTACTGCTCGGGTCCTGACTGTTCTTCCGAGAGGCGCCTGACTGCGCGGGCGCCGATACTTTGGTATCGGCGCTCTGTGCCCCATCAGCCATTGTTATGGATATGCGTGGGACAGCAGCTGCGAGCCCAGTTCGTTGGCGATTACATTTTGCCGACTTCGTGGCGGCGCTGGGCACCATAATCAGGGCTGCAGGCGTTTTGGCTTATCCAGCCTTCTCAAAAATACCGTCATGACCTTGGCTGCCTGGACATCTCCTTTCCTTTCTGCAGCTGCCAGACCCTTTTCCCAAGCTTGGCGCGCTGCGCTGGGATTATCCATTCCCAGCTGTGCCTTTCCAAGAAGATTCCATCCAGCCGAGTAACCTGGATCTTGGCTTACACATTCGTCCAGATGAGCAACCGCCTGTGCGTAGCCTTTGGCGTCAAGATGATGTTTCCCCAGACTGAACCTCAGTAGCGCCGAATCACGGCCCTTGGCAAGCATCGCCTCAAGCTGCCGAACATCCATTCTTATATCCTGAAAGAAAACCTGATAATTATCCCCTTTGGGGGAGTCCCGGTCAAAGCGCTCTGGTGCCGGGCTTCAACCTTGAAGCGCTCGTTCGACTTCGGTTTGACCGAAAGCGTACGATCCAATTTTGTTTTGACGGGTTCCCAACCTGCCGGGAAAAACTACCTCGCAGGCTGCAGCAAAGTTTTTAAAAATGAAAATCAAGCGTGCCCCTGCTCCCGAAAAGACTGGCGGGCCAACACCACCATGACGCCAGCAACCACGGCCATGCCCACTGCCACCGTGGCCCAGCCGGCACCCGTAGCCAGCAGGCCGGCGATGGGCGGGCCTGCCAACATGCCGACATTGTGCCCCTGCATCGCCAGTCCCAGAGTTGCGCCTACCAGCGCCGGCGTGGGCGCGAAGTCCGGAGCACTATCGGTGATGACTACGGGAATCAGGCCGGACAGCAACGCAAAGACAATGGCCAGGCCTGCCATGACCAGCCACGGCAGGTTTGCAGCCAGCACTCCGAAGCCAAGCAGGGCCAGGCTGATGAAGGCCACACCAAGGATCCGTGATGGGCGGCGCCCTGCTGCGAGAAGAAAGCCGGCAAGAATATTTCCCGCCGCGCTTGCCGCAACGGCTATGCCGGAAATCACGCCGGCCACGTTATGGCTCAGCCCATAGCGCTCCATCAGGAGCGAGGGCAGGAAGCCAAAGACGATAAAGAAAAACATGCCGAAGGCACCGAACAGGATGGCCAGTACCCAGGGCCCCCTGGCGGAGAGCGTCTGTTTCAGCTGCTGCGTGATTGATTGTTGGGGGCTTGAATCCGTCTGCGGACACGAGATGGTCAACGCGAAAATGACTGCGTACGCCGCGAGGATGGCCGCATTGAGCAGCCAGAAGCCGCGCCACTGCAGAACCCCAAGCAGCGGGGAGGACAGCATCACAACGGTCATCCCAACCGGCATGAAGGTGGACCAGACGGCGATGGCTCGCTTCCGGATATCAGCGGCAACGATCATGAAGATCAAGGTGGGTGCAGCCACCTGTACAGCCATGAAGCCCAGCCCCTCGATGACGCGGGAGAGCATCAGCAGCTGGATTCCGTGCGAATAGCCTCCCAGCGTTGAGCCGATCGCCTGGATGATCAGACCCCCGATGATCATCCGCTTGATGCCGAGCCTGCTTGCGGCCAAACCAAGCGGCGCTCCGAAGACAGCTCCAACGATGGCGAATGCGGAAATCAGCCAGGAGGCGACCGCGAGGCTCAGGCCCAGATCCAGTTGCACAGCGCTCAAGGCCATGGGTGCCTTGCCAACTTGGAATGCGGAAACCACGCCCGCTCCTGCAATCAGCAGCACGGCGCCCCATCCGGCCCCCTGCTGCCTGTTGTTTCCGGTATCCGATACGACCGATCTGCTCGTCACTTGATCACGTCCTTTTTCTGATCCTTGTTCGTCACTGAAGCGTCGCTCAACGGGCTCGCACGTCCGGATTGGACGGAGACGCAAGCCACGCCAGCAGCCGCGACCGCGGCATCAGGCTCGCGTTCACGCAGCGCATGACTGCCTCCAGCCTCTCACGCTGCGATCGAGGTGCACGGGCACTTGTCCGACAATGTGCTTCAGCCCGCTTGATCGTCCGCGCATGTATCCACTCATCCGCGCTGATGCCGCCCGGGCCGAACGCGAGGATGCCAAACAGTCCCAGGGTGAACACCGCGGTCGCGGAAAAATGCAGCCAGGCCGCCTGTGTAGCGAAGCTCCAGGGCATTGCCAGCAGCGCCATCACCCCTGCGACGCCAAGCACCCCCGCTACGTAGCGGGCCTTGAAGCCGGCCAGGAGCAACAGTGCCCCTGCCCAGGCCAGAGGCTCAGGGCCTATCGGGGACGCCACCAGCAGCACCGTGGCAGCCATCAACCGCAGCAGAAATACCGTGAAATCGCTCATCTACCCCTCCGATGGAAAAAATTGGGCCGCGGCAGGAGGCGGAGACTCTTCCTGCCGCGGCCCGGTGCCGGCCACCGCGGCCGGCGTCCCTGCCTCGCTCAGAAGTCGAAGCGCACTTGGATCTGGGCGGAGTCCACGTCGATCCGGTCCATCTCGAACCGCGTGTACTCGCCGCGCAGTGCCACGCGGTCGTTGAACCGGTACTGCAGGCCCACGCCGTACAGGGGATCGGTACCGTCATCCTTCACGGTGCCGGTCAGGCCGGGGATGGCGGTGTCCAGGTCCCAGCGCTGCAGGCCTGCCTTTGCATAACCCGAGAACTTGTCAGTGAAGGGCAGGATGCCCACCGCGCTCAGGTACACGGAGCTGGGCTCGAGTGCGATGCCGCCTCCGTCCGGCTTGAGCTTGCCGAAGTCGGTATAGCCCGCCTCCAACGCAAAATTCCGGTGGAACTGATAGCCGCCAAAGACCGAGAACGCGGTGTCCTCGTCGTCATAGCGACCCTCGTCAACCAGGCCCGCGCCAACGCCGGCACCGGCGTAGAAACCGGTGTCCTGTGCCTGGGCGGAAAATGCGGCCATGCCCAGCAGCAGGGCTCCGATGGTGGTGGTCAAAAGCTTGGTACGCATGACACTCTCTCCTGAAAGGGGTCGGGCTCCGTGGGCCCGCTGCGATGGGCCAGCTGCGGGATGCGGCTGGGCTGCCACTGCGAGTTGCAGAAGAGGTTAATCGTTTTGAAAATGAAGTTAAATGGAATACAAAGAACTGATTGTTTCCATTTTTGGGCCTAATAAAGCAGCGCCAAGCCCCAACACTGTTCCGCAGTCCGCGCGCTCCTCATTAAAAAAACCGCGCCTTATGCCGAAATCAGGACGCCGGACGATCTGCTGACCCTTGTTCCCGACCTGGACTGATCCCATGGCATATCGACCGATCCTCACCAGTGCGCTACTGCTTCTCGCTTCCGCCCTTGCCCCTCCCGTTGCATTCGCGGCGGACACTACCGGAGCGGGCGCCTCCGGCCCGATCGTCAACCTGCGCATCGACAACGACATGTTCGCCGGCGACGACCAGGGCTATACGAGCGGCGTGCAGTTCACCGTGGTCTCGCCCAACCTTTCAGGGCCGGCGAGCGGCGACAACCTGCCGCGGCTGCCGGGCTGGCTCGACAACAAGCTCGCGTTTCTCCACGGCAGGAACGAGGACGCGGAGCAACGCAATCTGGTGCTGCGCATCGAACAGCGCATCTACACGCCGGAAGATCCCACCCGAACCGACCCGATCAAAGACGACCGTCCGTACGCCGGCACGCTCATGGCGACGCTTGGCTACAACGTCCGCAGCGGCGACAGCATGCACACCACCCTGCTTGGCGTAGGCATGCTCGGGCCGGCCTCGGGGGCCAGGCAGTCGCAGCAGTTCATCCACGACCTGATCGGCTCCGACAAGTTCCAGGGCTGGGAGCATCAACTCGGCAACGAGCTGATGCTGGGCTTGCGCCACGAGCGCGCCTATCGGCTCGGTACCTGGGACCTGGGCAGCGGAAGGCTGCAGCACGACGTGATCACGCACTGGGGCGGCGCCATCGGCAACCCGATGACCAGGCTCAACGGCGGGTTCGAGCTGCGCCTGGGCCATGATCTACCCGACGACTTCGGCTCAAGCCCGGTGCGGCCGTCCGGTGATAACACCGCGCCGCTCGACAACGGCGGCTCCGGCCCGGGCTGGGCCTGGCACGCCTTCCTCGCGGTAGATGGCTACTGGTCCATCCATGACCCGTCGCTGGACGGCAACCTGTTCCGCAGCAGCCACAGCGTCGACAAGGACCCGCTCGTGGCGGAGGCCGCAGTGGGCATCAGCATCACCAGGGGGCACTGGAAGCTCGCGTTCGCCCGCTACTTCCGCACCCGCGAGTTCAGCGGCCAGCGTGAGCGCCCGAAGTACGGAAGCATGACCATCAGCCGGGCGTTCTAACCGTTACTGCCCGCTCCTTCCGATCCGCTCCAGCAGGATCCGCTTGAGGATCGAAATCGTCGCCGGCGCCGTCTGCAGGTCGTGCCCGGCGGCTACCTGGTCCACGCTTCCCGTCGGCCAGCTTGCGCTTTCCAGCGAGACCACGCCGTCGCCAGTCTCGGGCTTGGCGGGATCCTGTATGCCCACGATGGAGTGGATTGTCACGCCGCTTGCAATCGGCAGGCGGCGCGCCGCGCGGATCACAGGCTGGTCCGGCGACAGGGTGACCAGGCTTGTCGGGCCGCCTTGCCGGTAACTCGCCAGCACTTCCGGCCGTACCTTGTCCGGCTGCTCAACCGCAAGCTCGACCAGGTAGTCCATGGTTTCGCCGGGAAGGCGGATCAGGTGCTGCACGATCCACGCGATGAAGCCATGCGCCATCGCGCTGCCGCCGTGGGGCGCGGCGATCATCACCAACTCGTCCACGGCCGGGATCGGCTCAAA
Organism: Luteimonas sp. A478; assembly: GCF_054052025.1. Lineage (NCBI taxonomy): Bacteria > Pseudomonadati > Pseudomonadota > Gammaproteobacteria > Lysobacterales > Lysobacteraceae > Luteimonas > Luteimonas yangxiaopingae. The sequence goes on along the minus strand of NZ_JBSVRF010000003.1, from coordinate 89,535 downwards.
AACAAACAACCCGCGCGCGCGCTCCACCGGCGGGCCCGGGTCGAACTCGTCCGGGCCCACCGTAAATGCCGCATCCCACAACGTGTCACCCGAGCGCGTCACCAGCAGGCGCGATATCACCCCTCCCATCGAGTGGCCGACCAGCACCGCGGGGTTGCGCTGGCCTGCCAGCTCCGACGCCCTGCTGCGGAAGTCTTCCAGCGTCGCCGCCAGCCGCTGGCGGTTGACCAGCACCGGCAGTCCGGTCGGATAGCGCGCCATCCAGAACTGGTAGTGTTCGGAAATATCGGGATCGCCAAGCAACTCGTTCACCATGTTCGCCCACGTCATGGGGCTGCTTGCGAAGCCGTGGACCAGGATCACCGGCGTCTTTTCCGGGTCTACCGGCGCAAGGAGCCGGATCCGCGAGCCTTCCCGCCCCGGTCTGGCGCCAAGCAGGCTGCGGATGAAGCCGATCTCGCGCTCGAACTCGACGGCCGCCGTCGCGTAGGCCGCGCTGGTGTCGCGTGCAAGCGCGACCGGGCCAAACGCGCTTGCCACCGATGCGTGGCGCGACGCGTCACGAACAACCAATGGCGCGCTGTCGTCCGCCTGCGGCTCATAGAGGATATTGACCGCCAGCGCGAACGGCTGCGGCGGGAACGAGCCGATCGTTTCCCTGGTCCTGCCCCTGGCGATCGCCGCAACGCCGATGCCGTCCTGGACCTGGCGGGTGCGAAGGCCCCGCATGCTGACCTGTCTGGCCAGTTCTATCGAGGACACGGCTACCCGAGGGAAGTGGGTCTCATCGACTTCCCAGTGCAGCGCACCGGGCCCATCGGTCTCGACAGCTGCCATGACCAATCCGGCCGTACATGCGTTGTGCAACCTCATCGCGAGCTGGGTGCGCGCGGTGATCGGGCCCTGCCTGCCCGGCAGGTCCGCCGCGTGCAAGTACCGGTGCGTGTGTCTGGCACAGTCACGCCAATGGTCGCCCCTCCCCGTTACGGGGCCACTCTTGGCCGCGTGGTAAAGGATGTCGGACGCGGCAATCAGCCGCGTGGCTTCACGCACGGTGCCCGGAACTTCCAGGATCCTGGAGGCACACTCCTCGCTCGCGGGGGCGCACTGTTCGCGAAGATCAAGCATCGACACCACTTCGAGCGTGGTGTCGGCCAGGCGGTCAGCCAGCTCCAGGCCGTCCAGATTGATGCGGGAGCCCAGGCTGGCGTTGTCGCGCACGCCGAGGGTCGAACAGGCGCTGGCCAGCAGCAACGCGGCAATGATGATCGTGCACCGCCAGCCATCCAGAGCTGGCTTATTTCTGCACCCTGAACGTGTCATGCCCGTGGCCAATTGCGGGACCCTTGTCGGATCCCGCATTGTGCAGCGGGCCAGGCGGATCAGCCAGCGGCGAGCTTGGTCGCCACTTCAGCCACCAGTCGGCCCTGGAAGCGCGCGCCTTCGAGTTCGTTTTCGCTGGGCTGGCGGGAGCCGTCACCGCCAGCGATGGTGGACGCGCCATAGGGCGCACCGCCGGTGACTTCGTCGAGCCGCATCTGGCCCTGGAAGCTGTACGGAAGGCCGACGCACACCATGCCGAAATGCATCAGGTTGGTGTGGATGGCCATCAACGTGGTCTCCTGTCCGCCGTGCTGGGTGGCGGTGGAGGTGAACGCCGAGCCGACCTTTCCGTGCAGCGCGCCGCGCGCCCACAGACCGCCGGTCTGGTCGAGGAAGTTCGCCATCTGCGAGGTCATGCGGCCATAGCGCGTGCCGGTGCCGATGATGATCGCGTCGTAATCGGGCAGCTCCTCGACCTTGGCCAGCGGCGCCTGCTGGTCGAGCTTGTAATGCGATGCGCGCGCGACATCCTCGGGAACCAGCTCGGGAACACGCCGAATGTCCACAGTCGCACCGGCACTGCGTGCGCCTTCTGCGACCGCTTCCGCCATTTGTTCGATATGTCCGTAAGCCGAGTAGTACAGAACCAGCACCTTGCTCATCAGTTGTCCTCCTAGGGGATCAGCTCCTACCGTAGTCGCGGTCGGAACGAGCGCACTAGTAGCGCTTCTAGAATCTGACTGATTCAAATATGGGGACAATGATTTACGTCCTTGCCGTATCGTCCCGATTGTGGGAACAATGAAAGTCGGCAGTCCGACTCAGGAGTCAAAATGGATCAGATCGAATCCATGCGCGCATTCGTGGAGGCCGTGCGCGCCAACGGGTTCGCGGCCGCCGCCCGCACGCTGGATGTGCCGCGCTCGAAGGTAAGCAAACAGGTCCAGGCGCTGGAAGCGAAGCTCGGCGTGCAATTGCTGATGCGGACAACCCGCAGCCTGCACCTGACCGAAGCGGGCGCCACCTATTACGACGATGCACAGGAAGTGCTTGCCGCCCTGGACGAGGCGGACGAACGGGCCCGCGGCACCACCGGCATCCGTGGCATTGTCAGGTGCAACGTACCTGTATCGTTCGGAATGCGCGTGCTGGCGAACCTCGTCCCGCGCTTTCTTACCCAATATCCGGACGTTGAACTGCAGGTATCACTTACCGATCACCTGATTGACCCCGTCCGCGGTGGTTTCGACGTGACCATCCGCATTGCGGATCTCCCCGACTCCTCGTTTGCCGCACGCAGGATCATGCCGGCCGCACGCAGCCTGCTTGCCTCGCCCGACTATCTGGCCCGGCATGGCGTGCCGGAGACGCCGGATGAGCTGGCAACCCGCTCCTTCCTCAACTACGGCTGCCTGCAGGGCGGCATCACCATCCAGCTCACGCGCGGCAAGGAAATAAAGCGCGTCCGCACCCGCGGCCCGGTCATGGCCGACAACGGCGATTTCCTCGCGATCATGGCCGAGGCCGGCCAGGGCATCGTCCTGGTGCCGGACTTCATCAGCCAGGACGCAGTCGCCGCGGGACGGCTGGTTCCCGTGCTCGAAGAGTGGAAGGCACCCCCGATCGCGGTCCACGCCCTGTTCCCGCAGTCGCGCAACATGCCACTGCGCTTGCGGCGCTTCTTGGATTTTCTGGTCGATGAACTTGGCGACGAAAGGGAAGAGCGCGAGTAAGCCACCACCTGCGGGTGAGTCTGGCGAACCGCTGGACCGGCCCGTGCTAAGCCCTGCGGGAGCTCGAGGTGACCATCCAATACCAGTCCCAGACCCAGACCCGCGTCAGAGGACGCCTACGGAGGAACCACCATGCTTGACTGGAATGCCTATCGCAATGAACTCAAGGGCCGGATCGGTGAAATCGGAAAGCTTTCGCCCGATACCGTGCGCGGTTACGCGGCACTGAGCGGCGCCGGCGCCAAGACCGGGCACCTGGATGCCAAGACCCGTGAACTGATCAGCTTGGCGGTGGCCGTGACCACACGCTGCGATGGCTGCATCACGGTCCACGTCGATGCAGCCCTCAGACACGGCGCGAGCCGGGAAGAGATTGCTGAAGCACTGGGGGTCGCGGTCGCGCTGAATGCCGGCGCGGCGCTGGTGTATTCGGCGCGGGTGATGGACGCAGTAGCGGCCCACCCGGACCAATAAACGCGCCGCTCACGGGCGTCGAATCGTATCAAATCCGGAAACAATGAAGTGATTCTTTCCGGGTTACTGGTTCTGTTTCCGATACATAGACTGCAGCTGTCGAACCACGTGCAGCGCCCGAATCGAATCTCGGGCGTAGATGCACGGGCAACCAGCCGATGAGCTTGCCTCGGTCATCGTCATTCACTTCGCACGAGAGGGAAACTCCATGAAACAGTCAAAGTTCTTCAGCGCCGTCCTCCATACGGTGGCGGCAATCGCGCTGATGTCCGCCCAGTTTGTATCCACGCCTGTGGCGCACGCTCAAGCCCGGTCCCAGGCTCCGATCGAGGGGCTCTCACGCCAGCCGACGGCAGCAGCCCACGCTGCGCTGTATAACCCCGACGACGCAGTCCTGCTGCTGCTCGATCACCAGACGGGGCTTTTCCAGACCGTCAAGGATATTCCGCTCGCCGAGCTGCGTGCCAATACGGTGGCACTGGCGAAGATCGCCGTGCAGGCGGGTATTCCGATCATCTACACCGCATCGGAACCCGACGGTCCGAACGGCCCCATCATGGAAGAGCTGCTCGAAGCCGCGCCGAACGCGATCTACGTCGCCCGCCAGGGCGAAGTCAGCGCCTGGGACAACGCGGACTTCGTGGCGGCCGTCGAGGCCACCGGTCGCAAGACTCTCATCATGGCGGGCGTCTGGACCAGCGTCTGCGTCGCCTTCCCGGCGCTCCAGTCGCAGGCCGATGGCTACGAGGTACTCGCGGTGATGGACGCCTCGGGCGATGTCAGCAAGCTGGCGTCTGACGCCGCCATGCTGCGCATGGCGAATGCAGGGATTGCTCCCGTCACGACCAACACCATCCTCAGCGAAACCCATCGGACCTGGAACCGCAAGGACGCTGCTTCGTGGGGCGCGCTGTACTCCGAACTGGTGCCGCACTACCGCGCGGTTTCCGAGAGCTACCAGCGTGCCCAGGAGGCCGCGAAGTAACGACCGGAAATCCGGCTTCCCAACGGGAGGTTCGCAAGCAGGGGCCGGGCAATAACAGCCCGGCCCCGTCGTTGCGGGGCCTGCGGGTTGATCCAGGCCCCCCCTGCGTTTCCGGATTCCATCCATCGACACCGATGTTCGGCGGTATTCGCGCCGGAAAGGAGTTAACCAATGCGGTACTTGACCTTGGCCGGCGCAGCGCTCATTGCGGCAGCGTGCAGCAACCCGGCACAGCAGCCCGACGCAGAACAGCGATCCGATACCGGGCAACACCCGGAGTCGGCCGACCTTATCGTGACCAATGCAAACGTCATCACCATGGATGCGCAACGCCCCGGCGCCAGCGCGTTTGCCGTGGTGGACGGCCAGATCGTGGCCGTCGGCGATGACGCGGATATCTCGGCCCGGCGCGGCGAAAACACGCGCGTGATCGACGCCGGCGGCCGGACCGTCATTCCCGGCCTGAACGACTCGCACACGCACGTGGTCCGGGGCGGGCGTTTCTACAACCTGGAGCTTCGCTGGGACGGCGTTGACTCGTTGGATCGCGCCCTGGGGATGGTTCGCGAGCAGGCCGGACGGACGCCCGAGGGTCAGTGGGTCCGGGTCATCGGCGGCTGGTCGCCGTACCAGTTCGAAGAAAGGCGGATGCCGACCATCGCGGAATTGAACGCGGCGGCGCCCGATACGCCAACCGTTGTCGTATTCCTGTACAGCCAGGGCATGATCAATCGGGCGGCCGTAGAGGCTTTGGGCCTGACGGAAGACACCGAGGCGCCGGATGGCGGGAGGTACGAGTTTGTCGATGGCGGCGCGATCCTGCATGCGGAGCCGAACCCCGCCATCCTCTATGCAATGATCGCCAAGCCGCCGGCCCTTTCGGCCGACGACCAGGTCAACTCCACCCTGCACTTCTATCGTGAGCTCAACCGGCTGGGCATGACCAGCGCCGTTGATGCCGGTGGTGGCGGCCAGCTGTTTCCCGACGATTACGCCACCAGCCTGAAAATCGCGACCGACGGCAAGCTGCCCCTGCGCGTGAGCTACTACCTCTTTGCCCAGACGGCAGGCCAGGAGGCGGCCGACTTCCGCCGTTGGGCCGACGGTTACGGCTTGGACGACAACCAGCACGAAGCGCTCGAGCATGGCTACGAGCTGGAGGGTGCGGGTGAGTTCCTGGCGCACAGCGTTGGCGACTGGGAAAACTTCATGGCGGCAAAGCCCGACCTCGATGAGCGCAAGGCGCGCGGCATCGACTGGGACACCGATCTCCACGAGGTCACCTCCATCCTTGTCGAGAAGCAGTGGCCGCTGCGGCAGCACGCCACCTACGGCGAGAGCGTGAGCCGGATCCTGGATGTCTTCGAGCGGGTGAAGGAAGAACAGGGCCGCTTCGTGCCGCGCTGGGCGATCGACCACGCGGAAACCGTGACCGACGAGGACCTGCAGAGGATCAAGGACATGGGCGGCGGCATCGCCATTCAGAACCGCATGGGCTTTGCGGGCGAATACTTCGCCGAACGCTATGGAGAGGAGGTGGTAGCCAATGCCCCGCCGGTCCGCAAGATGCTCGAACTGGGAATTCCGGTCGGCGGAGGAACCGACGGCACACGCGTGAGCAGCTACAACCCGTGGCCGGCCATCTACTGGCTGGTGACCGGCAGGACGATGGGCGGCACGCAGCTGTTCGCAGACGAAAACCGGCTGTCGCGCGAAGAAGCCCTGCGGCTGTTCACCGCCAACGCAGCGTGGTTCAGCCAGGAAGAGGACGTCAAAGGCCGGATCGCCCCCGGCCAGTACGCCGACTTCGCCATCCTGAGCGAGGACTACCTGACCGTTCCGGAAGAGCGCATCAAGAACCTGCAATCGCTGCTGACCGTGGTGGGCGGGAACGTGGTCTACGCGGCGGGGCCTTTTGATGCCTTCACGGTGCCGGAACTTCCTGCGGTCAGCCCCGCTTGGTCGCCGGTGGCGCATTTCGGTGGATACCAGAACAAGAGTCCGTAACGTCCGCTTAGGATACCGCTGACGATGGGTCCGACGGGCCCGGCTGCCTGGATACACAGGCAGCCGGGCTTTCATCCATCACCGGTGACGTAACGACCACTGAAGCAGGAGTCCTCAAGCTCAGTGATCGCCGGGTTGATGGAAGCAACCGACGCACGTAATGCTTCGAGGTCTTGATAGATCAAAGCGTCCACGCCAATGCATCGAGCAACCTCGTCTTCGCTTCTGTCGTATGCGATCAATTCGACCTGCGCAGGCATGTCGATGCCGTAGACATTCTGATAGCGCACAGGTGGTGCTGCGGATGCCATGTATATCCTGCGAGCACCGGCGGCACGAGCCATCGCAACAATTTCGCGGCTGGTCGTGCCGCGCACGATGGAATCGTCCACCAACAGCACGCTTTTCCCCTTGAACTCCATATTGATGGTCGTGAGCTTTTGCCGCACGGATCTCCGACGTGCTTCCTGGTCCGGCATGATGAATGTCCGCCCGACGTATTGGCTCTTGTTCAGACCTTCCCGGTAGTCAAGGTTCAACTGGTTTGCCAACTGCATGGCCGCAGGACGTGCGGAATCCGGAACCGGCATGACCACGTCGATGTCACCCGGGTGCAACTGCCTGGCCACCTTGGTGGCAAGGTGCTCACCCATACGCAATCGGGCACCGTAGATGGAAACTCCATCCATGAATGAATCCGGTCGAGCCAAATAGACATACTCGAACGCGCATGGCGTACGGGCTCTCGTGCCTCCATAGGCACAAGAGCTCATGCCCCCATCAAGATTGACAAGCACGGCCTCACCCGGAAGCAGGTCGCGCACAAACGTGAAACCGTTGCTGGCCAAGGCCACGGACTCCGAGGCGACCATCCACTCTTCGCCAAACCCCTCGTCACGACGACCCAGACAAAGCGGACGTATGCCATGGGGATCCCGGAAGGCCAGCAAGCCGTATCCGGCAATCATTGCCACGGCGGCATAACTGCCGGTGGTCCGTGCGTGCAAGGCATGCACTGCCGAGAATACGGAGTTCTCGCTTATCGCGGTTCCGGAAATTGCAGTCTGAAGCTCGTCTGCCAGCACATCCAGCAAGATGCCGGATTCGGAGTCGCTCTCGCTGTAGCTACCGGGCTCACGGAACAGTGACTGGCGCAGCTCTCTCCAGTTGTTCACGTTTCCGTTATAACCAAGAGCAATCACGAACGGTGCATCAACGCGTGATGGCTGAAGCGCTTCGATGCGGGTGTCCGACGTTGCTGTCTGATAGGTCGTGTGGCCTATGCCCGCGTTGCCGGGCAACAAGCACATGTTCCGGGTTTGAAATACGTCACGCACCAAGCCACGGCCCTTCTGCACGTTGAGCCGGGCCTCCTGCGTTGTGACGATTCCAGCAGCATCCTGCCCTCGATGCTGCAACAAAATCAGGCTGTCGTAGATCACTTGATTGACCGGGCCACGGCCAACCACACCAACGATTCCAGACACGATGATCCTTACACGTTGGCCAATGTCATCGAGCAGGATTCCGGACCAGGCGTGATACCCAGCCAGCATCAGCCAACAGCCGACGGCCAACCGCGATCAGGTCGAATTCCTCTTGCTCGATCCGCTCGCTCAGGCGCCTCAAGTCCGGCTCGCTGCTCGGCAGTCCAGTTGGCTCAAGCCCAACCGAGCCAACGGCGATGGTCGGAAGCTCCGTCAGCTCCTTGACCCATACGGCCAGGCTGCGATCCGATCCTGCAAAGGCCGGGCGATCGAAATGTCCATCCGATGCGTGCAGCAGGGTGGCACCCGCCTGAACGATCGGGCCAAGCAACGCTTCCAGGTCGTGGGGGTTGGTCACGATGGCTGCATTGCGAACGCCGACCTTCCATTGCGAGAGCCGGAACGAAATCGGGAACGATGGTCCGGTCGCCCGGCGTATCGCGGAGACAACCTTCGCCGCGAAGCGTGCGCGGCTTCGCACCCCGCCGCCATAGGCATCGTTGCGCCGGTTGGTATGTGCCCACAGGAACTGATCGATCAAATAGCCGTGCGCGCCGTGGACTTCAACACCATCAAAGCCGACCGACTGCGCATACACCGCCGCCCGCGCATAAGAGGCGGCAACGTTGTCGATGTCGTCCAGCGTCATAGCCTTGCCGTAGCTGCCGCGAACCGCGGCTATCCCTGAAGGGCTGTAAGCAAGCTCGGGATCGACGCGCCCCTCGTCGTTCGCGCCCTGGTGGAACAGCTGCACGAAGATCTTGCCTCCGGCGGCATGGACCGCTTCGGTCATGGCCGTGAACCCGGCCTCAGAACCGGGCGCAAGGCGCGGAAGACTTGGCTTCTCTCCTGCCGAAGGATGGTCGATGTAGGTGGCTTCGGTGATGACCAGAGCGACGCCGCCATTGGCCACGCGCTGGCGGTAGTGCTCTGTCATCTCATGACCTGGAACACCACCCGGCGACCGCTCTTGCCCCATCGGCGCCATGACGAAGCGGTTGGCCAAAGTCAGCGAACCAAGCACGAGTGGCCGGAATAGCGGATGCTCTGGAGCGTTGTCCGGTAGCGTGCAAACCCCATTGGCGCAGCTTCCTGCAGCATCGTCGCCCATCGAGATCCAACCGGCGAAGGAATTGTCAGTGGTTTCCATGTGTTTCCCTGCCGTATTAGATGGTCGGGGCTCCATCGACAGGCGCGTCAGCCAGCGCACTGCGGATGGCGTTCTCGAAGACGTCCTGCGACTGGGCCCCGGAAACGGCGACCCGCCCATTGAAAATCACTGCCGGCACACCCTGGACACCTCGATTGAGCCATTCACGCTCCGCATCGCGGACTTCGCTCGAGTAGGCGTCGCTTCCCAGCACCGTCCGCGCTTCGGCGGGATCAAGCCCGGCGGATTCTGCCAGTCGTATCAGTACGTCACGGTCATCTGGGGCCTGGCGATCGGTGAAGTGGGAGTCGAACAGCTCATGCTTGAGCTCGCGCTGGCGGCCTTGCAGCTTGGCCCAGTGCAGCAGGCGATGGGCGTCGAAGGTGTTGTAGATGCGACTGTCATCATCGAGATCGAAGACGAATCCGACCTCTTCGCCACGTCGGCGTGTCATGTCGAAGTGCTGGTGAACTTGCCCGATGCCCAGGCCGTACTTCTGCTCCATATGCTCGATCAGGTTCTGGCCGCCCTGTGGCATCTGCGGGTTCAACTCGAAGGGTTGGAAGTTGAAGTCGGCTGCGGCATCAATCACGACATTCTCGACTGCACGTTCAAGCGTCGGCAGTGCAATGGCGCACCAGGTGCAGGAAATGTCGGAAACGAAATCTATTCTCAACGGCTTGGACATGATGATTTCCTATTCAATGGGAAGCGGAGGTTGCCGCTTGCGGCGCCTGCGATGTCGAAGGGAAGCCGCTGCGTGAAGCAAGTACGACCAGCAGCGCACCCGTCACCAGCAGCAAAGCCAGCGCCGGAAGCCAACTCACGTCCAGCCAGTCCAGCGTCTTGCCGCCGATGAAAGACCCGGAGGCGATCGCCAGGTTGACGGCAGTGAACAGGACCGTGGAAGCGATGTCCGGTGCGTTGGGAGCGGCGCGCAGCATGGCGGCCTGGAACAGCATCGGAACTGCCGACCATGCCAACCCCCACAGCACCGTGGCGGCGATAGCCAGCAGCGGTATCTCATGGCGCGCTGTGAAGACCAGCACGACCATGGTGGACAAGAACAACCAGAGCGTGATCAGGGCAGCCAGGCGAGGACGACTGTCAACAAGCCTGCTCATCACCCAGACGCCGGCAATCCCAACGATTCCGAAGGAAAACAGGACGGGGGCAATGGCGCCGACTGGGACGCCAGCCTGGCGTAACGAAGACGTGACGTAGGTGTACAACGCGAAGTGGGCAGTGAAGATCAACAGTGTCGCCAGGGAAATGGCGATGACGCCAGGCGTGCGAAGCACCTTGCGCAAGGACAGGTGGGGCGATGTGGCGGCACCTGGCAAAGGCGGCAAAGTCCTCCAGGCCAGCAGCGCCAGGATCAAGCCCACCGCGCCGACCAAGGCGAATGACGGTCGCCAGCCGATCAGCAGCCCAGCCGCTGCGCTCAACGGGATACCGAGGCTCATGGCAGCGACGTTTCCGGCGAAGATCGCCGACAGCGCGCGTCCGCGCTGCATCACTGGAACCATTCGGGTGGCCAGTGAGCCGATCATGCCCCAGAAAATGCCGTGCATGATGCCCGTGACGAAGCGGATGACAATATCCAGCGCGTAGCTGTCGCTGAGCGAAACAGCGATGTTGCCCAATGACAGAACTGTCAGGATCGAAACCAGCAGCGGTCGCCGCGGCAGTCTTGCCATGATGCCGGCCAGCGGTGCAGAGGTCACAACGACTGCGAACGCGAAGATCGAGACCAGAAAGCCGATGCGTGCTTCGGTTTGCCCAAGATCACTGGCCATCACCTGGAGCACGCCCATGGGCAGCAGCTCTGCGGTTATGAAATTGAACGTGATGGCGAACAGCAGAATCAGCACCCATGTGGGCTGCTTCACCAAACGCCATTCTTCTGTTCGGGCAATGGGGGAGCCTCCCCCACCAAGGTCCGGAGAAGTCGCAGTAGCTGCGGCCACGCCGTCCGGGTTGCGCTGCATTGTGATGGTCCCTCGATACAGGAAGTCGTCCCCCAACCGTCCAGAGGTCGCGAAAAGCGTCCTCGGATCAGGGGCTAGCGGTTTGGAATGACGCCAGAGGGCGTCGCATCGAACGCTGGACACTGCCCACCGCGTGTTCAAACGGCGGCAGTGCAATGGCGCATCAGACACAGGAAATGCCGGAAACGGAGTCGACGTCCGGCGGCTTGCTCAGGAAGCCGGCAACACTTCTTCCCCAACGAACTCCGGGTAGTCCGTGTATCCAGCCGTGGTTCCGCCATAGAAGGTGTTGCGATCGGGCTCCGCCAGGCGCCACCCGTTCTGCAGGCGTGCCACCAGGTCCGGATTGGAGATGAACGGTCGTCCGAAGGCCGCCAGATCCGTCAGCCCTGCTGAGACATCGGCCTCGGCGGTTTCGCGAGTGTAGCCGCCTGCAATAATCAGGGTGCCGTCATAGGCTTGGCGGAACGCTTCCAGGAAACGCCTCCCCTCATCGGTCGCAACCAGCACATCGCGATTGCTGACATGCACGTAAGCTAACTTCCGCGATGCGAGCTGCCGCGCCAGTTCCAGCCACGTATCGGCCTCGCCGTCGAATGCGGGCATGTCGAAGATGCGGTTGAACGGGGACAGACGGATGCCGACGCGACCCGGGCCGATCGCCGCCGTGACGGCGTCCACGGTCTCCAGGGTGAAGCGAAGGCGATCCTCGATGGTCGCGCCGCCATAATGATCGTCACGCGTGTTAAGCCCTGCGTTGATGAACTGCTCCAACAGGTAGCCATTGGCGCCATGCACTTCGACGCCGTCGAAGCCGGCCGCCACGGCGTTGTGGGCGGCGGCAACGAAGTCCTGGGTAATCCGTGGGATCTCCGCGGTCTCGAGCGCGCGTGGCATGCTGGCCTGCACCGGTCCAGGTTGGCCTTGCTCGTCATAGGCAAAGGCCGTGGTGCCTTCTGCGACCTTGGCAACGGAACTGACCGGCGCGCGGCCTCCGGTCTGCACCGACACGTGCGAAACCCGCCCCACGTGCCAGATCTGGGTGAAAATCACGCCGTCCCGGGCATGGACCGCGTCGGTCACGGCCTTCCAGCCCTCGCCCTGCGCCGGGGTGTGCATGCCGGGCGTGAACAGGTAGCCGCGCCCTTCGTCGGAGATTTGCGAGCCCTCGGTGATGATCAGCCCGGCCGTGGCGCGTTGTTGGTAGTAGGTCGCCGTCGCCGCGTCGGGCACGGTGTCGGCGGCGCGGGAGCGGGTCATCGGCGCCATGACGACGCGATTGCGCAGTTCAAGGCCCGACAGGTTGAAAGGGTCAAAAAGAGTGGTCATGGATGCTGCCTCGGCAATTGTGGATCGACTGTTCCACAACAGTACAGAGTGCCGGGTTACCTCGGGTGTAGAATTATGGAACGATCAGTACCGAATTCGTTCCACTACGGAGAATCAACATGGCCACGCTCGGCCGACCCCGCACCTTTGACCGTCAGCAAGCGCTGGAGAAGGCCATGCACGCGTTCTGGCGCCATGGATACGAGTCAACCTCGCTGGCGCAGCTGCGCTCAGCCATGGGCGGTCTGTCGGCAGCCAGTTTCTATGCTGCATTCGGATCAAAGGAAGCCCTTTATCGGGAAGCGATCGAGCTGTATCTGCTGACCGACGGCAGCGCTGTTCGCACCCACCTGACGGATGCTTCGATATCGTCACGCGAGGCTATTGCACGTTCGCTCCGCGGTGCGGCCAGGATCCAGGGCACCGAAGAGCATCCGCAGGGTTGCATGGTGGTGCTTTCAGCACTGAACTGCTCACCAGCCAATGCGCACGTTCGTCAGCTCCTGGCGGAAGAGCGAGCGGACACAGAAAGGTTGGTCCGCAGCTGCGTACTCAGGGCGGTCGAACTTAGAGAGTTGTCACGTGACATCGACGCCGAACCGCTAACGCTGTTCATCGTCACCATTCTCAATGGAATCTCGATCCAGGCCCGTGACGGTGCTACGTTGCCCGAACTCGACAACATGATCGGCCTCGCCATGAAAACGTGGGATGCCGCTGCCGCGGGGGACTTGTAGATAAGCCGGGAGATCCGGCACGGGTGACAGGTGCTGCTACGGATCCCAAAGCAATTGACCTGTATTTGGAAACAATGAAGTGACGATTACCCCGTATTTGTCCCGTTTCCCTGCCCCTAGACTGGGTTCAACGAATTCACTACCCAGGAGAAACAACATGATCGAACGTCGCCCTTTTGAAAGCCTCGGCGGAGCCAACCATGGCTGGCTCGATGCCAAGCACCACTTCTCTTTCGCCGGATACCACGACCCCGCTCGCGTCCACTGGGGTGCCCTGCGGGTCTGGAACGACGACACCATCCAGGCGGGAACCGGCTTCCCGCCGCACGCACACGCCGACATGGAAATCATCACCTACGTCCGCGAAGGCGCCATCACCCACGAGGACAACCTGGGCAACAAGGGACGCACCGAAGCCGGTGACGTCCAGGTCATGAGCGCGGGCAGCGGTGTCCGCCACTCCGAGTACAACCACGAACCGGGTACCACACGGATCTTCCAGATCTGGATCATCCCGAACCAGCAGGGGCGCCCTCCCTCCTGGGGCGCAAAGCCCTTTCCCAAGGGCGCGCGCTCGGGACGCTTCATCACCCTGGCCAGCGGCATCGAAGGCGACGACGACGCACTGCCGATCCGCACCGACGCACGGGTGCTTGGCGCCACGCTGAAGGCGGGCGAGAGCACCGAGTACCGGTTCGCAGGACCCGGCCGGTTCGGCTACCTGGTCCCGGCGAAGGGCAAGGTCGAGGTCGACGGCGTCGCGCTCAACGCCCGCGACGGCGCAGCCATCAGCGGGCAGGAAACGATCCGCGTGACCGCGGTCGAGGACGCCGAAATCGTACTCGTCGACACCGCTGGTTGATCCATCCACCAAGGCCCGGGCATCCCGGGCCTTTTTGTTTATAACGTCCCTGCAACGTGCCGGGGAGCATCATCTCCCTGGCTACTGCCGAGAAGGAGGCTTCCCATGGCAAAACAAGACGACAAGCACGTGACCGGTTCGACCATGAGCACCGGCGCGCCCGCGCCCAGCGACCGCAATTCGCTCACCATCGGGCCCGACGGTCCGGTCGTCCTGCACGACGTGCACTTCCTCGAGCAGATGGCGCACTTCAACCGCGAGAAGGTGCCCGAGCGCCAGCCGCACGCCAAGGGCGGCGGTGCGTTCGGCGTGTTCGAGACCACCGAAGACGTCTCGAAATACACCAAGGCGGCGCTGTTCCAGCCGGGCGCGAAGACCGACATGCTGATCCGCTTCTCCACCGTGGCCGGGGAGTCGGGCAGCCCCGACACCTGGCGCGACGTACGCGGTTTCTCCATGAAGTTCTACACCGACGAAGGCAACTACGACCTGGTGGGCAACAACACCCCGATCTTCTTCGTGCGCGATTCGATGAAGTTCCCGCACTTCATCCGCAGCCAGAAGCGCCTGCCGGACTCGGGCCTGCGCGACAACCACATGCAGTGGGATTTCTGGAGCTCCAACCCGGAGACAGCCCACCAGGTGACCTACCTGATGGGCCCGCGCGGCCTGCCGCGCAGCTGGCGGAACATGAACGGCTATGGCTCGCATACCTTCATGTGGATCAACGCAGCCGGCGAGCGATTCTGGGTCAAGTACCACTTCCACACCCAGCAGGGCATGGCGTTCTTCTCCAACGCCGAGGCCATGGATATGGCCGGCAGCGACGCTGACTTCCACCGCCGCGACCTGTTCGACGCCATCGCGCGCGGCGATCACCCGCAGTGGGTGCTCTCGGTGCAGGTGATGCCGTATGAGGACGCCAAGACCTACCGCTTCAACCCCTTCGACCTGACCAAGGTCTGGCCGCACGCCGACTACCCGCTGATCCCCGTGGGCACCATGACCCTCAACCGCAACCCGGAGAACTTCTTCGCCCAGATCGAGCAGGCGGCGTTCTCGCCAGGCAACACGGTGCCGGGGATTGGGCTGTCGCCGGACAAGATGCTGCTCGGCCGCGCGTTCGCCTACAACGACGCCCAGCGCCGCCGGATCGGCACCAACTTCCACCAGCTGCCGGTCAACCAGCCCAAGGTGCCGGTCAACACCTACATGTTTGATGGCCACATGACCTATCACCACAGCGGCGCGGCACCGGTGTACGCCCCCAACAGCGGCGGCCGCACTTGGGCCGACGAGACCGGGCCGGTGGAGGACGGCTGGGAGTGCGACGGCCAGATGGTGCGCAACGCCTACACCCTGCGTTCGGATGACGACGACTTCATCCAGCCCGGCACCCTGGTGCGCGAGGTATTCAGCGACGCCGATCGAGATGGCCTGGTGGAGACGGTGGCCGGTGCCCTGCTGGGCGGCGTGCGCAGTCCGGTCCTGGAGCGCGCCTTCGAGTACTGGAAGAGCGTCGACCCTGGCGTGGGGGCACGCATCGAGCAGAAGGTGAGATCCGGGAGTGCTCCCGAGCCGGCGGCGGGCATGGGCGAGAGCTGAGTAGACACGCGCCGGCAGGCGCACGATGACCGTGGACCCGGCTACCTGGATACACAGGCAGCCGGGCTTTCATCCATCACCGGTGACGTAGCGACCACTGAAGCAGGATTCCGGGCCAGGCGCGATACCCAGGCAGCATCAGCCAACAGACGACGGCCAACCGCGATCAGGTCGAACTCCTCTTGCTCGATCCGCTCGGCCAAGCGCGTCAAGTCTGGTTCGCTGCTCGGTAGTCCAGTCGGCTCAAGCCCAACCGAGCCGACTGCGATAGTAGTCTCGTCCAAAGCGCGGCGGATGGCGTTCTCGAAGACGTCCTGCGACTGGGCGCCGGAGACGGCGACCCGCCCATTGAAAATCACTGCCGGCACTCCCCGGTTGAGCCATTCACGCTCCGGTGTCGTTGCAGCGCATTGCGACGAGTCACCGCGATGCACAGCGGAAAGTGATTGTATCGATTTCAGAAACAATGAATCGGCACTTGCCCGGTTTTTGGCACACTTCTCGCGACATAGACTGCAATCATCGAATCCACTCCACGCAGGAGAACATCATGATTGAACGTCGCCCCTTCAACAGCCTCGGCGGAGCCAACCACGGTTGGCTTGACGCCAAGCACCACTTTTCCTTCGCCGAGTACCACGACCCAAAGCGCGTCCATTGGGGCGCACTGCGCGTCTGGAACGACGACACCATCCAGGCAGGCACGGGCTTCCCGCCGCACGCACACGCCGACATGGAAATCATCACCTACGTCCGCGAAGGTGCGATCACCCATGAGGACAACCTGGGCAACAAGGGACGCACCGAAGCCGGTGACGTCCAGGTGATGAGCGCGGGCAGCGGTGTCCGCCACTCCGAGTACAACCACGAACCGGGTACCACACGAATCTTCCAGATCTGGATCATCCCGAACCAGCAGGGGCGCCCTCCCTCCTGGGGCGCCAAGCCCTTCCCCAAGGGCGCGCGCTCGGGACGCTTCATCACCCTGGCCAGCGGCATCGAAGGCGACGACGATGCACTGCCGATCCGCACCGACGCACGGGTCCTTGGCGCCACGCTCAAGGCCGGTGAAACCACCGAATATCGCTTCGCAGGCAGCGGTCGCTACGGCTACCTTGTGCCGGCCAAGGGCAAGGTCGAAGTCGACGGCGTGGTCCTTGACGCCCGCGATGGCGCCGCCATCAGCGAGGTGGAAAGCATCCGCGTGACTGCGATTGAGGATGCCGAGCTCGTGCTGGTCGATACCGCGGCCTGACCGCCTGCCGCCCACATCGAGTCCGTGATGACCGTGACCGAGGCCATAACCTGCAACAGCGACCATAGTGGTCGCCTTGCAACCCAGGGGGACGATAATGAAAACATACAAAGTGGGCTACCTGATTGGAAGCCTCGCGAAGGAATCGATCAACCGCAAGCTCGCCCAGGCGCTGTTCAAGCTTGCGCCGCAGCAGCTCCAGTTCCACGAGATTTCCTTCAAGGACCTGCCGCTGTACAGCTATGACTACGACGCCGATTACCCGGAGGTCGGAAGCAAGTTCAAGAAAGCCATCGAAGGCTCCGATGCGATCCTGATCGTGACCCCGGAGTACAACCGTTCGATTCCCGGCGGGCTCAAGAATGCTATCGACTGGGCCAGCCGCCCCTGGGGCACCAACTCCTTCGCCAACATCCCCTCCGGCGTGATCGGCACCTCGCCCGGCGCGATCGGCACGGCGGTGGGCCAGCAGCACCTGCGCAGCATCCTCGGCTTCCTCAACTCGCCGCAGATGAACTCACCGGAGGCCTACATCCAGTTCAAGGATGGCGTGCTCAACGACGCCGGCGAGGTCGCCGACGCATCGACCGCCGAGTTCCTGCGCGGCTATCTCAAGGAATTCCACGAATTCGTGGCGCGGGTGCTGACGGTTCTGCCGCGCGGCGCGTGATACGCCCGCGGAATTGACGCAGGTGGCGGGAGCCCGACGATGGAGGTACTGAACGAACTGCTTTCGACCTACGGTCTGTGGCTCGTCTTCATCGTCGTGCTGCTCGACCAGGGCGGGATCCCGATTCCCGCGTGGCCGCCGCTCGTGGTCGCCAGCGCGCAGGCCGCGGAGCGCCTGGAACCCGTGTGGCCCATTCTGCTAGCGGCCACCGCGGCGGCGCTGCTGGCCGACATGCTGTGGTACCTCGCCGGGCGCCGACACGGCGCCCGCATGCTGCGCCTGATCTGCCGCGTCTCGCTCTCTCCCGACAGCTGCGTATCCAGCACCCGCGCGATCTACGCGAAGTGGGGTCCGCCCTCGCTGATACTGGCCAAGTTCATCCCCGGCTTCGCCGCGGTCGGCACCACGCTGGCCGGCCACCAGCGCACGCCGCTGGGCCGCTTTGCGATCTATGACGGCACCGGGGCGATGCTCTGGGCGGGTGTCGCGATCGCGATGGGCGTGGTGTTCCACGACGCGGTCAACGAAGCACTGCTGACCCTGGAGTCTCTGGGACGCGTCGGGATTGGCCTGGTGCTGGTGGCATTGCTGGTGTTCGTCCTGCGCAAGGTCTGGAAGCGCCACCTGTTCCTGCGCGAGCTGCGCATGGAGCGCATCTCCGTGTCCGACCTGCACGCGCTGATGGAGCATCCCGAAAAACCGCTCGTCGTGGACGTCCGCACCGACGCCGAACGTGCCGAAACCGGATGGATTCCAGGCGCGGTCCACGCGACCCGGGTGGCCGACCTGGTGTCCAGCGTCAGCGGCGAAGTGGTGGTCTATTGCGACTGCCCGAACGAAGCTTCAGCCGCACGCGTGGCCAGCCAGCTCAAGCAGCTCGGCTTTGGCCGCGTACGACCGCTGGCGGGTGGGCTGGAAGCCTGGCGCTTGCACGGCCTGCCAATGGAGACCCGCCAGCGTCAACCCGGCATCACGTAACCACAGCGACATTCCGTTGGTGCGATAGTCGCCCTTTGCGATTCGCCCACCCTGACAGGAGGCTTCACCATGATTGAACTCATCATCCAGCAGCGCCGCCGCGACCTGGGCGCCTTCGAAGTCGGCCGCGTGCTGCCATTCGCCAAACGCCGCATGATCGGGCCTTACATTTTCTTCGATCGCATGGGTCCCAAGGAGATCGAGCGGGGCCTGCCGCGTGAAGCCGATGTGCGCCCGCATCCGCATATCGGCCTGTCAACGATCACCTACCTGTTCGATGGCGAGATCATGCATCGTGACAGCGTCGGCTCCGAGCAGCCGATCCGGCCGGGCGAGGTCAACTGGATGACCGCGGGCAGCGGCATCACCCACTCCGAGCGGTTTGAAGAGCTGCGCGCGAACGGCGGCCCGATGGACGGCATCCAGGCCTGGGTAGCGCTGCCCAATGAGCGCGAAGAGATGGATCCTGGCTTCTGGCACTACGCCAGCGATGCGCTGCCGGTATTCAACGGCGATGGCGTCGTCGGTCGCCTGATCGCCGGGCGCCTGGCCGGCGTGGAGTCGCCGGTGAAGGTCGACTCGCCGCAGTTCTACGTGCACTGGCAGCTGCGGGCCGGCACGCGGACTTCGTTGCCGCCGGAATACGCCGAGCGCGCGGTCTACGTGGCCAGAGGCGAGGTCGAAGTGTCTGGCCAGCGCGTGGAGGTGGGCAGCATGGCAGTGCTGGCGCCCGGCAAGACTGCCGACATCACCGCACTGAGCGACGCGGTGGTGATGGCCCTGGGCGGCGAGCCGGTGGGCCCACGCTACATCGACTGGAACTTTGTGTCCTCGTCGAAGGAGCGGATCGAGCAGGCTCGGGCCGACTGGGCCGCCGGGCGGATGAAGCTGCCCGACATGGACCATGAGGAGTTCATTCCGCTACCGGCAAAGTTCGGCGCGGCCCCGGAACCCATGTCCTGACAGGGATTCCAGCGGGCCACGCCTTGCCTGCTCCTGCGCTTACGGCGCCGGGGCGAACCTCACCCGGGTGGACACGGCCACCTCGTCCGGGATGATCGACAGGTCGGCCCAGGTGCCGCCGCCGACATCGAAGGCCAGGCGGCTGATCCTGGCCCGGCCGGCAAGCGCGGGCCTGTCACCGGAAGTCAGGGTGAATTCGAGCGTCACCGGCTTCTTCACTCCGCGCAGCTCCAGCACGCCGTCGGCGCTGTAGTTGTCACCACCCAGGTGGCTGAAGCCTTCGGCCGTGTAGCGCGCCTGGGCAAACCGGGCCACGTTGAAGAACGCGCTGCCCTGCAGCGTGCTGTCGCGATCGGCGTTGTCGGTGCTGGCACCGGCCAGCGGGATGGTCACGTCAAGCCTGGCGTCCTGTGGGCGGGCCGGATCGAAACTCATGGTGGTGCGGAAGCCGGGAAAGCTGCCGACGAAGGTCTCGCCCTGGTACTCGCTGGCGAAGGTGAGCGCGCCGCCCGCCTGGACGTAGTCAGCGGCCGAGACGGACGGGGCGGCGGCCATTGCGGCGGCCATCGAGAGGGGCAGGATCCAGGTGCGGATATTGAAGGTCATGTCAGTTCTCCAGGGTGTGTTGGGTAGTTCCAGGCGCGCGCACCGACCGCGGCAGCATCCGCCGCAGGGTGTCGTCTCGCTGGATGAAGTGGTGATACAGGGCGGCGCCGGCGTGGGCAGCAACCAGCAGCAGGAGCAGCCAGAAACCGGCCACGTGCACCTGCTTGGCCAGCTCGGCCAGTTCCATGTCGCGGCCTGCAATGGCCGGCAGGTTGAACAGCTTGAACCACTGCAGCGGATAGCCGGAGGCCGAGTTGAAGAGCCAGCCGCTCAGCGGTATGGCGAACATCAGCACGTACAGCGCGATGTGGGTCACGTCGGCGACACGCGCCTGCCAAACCGGTGTCCCCGACAAGACCTTGGGGCTCCCGGCGAACAATCGCCAAGCCAGGCGCGTCGCCACCAGTACGAGCAGGGTGAGCCCCAGCGACTTGTGCAGCGCATAGGCTTCAATCATTGCCGGGCTCGGCTCCATGTCCACCATGGTCAGGCCCAGCCAAGCCAGCCAAACCAGCAGCACCAGGATGCCCCAGTGCATCAGCTGGCTGACAAATCCCCAGCGGTGTTCCGAATTTCGCAATGACATGAGGCCTCCGTTCAAATGAATGCGGCGAACCGCGACGGAACCATTGTCATTGCCGACAGCACGGAGATAAACCGCATTACACCAACATCATTGTTTCCAATATGGATCCAATCAGGGCTAAGGTCTTTCCCGATGGAGCGCAATCAGGTACGACAACTGTCGCCAAAATGTAGACAGTGATGTTCAAACTGAGGCCTTTTCAGGCAAAACCGGGACAATATCATTGGGTGTGTGGCCAGCAGCCGGACCGTCCGGCTGACGCCCTCAATCACACAGCCCCCCGGAGCACCCATGAACCAGCGTATTTCCTGCGGCATCCTCGCCGCCGCCCTTCTCCTCTCCTCGGTCTATGCAGTCGCCACTCCGGTGACCTACAAGATCGACCCGACCCACACCGACGTGGTGGCCCAGTGGAACCACTTCGGATTCTCCAACCCAATCGCCCACTTCGGCCAAGTGGACGGCACGATCACCTATGACCCGGACAATGTCGCCGCCTCCCGCGTCGAGGTTGTCCTTCCCCTCGCCGGCCTCTCTTCCCACGTGGCGGCTTTTGATGAGCACCTGCGCAGCGCCGACTTCTTCGACGCGGACAACTACCCGCAGGCCACCTTCAAAAGCACCTCTGTGCGCTCTGCCGGTGACGGCAAGCTGGCGATCACCGGCGATTTGACCATCAAGGGCATCACACGTTCCGTGGTGCTCGACGCCAGCATCAACACCATCGGCGAGAACCCGATGAACAACCAGCCCACCGCCGGATTTGATGCGGTGGCGACCATCAGGCGCACCGACTTCGACCTTGGCCTGTTTGCGCCGCACGTCAGCGATGAAGTGCAACTGCGCATCACCACCGAAGCCTCCGTGCCGACAGAAGACAGCTGAGCAATTCAGCAGTTGCCAAGCCGCGGCAGCCTGGACGGGCGCCGCGGCTTTTTGCGTAACCGTCCGGGCCATCGCGCGGAAGCCGTGCCCGGTCATGGTGTCGGAGTCAAAGCCCATCCGCCGAAGCGCCGCGTTAATGGTGTTTTCGGACATGGGGCGACCCTTGCCCCTGACGCTTGGGAAAACGTATTCCCCCCGCCCGGTCAACGGTTGCAGGTCGCGCAGGATTGCCACCGCCTGCGATGCAAGCGGGACAATGTGCGCCTGCCCGGTCTTGCTCGCAGCAAAGCGCCATTCCCCCGCGTCCAGGTCGATATCAGCCCAGCGCGCCGTCCGCAGTTCCCCCGGTCGCACAAACACCAGCGGGGCAAATTTCAGCGCCGCTTCGACTGGCGGGGTTCCCTGGAACCGACGAAAAGCCTCTTTGCCCGTATCGCCAGCAGCTTGCGGGCTTCCGCGTGGCGCTCGCGGGCTTCGGCCAACTCGACTTCCGGATACGCCCCCAGCGCCAGCCGCTTTTCCTTGCCTTCATAGCGGTATTTCCATCGCCATAGCTTGCCGCCTGACGGGGCGACTTCCAGATCCGTCAAACAAGCGCTGCGGCCTGGCAGCAGGCCTTGCCTTGCGGATTGCTACGTCAGTCAAGCGCATGGGGGCATCCTCTCTGGGGGCATCGGGGCGATTTGCCCCAGCCATGCCCCCATATGCCCCCGGATTGCAAACGATGCCCCCGGACGCTACCGGACTACAGACAAGAAAAAACCCCGGCCGTTGCGGGGTTTTCTGCACTTATCGAGATGTCATTGGACTGTTAATTGGTGGGCCCACCAGGATTCGAACCTGGAACCAAAGGATTCGCTTTCCCGGGCGTTTCCGCCCGGCGCGGACTATCTCATCACCCTCAGCCGTCGCTGGTGGGGTGCGGGACGCTCCAGCCTGTTATCAAGGGCACTCAAGCCCTCAGGTAGTCTCTGCACCTTCCGGCGGTGTACCACCGGCTTGGCTCAGGGTTGCCACCGTCCGGCATCGCTGCCGCCGCTGAGGTTCCCCTGAATTCATCCCGTTTTTCCACCGGCCCTTACGGTACCGGGGTCACCTTCCGATGAGTCCTCTGCTCTAACCATTGAGCTATAGGCCCGTTGTCGTCCAATTCTACCCATACATCCGCACTCGCAATTCAGATTATGATCATTTGATGGAATCCAGCAAGGCATGCGTTACCTGTAAAAGTCCCCTTGGCGGGCGTCAGCGGCGATTCTGTTCGCGGAGGTGCAAGAACGCCGATACGAATATTCGACACCAGAACTATGCCAGTCAGCAGGCGCGCGGTTTCAAGAGAAAATTGCAGATGATCACGGAGGCGGGCGGCAGCTGCACTCGGTGTGGATATCGCAGGAACATCGCTGCACTCACCTGGCACCACCTCGACCCCCACACCAAGAGTTTCAATTTGGATCTACGCGCGCACTCCAATCGAAGCGAAGCCGATATTCGCGCCGAACTGACCAAGTGCATCTTGCTGTGTGCGAACTGCCACGCTGAGGAACACTTTCCGTCCTTGGCGTTATCGGACTGACCTACGAAGGAAATTTGTGTGTCAATCACGTCCGCTACGCGGCACGAACGGCAGCGCGTTGTGGGCATGGGTTGCAGCCACCGCCGCCTGGCCCACGGCCACGGCAATCTGGTTGAGGCCACTGACCACATCGCCAATGGCATAGAGACCGGGGCGGCTGGTCTGCTGGTGGCTGTCCACCTGGAGCTCGCCTTCCTCACCGGCCTGCAGGCCCCAGTCCGCGACCAGCGCGTTGCGGCCCTCATAGCCGAGATAGGGATAGACGGTGTCGAAGGCTGTCGCGGTGCCGTCCGCGGCGTGCCAGATGCAGCGGCTGCCGTCGTAGGCCAGCCTGCCTCCGGGCGCGAACACCTCCACGCCAAGCTCCTGCATTTCTGCGGCGGATTTCGGATCCAGTTCGCCGTCCTCCGGCAGCAACACCACCCGTCGCGCGTACCCGCGCAGGAAGCGGGCATGGCCGGGCAGCGTCCTGGCCGGGCCGTATATCCCAATACGGGAGTCGCGGGCCTCGTAGGCGTCGCAAACGGCGCACAGACGCAGGGCGCCGCTGGCAATCGCCTCTTCCGCCCAATCGCCCGCGGGCAGGCGATCGGCCAGTCCCGTGGCAAGGATCACCTTCTTCGCCTGCCAGCCTTCATCGCCGGCCAGCACGGTGTATCCGCCTTCCGTCCGCTGCAGGCCATCCGCCCGCGCCCGCACGATCTTCGCACCCACTCCTTCCGCCTGCTCGCGCATGCGCTGCAGCAGCTCGGTGCCGGCCACTCCCTGCGGGAAACCCGGGCAATTGTGGCTCTCGGGAATGTAGCGGGCGCGGCTGTCGCCGGCGTCCAGCACCACCACGCTGCGCAGGAACCGGCGCAGGTACGTGGCCGCGGTCAGTCCCGCTGGCCCGCCGCCGATGATTGCCACGTCCACCCGTTCCGCCATGTCGACCTCCTGCCCTGGTAGCGGCCAGAGCATTGCAGGAAGTCCATGGGCGGGATGTGCAGAGCGCGGTGGGGTGAGCCGTGCCGCCGGGAAGCTCCCTGTCCGCAAGCCGAGCCCCGCCGTGGCCGGCAGGCCTTTTCGGGGAAGTAAAGGAGGAGGCATCCGCCGCAGGCGGATGCCGGGGGACATGGACCGAAAAGGCCTGCCGGCCGCGGCGGGGTCCGTCAGATCACCGCGAGGCAACACGAAGAAGCAGGGCTTCCATCGAACTTCCCGGGGGCGAACAAAAAAGAAGCCCGCACAAGGCGGGCTTCCAAAAAGTATTGCAGTGGCACCTGGCGTCAGTCGATATCCAGGAAGCTCCGCAGCTGCTCCGAGCGGCTCGGGTGACGCAGCTTGCGCAGCGCCTTGGCCTCGATCTGGCGGATGCGCTCGCGGGTGACATCGAACTGCTTGCCGACCTCTTCCAGCGTGTGGTCGGTGTTCATGTCGATGCCGAAGCGCATGCGCAGCACCTTGGCTTCACGCGGCGTCAGCCCGGCCAGCACCTCATGCACGGTCTCGGACAGGTTGATGTTGGTGGTGTTGTCCATCGGCGACTCCACGTTGGTGTCCTCGATGAAATCGCCCAGGTGCGAGTCCTCGTCGTCGCCGATCGGGGTCTCCATGGAAATCGGTTCCTTGGCGATCTTCATCACCTTGCGAACCTTGTCCTCGGGCATCTCCATTTCCTTGGCCAGCTCCTCCGGCGTGGCCTCGCGGCCGTACTGCTGGAGCATCTGGCGGGAAATGCGGTTCAGTTTGTTTATGGTCTCGATCATGTGCACCGGGATACGGATGGTGCGCGCCTGGTCGGCGATCGAACGGGTGATCGCCTGGCGGATCCACCACGTGGCATAGGTCGAGAACTTGAAGCCGCGGCGGTACTCGAACTTGTCCACCGCCTTCATCAGGCCGATGTTGCCCTCCTGGATCAGGTCCAGGAACTGCAGCCCGCGGTTGGTGTATTTCTTGGCGATCGAGATGACCAGGCGCAGGTTGGCCTCCACCATCTCCTTCTTCGCCTTGCTGGCCTTGGCCTCGCCATAGGCCATGGTGCGGTTGATTTCCTTCAGCTCCGGCAGGGTGACGCGTATTTCCTTCTCGAGCGCGATCATCGACTCCTGCTCGGCGATGACCTGATCCCTCACCTCGCGCAGTCCGGATGCCCACTTCTGCTTGCGCTTGAGCATCTCGTCCACCCAGTCCAGGTTGGTCTGGTTGCCGTCCCACACGCGCAGGAAGTCACGGCGCGGCATCTTTGCCACGCGGGTGGTCAGGTGCAGCACCTGGCGCTCATGGCTGCGCACGCCGTTGGCGGCCTCGCGCAGGCGTTTGACCAGCACGTCGACGAACGGCAGCGGCAGCTTGAAGATCACGAACGCCGCGGCCATTTCCTCACGCAGCTTGATCACCGACGCGTGCTCGGAACCGTGCTTGGCGTGGGCACGCTCGAACTTGGCGTAGAAATCCGCCAGCTCACCGATGCAGCGCGCGATCTCTTCGGGATCGGGCCCGGTGGGAGCGGCTTCCTTCTCCTCCTCCTCGTCCTCGGCCTCGACCTCCGCGTCGTCGTCACCTTCCGCGGTGGCGTCCTCGACCACGCCCGCTTCTTCCGCCTCTTCCTCGGCGGCCGCCTCGGCCTCGGCAGCCAGTTCCTCGAGCACGTAGTCGTTGAAGCCGGCAATGATTTCGGGCAGGCGCTTCTTGCCTTCCGTGTGCAGCTCGTAGTCTTCCAGCAGCTGCTGGACCGTCGATGGGAAGGTGCCCAGCGAGGCCAGCATCTCGTTCAGGCCTTCCTCGATGCGCTTGGCGATCTCGATCTCGCCCTCGCGGGTCAGCAGCTCCACCGTGCCCATCTCACGCATGTACATGCGCACGGGGTCGGTGGTGCGGCCGCCTTCGGCGTCCAGCGCGGTTAGAGTGGCAGCAGCTTCTTCGGCGGCGGTGTCGTCGACATCGCGGTTGCCACCGGATTCGCCGGCAAGCAGCAGCGTCTCGGCATCGGGAGCGGTCTCGTGGACCTCGATCCCCATGCCGTTGATCATGCCGATGATGTCTTCCAGCTGCTCCGGATCAACCAGATCGTCGGGCAGGTGGTCGTTGACCTCGGCGTAGGTCAGGTAGCCCTGCTCCAGACCTTTGCTGATGAGCTTTTTAATGTCGGACTGTGGCGCCTGACGGTCGATGGCCATAGGGGAGTGCTACCAATATTGAGAATGGAAAAAAACGGAACCCGTAATTATACCAGCCACGTCGGTTTCCTGCGGAATCCGGGCGGCGTACGGGGCGATTGTCCGCCTTGTTCAGGCGCGAAGCAGGAACGTTACCGGGCCGTCGTTGGCCAGGCTTACCACCATATGGGACCCGAAGCGGCCGATTTCCACCCCTAGGGGGTGTTTTTCCCGGCTGCAGGCTACCAGACGGTCGAAAATACGTTCAGCTTCTTCGGGTGGAGCGGCTGTGCTGAAGCCCGGACGCATGCCCGAACGGGTATCGGCCGCCAGGGTGAACTGGCTCACCAGCAGCAATCCGCCACCGGTATCGGCCAGCGAGCGGTTCATCCGCCCGGCTTCGTCAGCGAACACCCGGTAGCCCAGCAACCGGGTGGTCATGCGCTCTATCTGGGGATCACCATCGCCCGGTTCAATCCCCACCAGGGCCAACAGCCCGGGCCCGATCGCTCCGACGGTCTGGCCGTCGACGCTGACGCTGGCATGGGTGACGCGCTGGATCAGGGCAAGCATGGCGGGAGCGGGCGGAAGGAAGCGCAGCATCTTACCGCTGTATAGACTTGGCCGATGGCCCGTTTCGCTTCCGCCCTGCTGTACCTGTTTGCCACCGCCCTCGGGCGCCTGCCGTGGTCGCTGCTGTACCGGCTTGGCGACGCCCTGGCCGCGCTGGCGCAGCGTCTGGACACGCGCGAAAGCCATGTGGCCCGGGTCAACCTGCAGATCGCCTATCCGCAGATGCTGGCCTCCGAGCGCGACGAATGGCACCGCGCGATCCTGCGCACCACCGCGCGCCAGTTCCTGGAAACACTGCGCTTCTGGACCCGTCCCCACGCCGGGAACCTGGCCCTGATCCGCCAGACCCAGGGGTTGGAACTGTTCGACGCCGCGCTGGCATCAGGCAAAGGCCTGATCGTGGCCGCGCCGCACTACGGCAACTGGGAGCTGCTGAACCAGTGGCTGGCATCGCGCACCCCGATCTCGGTGCTCTACCGTCCGCCCGAGGCGGAAGTGGGAGAAGCCTTCCTGCGCCGGGTCCGCGCCGACGCGGGTGCTCAGGTGACCCAGATCCGCGCAGATGGCCCCGCCGCCGTGCGCCACCTGCTCAAGCTGCTGCGCGCCGGCGGCGTCACCGGGATCCTCCCCGACCAGCAGCCCAAGGCCGGGGAAGGCGAATACGCGCCGTTCTTCGGCATGGCCGCGCTGACCATGACCCTGCTCGGCCGGCTGGCCTCGCGCACCGGGGCCACGGTGCTGTTTGCCTATTGCGAGCGGATCGGCCCCGGACCGGAGTTCGCCCTGCGGATCGAGGCGGCGCCCGCGGCCATCGCCGATCCCGACCCGCAGGTGGCCACCACCGCGCTCAACGCCGCGGTCGAGCGCATCGCCCGGCGCGATCCCGCCCAGTACCAGTGGACCTACAAGCGCTGGCGCTGGCGCCCGGCCGGCAGCAACGAGCCCAACCCCTACGAGCGGGACCGCACATGATCGAGTTGGACGACCTGGGCCTTCCCGGCCCGCGCGAAGCGGACGCGGGCGGCGACTGGCAGCCGCTGCCACGCCGGGCGCGGCCATTATTCATGCTGTCCGGGGCGCTGGGCATCGGCGTGCCCACGCTGGTCGCGCTGGGCATCGCCAACGGGATCCTGGTCTCCACGCAGCGGCCGCCTTTCGTGGTGACAACCGCGTTGGTTTGGCTGGCATTGATCGCACTCGGCGCGTGGACCGGTTTGCGCCGCTACCGCTACACCTGGTGGCTGCTGGACGAGGACGGCTTTGCCCTGCGCCGGGGACGCATGTGGCGCAGTGAAACCCGCGTGCCCTCCTCGCGGGTGCAGCATCTGGATATCCGCCGCGGCCCGCTGGAGCGGCGCTTCCGCCTGTCAACCCTGCTGGTCCATACCGCCGGCACCCGCCAGCACGCCGTGGCCGTGCCGGGACTGGACGCGGACGACGCCGAGCGCCTGCGCGACCACCTCGCCCGCCGGGTCGAAAACGATGACGACGACGCCTGAGCCGGCCGCGGGAGCGACCACGCTGCCCACCCAGGAGGAGCGGCGCCTGCACCCGGCCTCGTGGCTGTTCGTGCTGGTGGGCAACATCAAGCAGTTCATGGTCCCGCTGCTGGCCCTGCTGATCTTCGGCGGGCGCGGCGAGGACAGCTGGCAGCTGATGGCCGCGGGCGTGGCCGCCGTGGTGCTGGTGACCGCCGCCGTCTGGCGCTACTTCACCTGGCGCTACCGGATCGGCGAGGACAGCCTGTTCGTGCGCAGCGGCCTGCTGGAACGCAGCCTGCGCCAGATCCCCTTCAGCCGTATCCATGACGTGGCCGTGCACCAGACCCTGCTGCACCGGGTGTTCCAGGTGGCCGAAGTGCGGCTGGAATCGGCCAGCGGCGACAAGCCGGAAGCGGTGATGCAGGTGCTGCAGCTGGACCAGGCCCTGGCGCTGGAACGCCTGATCCGCCGCCGCGGCGAGGCTGTTTCCACTGCGGAAAACGCGGAGCAGGCGCAGCAGGGAGACACCCTGCTGGCCCTGTCCACCGCCGAGGTGGTGCGCCTGGGCCTGATCTCCAACCGCGGCATGGTGGTGGTCGCCGGCGCGATGGCGGTGGCGTGGCAGTTCCTGCCCGATGACGATACCGCCGAGTCCATGGCGCGCCTGGCACGCGAGGCCTTCGGCCATGCCGGCAGCCTTGTGCCCGGATGGACCGGCATGGTCATCGGCGCGGTGATGATCGGCCTGGCCGCACTCATCGCCCTGCGGGCGCTGTCGGTGGTGCTGGCGCTGGTGCAGTACCACGATTTCCGCCTGGAAGAACACGGCCGCCGGCTGACCGTCGGGCGCGGCCTGCTGACCCGGCGGCGCAACAGCGTGCCGCGACGGCGGATCCAGGCCTGGACGCTGGTGGAAACCGTTACCCATCGATTGTTCCGACGCCGCAGCCTGCGCATCGACACCGCGGTGATCCAGCGCGGCAACGAAGAGCGCGGCCTCAACGAACTGGCCCCCGTCGCCACCAGTGAACGTTGCGATGCCCTGGTCCGCCACCTGGTGCCGCAGCTGCAGTGGCCGCCGCAGCAGTGGCAACCCCTGCACCACCGGGCCTGGCTGCGCCTGGCGCTGGGCGGCACCGTATTCGCGCTGGCCGCCTGCGGCGCGCTGTGCTGGCGGTTTGGCGCCTGGGGCCTGCTGGCGCTCGCGTGGATTCCATGGAGCGTGTTCGTCGCCCGCCAGCATGCGCGTCGCGCCGGCTACTGCCTGGACGATGAACTGGTGGCCGTGCGCGAAGGCTGGTGGTCGCGCCACTGGCGGTTCGCCGAGATCGGCAAGCTGCAGGCGCTGCAGCTGCGCCAGGGGCCGCTGGACCGGCGCCTGGGCATGGCCTCGCTGTGGCTGGACACGGCCGGTGCCGGCGCCCTGTCGCCGCCGCTGCGGATCCGCTACCTGCCCGAAGCCCAGGCCCACGCCCTGCTGCAACAACTCGGACCTGAAGTGGCGCGGAGGCCACTGCGATGGTGAACCCGACCCACGCCCCACCCCTGATCGTGCGCTGCGGCGCGCTCGGCGACATGGTGATGCTGACCACCCTGATGCGGCTGGTGGCAGCGCGCCACGACAGCCGCGTGGACGTGATCAGCTCCGGCGGCTGGACCCCGCCGGTACTCGCGCACGCGCCCGAGCTTGGCCACCTGCAGATAGTGACCAGCCGCAAGACCCCCTACCTGCTGTGCCCGAGCCAGTGGGAACTGGTGCGCTGGCTGCGCAGTCGCGGCCGCGGCCCGGTGTACCTGTGCGATCCGGACCCCGAGATGCGGCGGCTGATCGAGCGCGGTGGCGTGCACCCGGACGACCTCATCCAACGCACGCCTGAAGAGCTGGCCACGCCGATGCTGTGGCCGGATCGCTGGCTGGCGTTCGGCATGCGCGATCCGGCGCATCGCTACGCAACCAGGGAAGTCGACCCGGCCCCGTTCCGCCTGCCAAAGCTGGTGGTGCCGGAAGCCAATCGGACCGAATTGGCGCAATGGCGGCAAGCGAATGACCTGGAAGGCCCGCTGGTTCTGTTCCAGCCGGGCAACAAGCGCACCCACAAGCGCGGCAAGCGCATGACCGCCGACCATCCCAAGCACTGGCCGGCCGAACATTGGGCCGCCGTGGCTGCCGCGGTGCTCGAGGACCAGCCGCAGGCGCGGGTGGTGCTGTGCGGCTCTCCGGCCGAACACGAGGTGCTGGAAGACATCCGCCAGGCCGCCGGGAATGATCCCCGCATCCGCAACCTGGCCAACGATCTGCCGATCCCACGCCTGTTCGCCCTGCTTGAGCAGGCCCACAGCATGGTCTCGGTGGATACCGGTCCCGCCCACGCCGCCGCAGCCCTGGGCTGCCCGCTGATAGTGCTGTTCGGCGCTGCCCCGCCGTCGCTGTGGCGGCCGATCGGACCCGGCCCGGTGATCACGCTGGGTGGCGAGCCGGAAGGCCGCGCCCGGGTGGCAGACATCACCGTCGCCGAGGTCATCGACGCCTGGCGAGCGCTGCCCTAGGCGGATCTACGCCGTCGCCCGTACTGCCACGGGTTCCGGCTCCGCCAGCCCCAGCCGCTGGCGTGCGGCGTGATAGAACGCCTCCAGCTTGGCCGCCTTCTGCCCTACCCGCAGGTCATCAAGCCGGTATTGCCGGCGCTGGCCGGGATGCAACGGCACCCGTGCCAGCGCGGCAGCCAGGGCCGCGGCATCATCCGGCAGCACGAGCTCCGTACCAATGCGTGAAGCCAGATGCCGGGCCCCGCCGCTCGCGGTACTGACCACGGGCAGCCCCGCCTGCATCGCTTCCAGCAGCGCCAGGCCGAACGGCTCGCTGCGCGCGGCGCTGACAAAGCAATCAAACGCGGCCAGCCAGTCTTCGGGCCGTTCGACGAAACCGGGCATGGCCACCGATGCCGGCGCCCTGGCGCGCAGCGCTTGCCACTGCTTTCCTCCCCCCACCAGCGCAAGCCGCGCCTTGGGCAAGTTGGCCTGGCTGAAGGCCTCCAGCAATACGTCCATGCCCTTGCAGTGCTCCATCCGCCCCACGCTGCCGAACAGGAAGTCATCGGGGGCCACGCCCATCGAGGCCCGCAGCCGTTCGCGCGCTCCCTGTTCCACATGTCGGGGCTGCACCCAGTTGTCGATCTGTACGCTCCGCGCACGCAGGGGTTCGGGAAGATTTTCCAGCTGCCACGGCGCGATGGCGACCACCCCATCCAGGTGGGCGTGACATTCGCGATCAAAATCGATGTGCAGGGTGGCCACGCGGGGAAATCCGCGCAGTCCGCGCAGAGCACGTGAGGCGGAGCCCAGGTGGGCATGGGCAATGTCCGGAGCCAGCGCACGCACCTTCGCCCGCGCATGCGCTACCGCCGGCCAGCGGGCCAGGAAGTCATGTACCAGCACCACCCGCACGCGCGGATCCACGCGGTGTGCGATGGCATTGGCGCGCTTGCGCGCAGCCTTAAGTCTCAGGATCAAGGTCACCTCATGCCCGTTGGCCGCCTGTTCGGCGGTGAGCTCCAGCACGTGACGCTCGGTGCCGGCAAAGCGGGAAGTCAGCAACACATGGACGATGCGCATGGGCGGAATTCACCGGGCTGGACGGCGGACTACCGTCGGTCTTCCGTGAAGGTGGATAGTTGCTTCCCGGAGATTGCCACAGCGTGATGGCCCGCGCAGCGGTCCGGGAGTCAGCCGCGTCGCAACCGGGCGAAGAAGAAGCCGTCCATCCCGTCTTCACCGGGCAGCCTCTGCCGGCCCGGCCCGTCGGCGCGGCCGAAGCGGGCATCCAACGGCTCGGCGGTGGCGTCGGCGGTGCGGGCGAGGAAAGCCTCCACCTGGGTGGCGTTTTCCGCCCGCAGGATAGAGCACGTGGCATAGACCAGGATCCCGCCCGGGCGCAGCAGCGGCCACAGCGCGTCCAGCAGCCCGGCCTGCGTTTTCTGCAGGGCTTCGAGATCGGATTCGCGCCGGTGCAGGGGCACATCGGGCTGGCGCCGCACGATGCCGGTTGCCGAGCACGGCGCATCCAGCAGGATCGCGTCGAACGGTTTGCCGTCCCACCAGCTGGCCGGGACGGCGGCATCGGCCGCCTTCAGTTCGGTCTGGCCGGCAAGACCCAGGCGCTGCAGGGTCTGCTCCACGCGGGTCAGCCGTGCGGGATCCACATCCAGCGCCAGCATGCGCAGGTCGGGGTCAAGTTCGAGCAGATGCGCAGCCTTGCCGCCGGGCGCTGAGCAGGCGTCCAGCACCCGCGCGCCGCGCGCCGGTGCCAGCGCTTCGGCCACCAGCTGGGCGGAGCCGTCCTGCACGGACACGGCGCCGTCAATGAAACCGGGCAGCGCGGCAACCGGCAGCGACCGCGGCAGGCGCAGGCCATCAGGCAGCGCCTCGGCCGTCTGCGCTTCTATCCCGGCTTCGGCCAGGCGCTGCAGATACTCATCCCGTCCGCCCTGGCGGCGGTTGACCCGCAGCCACATCGGCGCGGGTTCGGCGCTGGCGGCAAGGATCGCGTCCAGATCCTGCGGCCAGTCCGACTTCAGGTGGGCGAGCAGCCAGTCGGGCCACAGTCCGGCCGGATCGGCAGGGGGCAGGCCTTCGCGCTGTGCGCGGCGCAGCAGGGCATTCACCAGCCCGGCCTGGCGCGGGCGCCCCAGCGCGCGCACGGCTTCCACCGTCGCAGCCAACGCGGCATGTGCCGGCAGGACAAGCGGATCGAGCTGGGCAAAGCCCGCGTGGATCAGGGCCCTTAAAGGACGGTCGCGGGCGGGCAACGGCCGCGGCATCCAGGCCGCCAGCGCGGCGTCGTAGCGCGAGCGGTTGCGCAGGGCGGCGAAACAGATCGCCTCCACCAGGGCGCGATCACGCGGGTCGGCGAGCTGGGGCAGCGTGGCGGCGAGTTCCACACGCAGGGAGCGGCCGCGATGCAGCACCGCATCCAGGATGCGCGCCGCGGCGACGCGGGTTTCGGTTCCAGCCGGTCGTTTCATCGCACCATTCCAGGGCCGCTCCGGGCGCGCGGCACGCACTTAAGGGGTCACCAGATCGCGGCGGGCGTTGAGGTAATCGGCGGCAGCGATGGGCTTGCCGCCGGGACGCTGCAGGCGGGTGATGCGCAGGGCACCTTCGCCACAGGCCAGGTCGATGCCTTCGCGCGATGCGGCCAGTACCGTGCCCGGGGTCGCGTCGTGGCCACTCTCCAGCGCCTGCGCGGCATGGATCCTCACCCGCTCACCCGCCAGCTCCGCCTCGGCCACCGGCCAGGGATGGAACGCGCGCACGCGGTTGGCCAGCACCGTGGCCGGCTGCGACCAGTCCAGCCTGGCCTCGGCCTTTTCCAGTTTGTGGGCGTAGGTCACGCCCTCCTCCGGCTGCGGCCGCGGTACCGGACGGATCCCGACGCGCAGCAATCCCAGGCCATCGGACACTACCTGTGCGCCAAGCGCCGCCAGCCGGTCATGCAGCTCGCCGGCAGTTTCCTCCGCCCCGATTGGTGTGGACTGCGACAGCAGCACGGGGCCGGTATCCAGCCCTTCGGCCATCCACATCAGGCACACGCCGGTCTCCGCATCGCCGGCCTCGATCGCGCGCTGGATCGGCGCAGCGCCGCGCCACCGCGGCAGCAGCGAGGCATGCACGTTCCAGCAGCCGAAGTGCGGGATTTCCAGCACCGCACGCGGCAGGATCAGGCCGTAGGCCACCACCACCAGCAGGTCCGGCTTGAGCGCACGCAGCTGCTCCTGCGCTTCTTCAGAGCGCAGCGTAGCGGGCTGGTACACCTCGACCCCGCGCGCCAGCGCCTCGATCTTGACTGCTGAAAACGCCACCTGGCGACCACGGCCGGAGCGCCGGTCGGGCTGGGTATAGACGCCCACCAGCTCACCACCTGCGGCGGCTGCGCGCAGCGAGGGGACGGCAAATTCCGGGGTTCCGGCAAAGACGATCCTAATCGCTGCTTCTCCTCAGCTTTTCCAGTTTGCGGATGGCGATCGAGCGCTTGAGCGCCGACAGATGGTCAATGAAAAGCTTGCCGTCCAAATGGTCGATCTCATGCTGGATGCAGGTAGCCAGCAGGCCGTCGGCACGCAGCACGAATGGCTTGCCGTCCCGACCCAGCGCTTCCACCTCCAGGCCGTCGGCGCGGGCGACATCGGCGAACACGCCGGGAATCGACAGACAGCCCTCCTGATGGACGCGCAGCTCCGCGGAGCGCTCGCGGATGACCGGGTTGATCAACACCAACGGCTGCTCGTGCTCCTCGGTGACATCGATAACGGTGAACCGCTCCATGATGTCGATCTGCGTCGCGGCCAGGCCGATACCCGGGGCCTCGTACATGGTCTCGAGCATGTCATCGAGCAGGCGCTGGAACGCGGGGTCGGCAATGCGGCCGGCATCCACCGGGTCGGCGACCACGCGCAGGCGTGGATTCGGGTATTCAATGATGGACAGAAGGGACATGGCAGGAGGGGAAAGGGGGGCCTGGATCACAACGTGGAGTTCAGGGGGCATTGTAACGCCCGCCACACTTGCGCGGATCCCGGCCTTGTAGGCATAGTGGCTTGGCTGCAAGGGGAAATCTCCAAGGGGAGCAAGTAGATGGCCGGCATCTTTAAGTGCCTTTCCGGAGGGCTTCGCACGGCTTGTGCCGCAGCGTTGCTCACCGTCGCAACATTCGCCGCCGCACAAGGAGTGCGCGGAGACCATCCGGACACCTATGTGGTGGTCCGTGGCGACACATTGTGGGATATCGCGGGTCGGTTCCTCGACCGGCCATGGCTGTGGCCGGAAATCTGGCAGGCCAACCCGCAGATCCAGAATCCGCACCTGATCTATCCGGGCGACGTGATCAGCCTGGCCTACCTGGACCGGGTGACCGGGGCCCAGGTACAGCCGGGTCCGCGCCTTGATGCCGCACCGATCAACGCGATCGCGCTGTCGGATATCGAGCCGTTCCTCAAGGACCTGCAGGTGGTCGACGGCTTCGAGCACCTGCCCCATGTAGTGGGGATGGAAGAAGACCGCCTGCGCGTGGCCGAGGGTCAGGTGGCCTACGTGCGTGGACTGGCCGCCAACCCCGGCGACCGCTTCACCGTGGTGCGCCCGACCGTTCGCTACCACCACCTGCAGCGCAGCGGCCTGTGCTGCGACCTGTTCCATACCGACGACCTGGATTTCCGCGGTCGCCGGATCATGGACAGCCGCCAGTTCTGGACCAACGTGGTCACCCCTGACAAGGGCAAGGAAGTGCTGGGCTACGAGATGATGCGCGTTGGCGCGGGCACCGTGACCCGCGGCGAAGTCGGCGGCATCCAGGTCTCCACCCTGCTGCTGGATGACGCAGGCTACGAGACGCGCATTGGCGACCGGCTGGTGCCGGTCAACGCCCAGCCCTACGACCTGCAGTTCTTCCCGCATCCGCCCGCGCAGCAGGCCGACTATGGCCGTGCCCGCGTGCTGGCGGTGGCCGACATGCTCACCAGCGGTGGACCGCGTGACGTGATCGCCATTTCCATCGGCGCGCGCGAAGGCGTGGACAACGGCACCGTGTTCTCCGTCTGGCGCGAGGGCACCAATACGGTGGACCGCGTGGAGAAGGGTGAATACCGCGATGTGGATACCGTGTTCTACGAGAACAAGGTGCGCCTGCCGGACGAGTTCGCCGGCCATGCGATGGTGTTCCGCACCTATGACAAGGTGGCCTACGCACTGGTGATGGACAGCATCAAGCCGACCAAGGTGGGCTATCACCTCAAGCATCCGGACGCCCCGTACTGACGCGGCACCGCGGCATATTCCTACGATGAATCGAGACGGCGCCCCAGGGCGCCGTCTTTGTATGTGGCGATAGGGTGGACGGCCAGGTCCGCATGGATGCGACGCCACCAACCCATGACCACGCAATCCCCACCTCCCGACCCCCAGCAGCAGGCCGCGCTGCTGTGCCTGCTCGGCGCAGGCGGGGCCTCGGAGCCCAGGCGCAGGCTGCTGGAGGCCTACCCTGGCCCGGAAGCCGCGCTGGCCGCAGGCCCCGCCAGCTGGCGCGCCTGCGGCCTGGACCAGGCGCAGATGCACGCGCTCACCTCCGGCCAGGAGGACAGCCGCAGCCTGGAGTGGCTGACCCAGCCCGGTCACCATCTGATCGGCTGGCACGACCCCGACTATCCCGCCCTGCTGCGCACCGCGCCCTCCCCGCCGCTGGCGCTGTTCGTGATCGGCAACCCCGCACGGCTGTGGCATCCGGCGGTGGCGGTGGTTGGCAGCCGTTCACCGACAGCCGGCGGGCGTGACAGCGCCGCGGCGTTCTCGCGCGCCCTGGCTGGCTCCGGCCTGGCCGTTGTCAGCGGGCTTGCCCTGGGCGTGGATTCGGCCGCGCACCGGGCCACGCTGGATGCGGGCGGGGTCACGGTTGCGGTCCTGGGCTGCGGCATAGATCAGGTGTACCCGCGTTCGAACCGTGCCCTGTACGACCGTATTGGCACGGAAGGCGTCGTGGTCAGCGAATATCCGCCAGGGACCCCCGCCCGCAGCGGCCACTTCCCCAGCCGCAACCGGATCGTGGCCGGACTGGCCCTGGGCACGCTGGTGATCGAGGCGGCGATGCGCTCCGGTGCGCTGATCACCGCCCGCCTGGCCAGCGACGCCGGACGCGACGTATTCGCCGTGCCGGGCTCCATCCACAACCCCAAGGCCCGCGGCTGCCATCGCCTGATCCGCAGCGGCGCGGCCCTGGTGGAATCGGCCGAAGAGGTGATTCGCGCGCTGGCCCCCATGGCCGCCCATCTGGGCCAGGCCTTGCGCGAACGCCTGGACACCCCCACAACAGGGGAGCAGCCCGCCTTGCCGGGCAACCCCGATGCCGGCCCGACCGGCGACCCCGACTACCAGAAATTGTGGGACGCGCTCGGCCACGACCCTACAGGTATGGATTTATTGGCTGATCGCACCGGATTGACGGCAACCCGCCTGTCCTCCATGCTCCCGCTCATGGAGCTGGAGGGACTGGTTGTTGCCGAGCACGGCCGGTACTCCCGCAAATCCTGAACAAGGCGTCCGCGGACGCAGGCAGAGGCAATGAAAGAAAGCATCCTGGACGTACTGCTCTACCTGTTCGAGCACTACTTCAGCGAAGAGGCGGACCTGCTCCGCGACCGGGATTCCCTGCAGGCGGGACT
Organism: Luteimonas sp. A478; assembly: GCF_054052025.1. Taxonomy (NCBI): domain Bacteria; kingdom Pseudomonadati; phylum Pseudomonadota; class Gammaproteobacteria; order Lysobacterales; family Lysobacteraceae; genus Luteimonas; species Luteimonas yangxiaopingae. Next base: position 51,933 of record NZ_JBSVRF010000003.1, on the reverse strand, counting down.
GTTGCAGGCCGGCTTCAGCCCGGCGGAGATCAACAAGGCATTCGACTGGCTTGACGATCTGGCCCGACAGCGCCCGGACCGGGCGGCGCCCCGCGCCGGTGGCCCGGTGCGCGTCTATGCCGGCCCGGAGCTGGACAAGCTGGATCTGGAAGGCCGCGGCTTTCTGATGTTCCTGGAACAGCAGGGCGTGCTCGATGCCGACCAGCGCGAGCTGGTGCTGCACCAGAGCATGGCGCTGGACCAGGATGACGTGGATCTGGACGACCTGAAGTGGGTGGTGCTGATGGTGCTGTTCAACCAGCCCGGCAGCGAGGCCGCCTACGCCTGGATGGAGACCCAGATGTTCATGGACGAGCCGGAACCGGTGCACTGATCCGCCTGGTCCTGACCGGCCGGACGCTTTTCGCCCATAATGCGCACCCGCCCCGGGTTCCTGAATGGGGGCCTGTTTGGCTTGATCACGCCCGTTCGGGCGTGATTCCTGTTACAAGAGCACCCTGAACGCCCCGGAACACTTGGGGCGCCCGCTCTTTCACCTGCCCCGCGGGCCGCTGCAATTGCGCCCCGCCCGACCACGGACATCGATGGCCAAGAACCTTCTCATCGTCGAGTCGCCTGCCAAAGCGCGGACGATCAACAAGTATCTGGGCAAGGACTTCCATGTCCTGGCTTCCTACGGCCACGTGCGCGACCTGGTGCCCAAGGAGGGAGCGGTGGATCCGGAGCAGGGCTTCCGGATGCGCTATGACCTGATCGACAAGAACGAGAAGCACGTGGAGGCGATCGCCAAGGCCGCGGCCAAGGCCGACACCATCTACCTGGCCACTGACCCGGACCGCGAAGGCGAGGCGATCAGCTGGCACATCGTGGAAATCCTGCGCGAGCGCGGCCTGCTTGAGGACAAGGAGCTGCACCGCGTGGTGTTTACCGAGATCACCCCGCGGGCGATCAAGGAAGCCATGGCGTCCCCGCGCGAGGTGTCCGACAACCTGGTCGACGCGCAGCAGGCGCGCCGTGCGCTGGATTACCTGGTCGGCTTCAATCTCTCCCCGGTGCTGTGGCGCAAGGTGCAGCGCGGGCTGTCGGCTGGCCGGGTGCAGTCGCCGGCGCTGCGCATGATCGTCGACCGCGAGGAAGAGATCGAAGCCTTCGTCTCGCGTGAATACTGGTCGATCGCCGCCGAGTGCGCCCATCCCTCGCAGCCCTTCTCGGCCCGGCTGAACAAGCTGGACGGGGAGAAGTTCGGGCAGTTCACCATCACCGACGGTGACACGGCCGAGGCCGCGCGCGAGCGCATCGCCGCGGCCGCCGCCGGCGCCCTGCAGGTGACCGACGTCATCAGCAAGGAGCGCAAGCGCCGGCCCGCGCCGCCGTTCACCACCTCGACGCTGCAGCAGGAAGCCTCGCGCAAGCTCGGCTTCACCACCAGCCGCACCATGCGCGTGGCGCAGAAGCTCTACGAGGGCGTGGCCATTGGCGAAGAAGGCACGGTCGGCCTGATCACCTACATGCGTACCGACTCGGTGAGCCTTTCGGGTGAAGCGCTGGGCGAGATCCGCGACGTCATTGCCCGCGACTTCGGCACCGAATCGGTTCCCGACAAGCCCAACTTCTACAAGACCAAGGCCAAGAACGCGCAGGAGGCCCACGAGGCCATCCGCCCCAGCTCGGCCCTGCGCACCCCGGCCCAGGTGGCCAAATTCCTGGACGATGACGGCCGCCGCCTGTACGAGCTGATCTGGAAGCGCGCCGTGGCCTGCCAGATGGTGCCGGCCACGCTCAACACCGTATCGGTGGATCTGGCCGCCGGCAGTGCGCACAGCTTCCGCGCCAGTGGCACCACCGTGGTGTTCGCCGGATTCCTGGCGGTGTACGAGGAAGGCAAGGACAACAAGAACGCCGACGAAGACGACGAAGGCCGCAAGCTGCCGCTGATGAAGACCGGCGACCGCATTCCGCTGGAACGCATCCTGGCCAACCAGCACTTCACCGAGCCGCCGCCGCGCTTTACCGAAGCCTCCCTGGTCAAGACGCTGGAGGAATACGGCATCGGCCGCCCCTCCACCTACGCCTCGATCATCCAGACCCTGCAGTTCCGCCAGTACGTGGAGCTGGAGAGCCGCCGTTTCCGCCCGTCCGATGTGGGCCGCGCGGTGTCCAAGTTCCTGTCCAACCACTTCACCCGCTACGTGGATTACGACTTCACCGCCAAGCTCGAAGATGAGCTGGACGCGGTCAGCCGCGGCGAAGAAGAGTGGGTGCCGCTGCTGGAGAAGTTCTGGAGCCCGTTCAAGGAGCTGGTGGACGACAAGATGGAATCGGTCGACCGCAGCCAGGCCACCGGCGCGCGCGAGCTGGGCACCGACCCCAAGACCGGCAAGCCGGTCAGCGTTCGCCTGGGTCGCTACGGGCCCTACGCCGCCATCGGCAGCACCGCCGAGGATGCGGAAGACAAGCCCAAGTTCGCTTCGCTGCGCCCGGGCCAGTCGATGCACACCATCTCCCTGGAGCAGGCGCTGGAGCTGTTCCTGCTGCCGCGGGTGCTCGGCGAGCACAAGGGCGAGGAAGTCAGCGTGGGCATCGGCCGCTTCGGCCCGTTTGCCAAGCGCGGCACCACCTATGCCTCGCTCAAGAAGGAAGATGATCCCTATACCGTCGACTTCGATCACGCCGTGGCGCTGATCGAGGAGAAGGAAGAGATCATCCGCAACCGGATCATCAAGGAGTTCGAGGGCAGCGACATCCAGGTGCTCAACGGCCGCTACGGTCCGTACATCAGCGACGGCAAGCTCAACGGCAAGATCCCCAAGGATCGCGAGCCGGCCTCGTTGACCCTGGAGGAAGTGGTCAAGCTGCTGGAGGAAACCGGCAAGCCGGCACGCCGTGCCTTTGGCAAGAAGGCTGCCAAGAAGGTGGTCAAGAAAGCCGCGAAAAAAGCCGCCAAGAAAGCGACCAAGAAGGCCGTGAAAAAGGCGGCGAAGAAAGCAGCCAAGAAGGCGACGAAGAAGGTCGTCAAGAAAGTCGCCGCCAAGAAGGCCACCAAGAAAGCGGTCAAGAAAGACGTCGCCACGGAACCCGCGGCAGGAAGCACCGGCGACGACGCTCCCTGGTAGCGCGCGTCCAGCGCGCGCAGCCACCCGGCCGGAACCCGCATGCATCCCAGCCAGGCCGCCACTGCCCAAACCGCCGCCGCCATCCTGCGTGGCGGTGGCATCGTTGCCCACCCCACCGAAGCGGTCTGGGGCCTGGGCTGCGATCCGCTGGATGAAGCGGCCACCCTGCGCCTGCTCGCGCTCAAGCAGCGCGAGGTGGGCAAGGGCCTGATCCTGGTAGCCGGAACGCGCCAGCAGATCGACGCCTTCATCGATTGGGACGCACTGCCCGCCGACCGGCGCAAAGCCGTCACCTCCAGCTGGCCCGGCCCGCACACCTGGGTTGTTCCGGCCAGCGCCGCAGTGCCGACATGGATCCGCGGCGACCACGCCGGCGTCGCCGTCCGGGTCAGCGCGCATCCGCCGGTCATCGCCCTGTGCGCGGCCTTCGGCGGCCCCATCGTATCGACCAGCGCCAACGTGGCCGGGGCTCCCCCGCCTGGACGCCTGGCCGAACTGTCAGCGCAGATCCGCGCGGGCGTGGACGCGGTGCTCGCCGGGGACACCGGCGGGCTGGAAAGCCCGACTGCCATTCGCGATGCGCTGACCGGCGCCATCCTGCGCTGAGCGCAGTGGGGCGCACCCGGGGACCGGAGGCAGTCCTTTTTTTCCGCCGGTACCTGAACGAAGTCACTGATCGGGCATCTCCAGCTTTAACCCGCAGCCACAACAGCGCATGATCGGGGCATGCGAACGCTGATGTTGCCGCTCCTGCTCCTCATCGGAGCCGCTGCGCCGGCTGCGGAACCGGCGCCGGACGAAGTGCTCATCTACCGCTGCACCGACGCGCAGGGGCGGCTTGCCCTGCAGGACTTCCCCTGCGCCAATGGCGAAGAGCAGCAAGTGCGGACCATGATCCGGCCGCAGGATCCACCGCCCCCGCCTCCATCGGCCAATCCGCCAACCGCGGCTTCGTCCGCGCCCGCGGTTGATACCCCAGCCGAAACCATCGTGCGCGTCCCGGCACGCCCCATGTACGAGTGCGTCACTGCTGACGGCGAGCGCTACCTCAGCGACGACGGCGACGGCAATCCGCGCCCCGCACCCGTCTGGGGCTGGGGCGCTCCCCACGCAGGCCCGGCACCCGGCGTGCCGCCCGGCCCGCGGAGCGCCGGCGAGCGGCGCGCTGCCGGCATCGCCTCGCCTGGAATGAGCACCTCCCCCGGCCCCAGCCTGACCGCACCTGCCCCCCGGCCCGGCACTGCCCCGCCGCCGCGTCCGCGGCCGCCCCGGCATGGCCATCCCTTCTACGGTACCGGCGGCAGCGACGGCTGGATCCGCGATACATGCCATCCACTGCCCCAGAACCAGGTGTGCACCCTGCTGGGCAGCCGTCGCACGGAGATCCGCCGGCGCATCTTCAACGCCCAGCCGACCGAGCGCGCCGCGCTGAGGGAAGAAGACCGTGACATCACCGCACGTCTCAACCAGGACTGCGGCATTCAATGAGCCGGGCCTTATTGCTGCTGGCGGCGCTGCTGGCGGCGTCCTCCGCCGCGGCCGCTCCAGCGACCATCTACCAATGCACTGAGCCGGACGGCACCATCACCGTCCAGAACTCCCCTTGCCCCGAAGGCCAGCCGCAACGCATCCGGATCGTGGACGTTCCGCCACCGGTGACGCTGCAGCCGCCGCATGTGCAACCCCGCACCCTGAAGCCGACCGCGCTGCCGCAACTGCACGCCGCATCCGCCGCTGCACCGGAGGAGCTGGTTGAACGCGGGCCGCCCCCGGCGCTGTTCCACTGCACCCGTTACGACAACACCCGCTACCTGCAGGAGAGCGAAGAACCCGAAACAAACTGCCGGCCGATGGAAACCGTCGGCATCGGCGGCGTTCCCGGCATCGGGGCCGGCATGGCCTGCGAACGGGTGCGGGACGAATGCGATCCCGTGCCCGATGAAGCCCTGTGCCAGGCCTGGGAAACCCGGCTGCGGGAAACCGAATTCCGCTGGCAGTTTTCCACCGACCGGCGCGACTCGCGGGCCCTGCGCTCCGAGTACGAGCAGCTTTCCGCCATCTACGCCGCAAGCACCTGCGCTGCCGACGACTGAGCAGGGCTGGCTGAGGAACCAGGCCTGCAGCGATATCGTGCGCAGGCACAGCGTCTGTCGTACCCTGAGTGCCCGGCTGGAGTACCCGTTCATGTACACGCATCTTCTGCTGCCCACCGACGGCTCGGCGCTGTCCAACCATGCCATCGACCACGGCGTGGCCCTGGCCGCCAAGCTCGGGGCCGCGGTCACCATCTTGACCGTGGTCGAGCCGTTTCAGGCGTTCAACCTGTCCGCGGAACTCATGGCCGATGTGCTTGAGAACTACGAGAAAAGCGCGCAGCAAAATGCCAACCGGCTGCTGCAGGCCGCCGCGGACAGGGCCCGCGCCGCCGGCGTCGAGGCCAACACACTCCTGGGCCGCGGCGAACATCCGCACACCACCATCATCCAGACCGCGGACGACGCCGGCTGCGACCTGATCGTGATGGCCTCGCACGGACGTCGCGGTGTCAGCGCCCTGCTGATGGGAAGCGAAACCCAGAAGGTCCTGACCCACTCCACCATCCCGGTGCTGGTGATCCGCCACAAAGCCTGACGCCCTGGTTTGACGTCCTGTCCTGATGCCATGTCCCGCCGGCGCCTGTCGCCGCACCCTTCGGAGAGATCTGATGTACCGTCACCTGCTGCTTCCGACCGACGGTTCACCGCTGTCCAGTCACGCGGTCGAACAGGGCCTTGAACTCGCCACCAGCCTCGGCGCACGGGTCACCATCCTGACCGTGGTGGAGCCGTTCTACACCTTCGCCGCCGAGCCGGAACACTTCGGGGAGACCCGCGAACGTTACGAGAAGCACGCCCGGCAGGCCGCGCACGCCATTCTTGACAGCGCCATGGACAAAGCCCGGGCCAGGGGCGTGGATGCGCAGATGAAGCTGGTCGGCAGCGAACACCCCGACCAGGCCATCATCAGCACCGCCACCACCCGCGAGTGCGACCTGATCGCCATGGCCTCGCATGGTCGGCGCGGCGTCAACGCCCTGCTGCTGGGCAGCGTCACCCAGAAGGTCCTCACCCACTCCCGGCTCCCGGTCCTGGTGCTGCGTCCCGCGAGCTGAGCCGCCGCGGCCGCTGCAAGGCGGCTCCGGTGCGTGTCAGAACCCGTAGCGCAGGAAACCGCCGTCCACCGCGATGCACTCGCCGGTGACGTAGCTGGATGCCGGCAGGCACAGGAATGCCACCGCGGCGGCCACTTCCTCCGGCTCGCCGATCCGGTCCATTGGAGTGCTCAGCAGCACCTCGTCCAGGTAATCAGGGTCCGCCAGTGCGCCTGATGTGCGCCGGGTGCGGATATACCAGGGCGCCACCGCGTTCACCCGCACGCCTTCCGCAGCCCACTCCACCGCCAGGTTGCGGGTCATCTGGTGCAGCGCGGCCTTGCTCATGCCGTAGGGTGCACCGGTGCGGACATGAGTCAGGCCGGCGACGCTGCCCACGTTGACGATGCACGAGCCCGGGTGCTGGGTCAGCAATGGAAAGGCGTAGCGCGACAGCTCGAAGGCGCTGAACAGGTTGACCTCGAAGATCTCCCGCCACTCGTCCTCGGCATACTCGGTGGCCCGCCGCGACCGGTTGCCGCCGGCGTTGTTGACCAGGATGTTGAGCCCTTCGCCCTGGTCCTCCACCCAGTCCAGGATCTCGCGGCGCTGCTCATCGTCGGCCACGTCGCCGATCAATGCCTGCACCTCGCCCTGCGGGAACTCGTCCAGCAGCTCATCGCGCGCCAGCTCAAGCGCGTTGCCATCGCGCGCCACGATCACCACCCGGGCGCCGAAGCCCAGCAGTTCCCGCGCAATCGCGCGGCCGATACCGGCGCTGCCGCCGGTGACCAATGCAAGCTGCCCATCCAGGCGCCAGCGCTGCGGATCCATCTCTTCACTACCCCGACTGAAATGAGGTCGTAGGATAACTGTTGACCCGAACAGGAGCGGATCATGACCCGGACCCTCGCCCGGTTGCTGGCCGCGGCAGCGGTGCTGCTGTCGGCAGCCTGCTCACCTCCGCCGGAAGCCCCCCCGATCGACGAGCCACCGGAACCGCAGGCCACTGCGCTGCGCGACGCGATCCAGGCGCCATTGGATAAAGCCCACACGGTGGAAGACACGCTGCACCAGGCCGCCGACAGCCAGCGCAGGCAGATCGACGCGGCTGGCCTGTAGCCGGAAAAGAAAACGGCCACCGGTCGCCCGGTGGCCGTATGTTCCTGTGGTGTCAGTAAATCAGCGCATTTCGCAGAAGCAGTACGACATGGTGATGCCCGCCGGCCCGCGACTGTTGGCCAGGGCATTCTCGAACACCTGCATGTGCCGCTCCAGCTCCGGCACCGCCTTCACCATCAGCGAGCGCGCCAGCGCGCTGTCACCCAGCAGCATGGCACCCACCCGCGTGGAGGACATGCCCTCCAGGAACTGGGCGAAGGCCGACGGCGCCTTCTCCACGTAACGCACTCGGTAGTCGCCCTCTTCCAGCTCCGCCAGTCGCGCCGCTTCGGCCAGGGCATCACCCAGGCTTCCCAGTTCGTCGACCAGGCCGCGATCCAGCGCCTGCGAACCGCTCCATACCCGGCCGCGGGCCACCGCGTCGATCGCCTCGGGAGTGGTATCGCGCCCGGCCGCCACCTTGCCCACGAAGTCGGTGTAGATCTTCTCCACGCTGGACTGGATCAGACGGCCCACGTCGGGCTCCAGCGGACGGGTCGGATCAAACGCACCCGCCAGCGCAGTGGTGCCCACGCCGTCGGTGTGGATGCCGATCCGGTCCAGGCTGCGGGTGAAGTTGGGCAGCATGCCGAACACGCCGATGGATCCGGTGATGGTGGACGGATCGGCATAGATGCGGTCCGCGTTCATGCTGATCCAGTAGCCACCGGATGCGGCCACCGAACCCATCGACACCACGACCGGCTTGCCGGCGGCGGTGAGCGCCTGGATCTCGCGGTTGATCTGTTCGGAGGCATAGGCCGAGCCGCCGGGAGAGTTGACCCGCAGCACCACCGACTTGATGTGTTCGTCTTCCAGCGCTTCACGCAGCAGCGCCGCGGTGGATTCACCGCCGATGCTGCCCGGCGGGCGCTCGCCGTCGCTGATGCCGCCTTCGGCCACCACCACCGCCACCTGCGATTGGAGCGGGCTGAGGCGCGGGGCATCGCGATCCACGTGGGCAAGGTAATCTTCCAGCGACACGTTGCGGAACCCGCCCTGCGCGTCGTCGTCGGCCACCCCGCGCTCGGTCAACAGCTGCTCCACCTGCTGCCGGGTCAGCAATCCATCCACCAGACCCTGCTGCTCGGCGTATCGGGCGAAGTCGCCGCCCAGCGCGGCCACCCCGTCAGCCATACCGTCAATGCCCGCTTCCAGCTGGCCTGCGCTGAGTCCGCGCGCGGCGGCAATATCCGCCAGGTGGCGCTGCCACAGGTCGCTGAGCCAGTACAGATCGGCCTGCTTGGCCTCCGGCGAGGCGGCATTGAGGATGAAGGGCTCCACCGCCGACTTGAACTCGCCCACCTTGAATACGTGGATGTCCACGCTGAGCTTGTCCTGCAGCGCCTCACCAAAGTACGGACCGTAGCTGGCGAAGCCTTCCAGCATCACCATGCCGCCCATCGGGTCGGTATAGACCTCGTCGGCCTGCGCGGCCAGCAGGTAGCCGCCCTGGCTGTAGGCGGTGCCGTAGGCGATGACCTGCTTGCCCGAGTCGCGCAGACCGCGCAGCGCGGCAGCGACCTCGCGCAGGGTGGCGATACCCGCGCCCTGCAGTCCGTCCAGGTCCAGGTACACCCGCTCGATGCGCTCGTCTTCGCGGGCCGCCTCGATCGCCCGCAGGATGTCGCGCAGCTGCACCTGGACATTGCTGGAGTCACCCATCAGCCGCGCCAGCGCGCGCGATGCCGGATCGACGCTGTACTGCTCCACGATCGCCCCCTGGGGTGCGATCACCAGCGTGGTGCGGTCCATCAGCGGCGCGGTCTTGTCGCCTGAGGCCAGGATCGCCAGCACCATGAACAGCAGGGCGAAGAAGATCAGGTTGAAGATCAGGCGCCGGGTGAAGTTCATGGCGTCCCACACGCCCACTAATACGCGCGCGATAGGCCCGCGGCGGCGAGGTTCGTTCATATCGTTTGACTCTGGAGGCGACGGAAGCTGGTGACAGCTTAGCCTGCGCCCGGCTTGGAATCATGCGTCGGAGGTAACCCTGCCTGCGGTGGGATACGTGCGCTGCGGTGCAGGAAGCGGGTCCCGAGCAGCACCGCGGCCATGCTCAGGCCGGCGATCAGGCCGATCCACATGCCCCGTGGCCCCCAGCCCAGGCCCAGCCCAAGCCATGCCCCCACCGCCATGCCGACCGCCCAGTAGGAGATCGCCGCCAGCAGCATCGGCACCCGGGTGTCCTTGAGCCCGCGCAGGGCGCCGGCGGAGAGCACCTGGATGCCGTCGGGAAACTGGTAGACCGCGGCCAGCAGCAGCAGCGACGCGCCCAGCGCCGCCACACTGGCGTCATTGGTGTACAGGCCCGCCAGCAGGCTGCTTCCGGTCAGCAGCACGATCGCGCTGAAGGTCTGGGTAACCAGCACCACCGCCAGTCCGGCGAGGGCGGCGCGGCGCACTCCCTCCCGGCCCAGGCCGCTGCCGAACGCGTGGCCCACCCGCACCGTGGTGGCCTCGGCCACCGCAAACGGGACCATGAAGCACAGCCCGGACAGGTTGATCGCAATCTGGTGGGCCGCGGCCTCGATCTGCCCCAGCCGCCCGATCAGCAGCGAAGTGGCCACGAACAGCCCGCCCTCCATCGCCACCGTGATCCCGATCGGCAGGCCCACCCGCAGCAGTTCACCAATGTGCTTGCGGTCAGGCGGGTCGAAGCGCTCGAACAGCCGCAGCGATGCGAACCGGGGTGAGAACACGAGGTACAGGAAGAAGCTGATGGCCTGCGCCCACAGCACGATCGCCGAGGCCCAGCCAAGCCCGCCCGCCCCCATCTCCGGCACGCCCCAGCCTCCAAAGGTCAGCAGGAAGCCGGTGGGGATCAGCAGCAGCAGGCCACCGAACCCGAACACCATGGTGGGCAGGGTCCAATGCAGCCCGTCGCTGAGGTAGCGCATGCAGTAGTACAGGGCCAGCGCCGGCACGCCCCAACGGATACCGCGCAGGAACGCAACCGCCCCCGGCCGGATTTCCTCGGCGATGCCCATCGGCTCCAGCGCGTGCACTCCCACCGTCAGCAGGCCGAACAACAGCGCGCCGAGGATCACCGACAGCCACATCGCCTGGCGGAACACCGCGCCGATTTCCCCCCGGCGACCGCTGCCGTCCAGCTGCGACACCGTAGGCGGCAGCGCCATCAGCGTGCCCATCGGAATCATCAGCGGCAGCCAGAACATGGCCGTGCCCACCGAAACCGCGGCCAGGGTCGCCGTGCCGTGGCGCCCGGCAATCAGGCTGTCGACCAGACCGATCAGGCCGGTGGCCACATGGCCAACCATCAGCGGACCGGCAAGCACGGCGGTGGTGCGCAGTTCGCGGCCGAAGCGCGGCGCAGGAGGGGAATACGTAGGCATGACCCGGACTAGGGGCCGACCATCTGCCGCAGCCACGGGCCGCGGTTCTCCGCCGGCGTGGTCAGCAGCACGCGGCGCAGCTCCTCGCGCTCTCCGGGCGGCGTACGCTGGGCCAGCACGCCCAGGTCCTGGCGTTCGCGCTCATCCATCGACAGCAGCACCGCCAGCAGTTCCTCCTGCTGCGGCAGCGGAACCAGTGCGAACAACGGATGCAGCAGCGGCCAGTCCGGCCCCACGTCCGGGCCCAGTGCCCAGCCGTTGCGCTCGAAGCTATCCAATGCGGCAAAGGCGTCGGTCAGCGCCTGTTGGCGCTCTTCCGGCAGGGCCGCGTAGGCCGCTGCCGCGGCACGCAGCTTGGCCTGGGCCGCGGCGGGCAACCGGTTCCACGCCTGCCAGGCGTCGCGTCGCGCCCGACGCTCAGCCCGCGGCAGCGCATTCCAGTGTTCGGCGCGCTCGCGCAGCGCATTGCGGGCCGCTGGTGGCATGGCCTGCAGCTGCGCGTGGCGCCGGGCCAGTTGCTCACGTTCGGGGGCAGGCAGCCTCTGGCCGTATTTCTGCAAAGCCGGCGGCAGAGCCAACGCCGCCGGGGCCAACAGCAGCACGGACAGCAGCAGGACCGCTGCACGCATTGGCCGGTCAGGGCACATCATTGAACCCTTCTTCGCCGGCGCCTTCGACGTCGGCTGGCGTTTCTTCCCGCTGCTCGCGCACCACATCGTCCTGCGGCAACCCTTCGATCTGGTGCACCAGCCAGGCATGGAAGGCCGGGGCGCGCATGGCTGCGTCCTGAGGCTCGTCGGCCAGGAGTTCGAAATCCGGGTGGGTCAGCAGCGCCAGATCCCCTTCCAGGGCGCCACCCGGCTTGGCCCCGGGCGCAAGCGCTTCACTGAGGATGCGGTCCGGACCACCGTCACGCCCGCCCGCCTGGCCCGCCAGCCGGGGGACCGCGGCTACAGCAACCAGGGTGGCCACCACGACCAGAGCCAGTGCCGGCCACAGCCAGCGCGCGCGCTCCGGCTGCGGACGTTCCCGCTGCGAAGCGGCATCGCGGGGCGGCGGTGCCGGCGCCCACTCCACACCCTGCAGCGCGGCTTCCCGCAGCTGTGCCAGTTCTTCCAGCCGCTGCGGAGAAATATCCCGCACCGCCTGCTGCGCAGCTGCGCCCAGTTCCTGCCAGGCAAGGTCATCGCCGCGACCGTCCTCGCTCCTGGGCAGCGCCCGTCGCAATGCCATGCGGTACGTGGGCCGGGCAACTCCCAGCGCAGCAGCGGCGTCCGCTTCGGAAACGTGCGCGACCAGCCGCAGCAGCAGCGCCGCCCGCGGCCCGCGACCGGCCTGGGCAAGGGCCTGGAACTCACCGGGCCAGCGCCCGCCGGTCTCAGCCTCGCGCAGCTGCGGGACTGCCAACAGCATTGTCCAGAACCGCCGCGGCCAGTCGCCAAAAGCGGTTCGGGCAGCTACAGCGCGAAAAGCGGCCATTGTCTCGGCAAGCGCCGCCGTCCCGGCAGCCTGGTCGCCAGCCTGCAGATGCGCGAACACCGCCGCCCGGCGTTCAACGCCACGCAGGAACGCGGACAAGGCGGGGGAGACCGCGGCTGGTTCTTTCACGGGCGGGACGGGCATCGGATCGGGTTCATCAGCACGCGCATCATAGCTGTGGCGCGCCCACGGCGGTGGCTTGACTTTTAACCGCTGGGCGCTCCCTCCCGCCGCCCCTGCGAAAAATGTTGTGCACAGCGGCTGCGAAAACCCGACAACCACGCCACAGGAGCCGCCTTCACTCGATGTTGCGGAAATGTTTCACGGCCAACTGGTTGATTTTAAAGGTAAAACAGCGCATGGCGAATTTTGCGCCAAGTTCAGGAAAGCGGCATGTGTGAAGGCCCAAATGACCGAAAGTGGGCAACCATGCACAGACTTATCCACAGGCCGTGTGGATAACGAGAGAATCCCCTTTGCCGTCGCGCACTTGCAGCTGAAACGTGAGGGGGTTCACAGGTTTGGCCTGCAACTCAACCTCTCCCCCACGTATGCGCTTCCCTGTCACTCGCTGCGGATGCCGGATCCGCCTCGGATCCGCCGGTGGCGTGCCGGACCAACGCGCCCCAGGAACGAACGCTTGCTTCCAGGCTTGACAAAAACCGGTTGTGCACAGCACTCACGCCGTCATCACCAACCCGAACGGACTTCCGGCGCGGATCCAGGCTGCAGGAATGTTTCACGGCCAAGCCATTGAATTCAAACGGGAAGCATGCGGTGGCTCATTTTTCACCAAGTTCAGCAAAGCCGCATGAATGAAGGCCCAAACGATACGAAGCGACCACCCATGCACAGACTTATCCACAAGAAATGTGGATAAGGGCAAATCCCCTTTGCCGGCAAGCACTTGCAGGAAAAAGGGCTCGAGCAGGGATTTGACGCTCGACCCCGGGTCCCTTGGGGAGGTCACTCGCTCATGCCCAGGCCTGTGGACCACACAAAACGACATCTTGGGTTCGCCGGTCGGGAAGGTCCGTCACCGACCATTCCAGGACTTGACAAAACCGGTTGTGCACAGGAATCACGAAACCGTCATCTACCCGATCGGGCTGGGAGCTCGGCCCAATGTTGCGGGAATGTTTCACGGCCAAGCCATTGAATTCCAATAGAAAAGAGGGGCTGGCGAATTTTTGGCCAAGTTCAGCAAAGCCGCATGGGTACTGGCCCAAACGAGCGCAACCGGACACCCATGCACAGACTTATCCACAGCAGATGTGGATAACGAAAAATCTCCTTTGCCGACCGGCACTTGCAGATGAAAAGTGGCTGAACGCAAAAAAACCCCCGGCTGCAAATCCGTCCCGCTCACGCGCAGCGCTCTCCCCGGGCGGCACAGCCCCTAGACTTGCATCCATGCCCTCCACCCTTCTGACCGTTCTGCAGGTTGCCCTGCCGGTTCCGCTCCCGCGCCTGTTCGACTACCTGCCGCCCGACGGCCATGCCGCGTCGCCGCAGGACGTGGGCCGGCGGATACGGGTGCCGTTTGGACAGCGTGAGCTGGTGGGGATCGTTGAGGGAAGCGGGCCGGCCGACATCGACGCCAAGGGGCTGCGCCAAGCCCTGGCCTGGTTGGAGCCGGACCCGCTGCTGGCCGGTGAGCTGCACGCCTCCACCCGCTGGCTCGCGCGCTACACCCATGCACCGGCCGGCGAGGTACTGGCCACCGCCCTGCCGGCCACCCTGCGCCGTGGCGAGCCGCTGCCCGACACCCACGAGTGGGCCTGGCGGCTGACCGAAGCCGGGGCTTCGGGCGTGCCCGGCATGCGCCAGGGCCGCCCGCGCCGTCTCGCCGAGCTGCTGGAAAGCAGCACGCGCAATGAAACCGCGCTTGACGACCTGCTACCCGGCTGGCGCCCTGCGGCCCGCACCCTGTCCGAACGGGGCCTGGCCGAACGCATTGCCATTCCCGCCTCGCAGCTGGCCCCGGATCCGCAGCCTGGACCGGAGCCCAACTCCGAGCAGGCCGAGGCGATCGCCGCCATCCAGGCCAGCGCGGCGGGCTTCGTGCCATTGCTGCTGGACGGGGTGACCGGCAGCGGCAAGACCGAGGTGTACCTGCAGGCCATCTCCGACTGCCTGGCACGCGGTCGCCAGGCCTTGGTGCTGGTTCCAGAGATCGGGCTGACCCCGCAGCTGCTCGGGCGCTTCCGCGCGCGCCTGGGCGTGCCGGTGCACGCCAGCCATTCGGGGTTGAGCGATGCCGAACGGGCGCGGGTGTGGGCCGCCGCCTGGCGCGGCGAGGCGCGGGTGATCGTAGGCACCCGCTCGGCGGTATTCACGCCGCTGCCGCAGGCCGGGCTGATCGTGATCGACGAGGAGCACGACGGCAGCTACAAGCAGCAGGACGGGTTCCGCTACCACGCCCGCGATTTCGCCCTGGTGCGCGCCAAGGCGCTGGCCGTGCCCATCGTGCTGGGCAGCGCCACCCCTTCGCTGGAAACCCTGCACAACGCGCGCAGCGGCCGCTACGTGCACCTGCGACTGAGCCGGCGCGCGGGCAGCGGCCGGCCCCCGCCGGTGCGGGTGCTGGACGTGCGCAAGCGGCCGCTGGAGGCGGGCATGTCGGCCGAACTGCTGGAAGCGGTGGACCGGGCGCTGGCCGTCGGCGGCCAGGTGCTGGTGTTCCGCAACCGGCGCGGCTATGCCCCCGTGCTGATGTGCCACGACTGCGGCTGGAGCGCCGGCTGCCCGCGCTGCTCCAGCCCCGATCAGAACCGGCCGATGACCGTGCACGCGCACGGCCGCCGGCTGCAGTGCCACCACTGCGGCCACCGTCGCCCGGCCCCGCTGGCCTGTCCGGACTGCGCAGGACTCGGCCTGCAACCGCAGGGGATCGGCACCGAACGACTGGAGGAGTTGCTGATCCAGCGTTATCCCGATCACCCGGTGCTGCGCATCGACCGCGGCAGCACACGTCGGCGCGACGCGCTGGAGCGCCTGTTCGCCGAGCTGGGCGACCGCCCCGGCATCCTGGTCGGCACCCAGATGCTGGCCAAGGGGCACGATCTGGCCGGCCTGACCCTGGTGACGGTGGTCGGCATCGACGAGGGCCTGTTCTCGGCGGATTTTCGCGCTTCGGAAAAGCTCGCCCAGCTGTTGATCCAGGTGGCTGGCCGCGCCGGGCGCGCGGAGCGGGCTGGCGAAGTGGTGCTGCAGACCCACCATCCCGATCATCCGCTGCTGGATACCCTGATCCACGGTGGCTATCACGCTTTCGCCGAAACCGAGCTGGAGCAGCGCGAAGCGGCCGGTTTCCCGCCGTTCGCGCACCTGGCCATGCTGCGTGCCGAGTCCAAGCACGCCGAGCCACCGATGGCCTTCCTGCACGCGGCCCGGCGCGCCGTGGCCGCCTGGCAAGGCCAGAGCGGCACCGGGCCAACTGCACCCGGCGTGGAGATCAACGGTCCGATGCCGGCCCCAATGGCCCGTCGCGCGGGCCAGTACCGTGCCCAGCTGCTGCTCTCCGCCCCGCAGCGCGCGCCCCTGCACTCGGCACTACGCGCCGTGGTTCCGGAACTCCATGCATTGCCCGAAGCACGCAAGGTGCGTTGGTCCCTGGATGTGGATCCGATCGACCTCTACTGATGCCCGGCCTCATCGGTGCCGGCGGCCATGTACCGGGCTTAGTCCCGTTCGCACGACGGACCTCAGTAGGAGCGCGCCATGCGCGCGAAACCGCGTGACACCTGGCGGTGGTCGAGGCTCCGGCCAGGTCATCCCGACCGACGCCCCTCTGCGATGCGACATTCACGCGGCTTCGCGCGCGTGGCGCGCTCCCACCGGATCAAGGCACCTGGACTACACCTGCCCGGGCCCGGGCTTGGGCTTGGGCGGTGGGACCGGACTCAGGTTGCTGCGGTCTTCTTGCGCGTGCCCTTGGTGCGAGCCTTCGCCTTGGGCTTTTCGCGGATCTCCACCAGCTGGCCCTCACGGCGCAGCTCGAACAGTCCCGTCGCTTCAAACAGCGCGCTGAGGTTGCGGTAACCGTGGTTGCGCTCGTCGAACGAGGTGTGGTTGCGGATGTGGCTGCCGACCACGCCCAGGTGCGCCCAGCCGGAATCATCCGAGGTGGCCGATACCGCGTTGCGCAGCAGGTGGATCAGCCTGGCGTCGCGCTGCAGCTCCGAGCTCGACTTCGGCCTGGACTCGGCCGCCTTGCCATCGTCATCGGCGGCGTCCAGCTTCTCCAGGTACAGGAAGGTCGAGCAGGCGTTGACGAACGGCTTGGGCGTCTTTTCCTCGCCGAAGCCGAACACGCGCATGTTCTGATTGCGTAGGCGCATCACCAGCGGGGTGAAGTCGGCGTCGCTGGACACAATCGCGAAGCCGTCCAGGTTACCGGTGTACAGCAGGTCCATGGCGTCGATGAGCATCGCCATGTCGGAGGCGTTCTTGCGCGCGGTGTAGGCGAACTGCTGCACCGGCTGGATGGCATAGGTATGCAGGCAGTCCTCCCAGCTTTTCAGGTGCGGGCTCTTCCAGTTGCCATAGGCGCGGCGCACGTTGGCCACGCCGTGGCGGGCCAGCTCGGTGAGGATCGGCTCGATCCTGCTTGCCGGCGCATTGTCGGCGTCGATCAGCAGGGCGATGCGCAGTTCGGTGTCGGCCATGTGGGTCCCGGTTCCTTTGCCAGGCCCCAGCGTAGCGCCCCCGGTAGGAGCGCGCCATGCGCGCGAAGCCGCGTGACGCCTGCTCCCTACGCGGGCGGGCCGACGGGCGGGGTGAGACAATGGGGGCCGATTTCGTCCGGAGCGTTCGTCCATGCCGAACCAGCTTGAACAACTGCGCGGCCTGTCCGCCGTGGTCGCCGACACCGGTGACATCGAGGCCATCGCCCGCTTCCGGCCGATGGACGCCACCACCAATCCGTCGCTGCTGCTCAAGGCCGCCTCGCTGCCGGCCTACGCGCACTTCATCGACGACGCCGTGGCCAAGGCAACCGGTGGTGATGATGCACGCGTGGCCGACGCCTGCGACCGCCTGGCGGTGGCGATCGGCGGCGAGATCCTCAAGCTGGTTCCCGGTCGTGTCTCCACCGAGGTGGATGCGCGCCTGAGCTTCGATACCGAAGCCACCGTAGCCAAGGCCAGGCGCCTGGTGGAGCTGTATGCCAAAGCCGGCATCGGCACCGACCGGCTGCTGATCAAGATCGCTTCCACATGGGAAGGCATCCGCGCTGCCGAACAGCTGGAGCGCGAAGGCATCCACTGCAACCTGACCCTGCTGTTCTCCTTCGCCCAGGCCGTGGCCTGCGCCGAAGCCGGGGTGTTCCTGATTTCGCCCTTCGTTGGTCGCATCCTCGACTGGCACCTGGCCAGCGGTGACCAGCCGCCGGCCACGCCACAGGACGATCCCGGCGTGCAGTCGGTGCAGCGCATCTGGAACTGGTACAAGCGCCACGGCTACGAAACGGTGGTGATGGGCGCAAGCTTCCGCAATACCGGGCAGGTGCTGGCGCTGGCCGGCTGCGACCGGCTGACGATTTCACCGGAGCTGCTGGGCGAGCTGGAGTCCTCGGACGCGACGGTCGAGTGTGGCCTGGTGGATGACGGTGAACGTGCCGAGCCACCCACGGCACTGGACGAGGCCGCGTTCCGCTGGCAGCACAACGAAGATGCCATGGCCACCGAGAAGCTGGCCGACGGCATCCGCCGCTTTGCCGCCGACCAGCGCAAGCTGGAGGAGATGCTGGCCCAGCGCCTGCGCTGACTGGTTGCAGGAGCGCACCATGGCGTGGCGGCTCCGTCTTTGGGTAGGATGTCCGGATGGCTGCAACGGCCATCGTCGGCGCAGCGCCGGTGTCACCTGACCTGACCGGCAATGCTCGATCCCACCACCAGCAACGTCCTGCTCGCGCTCGCTGTCACCACCGGCGCCGGCCTGGCCACCGGCCTGGGCGGGCTGATGGTGTTCGCCACCCGCAAACCCAGCGCGCGCATGCTCGCCTTCGGCCTGGCGTTCGCCGGCGGGGCGATGGTGTACGTGTCGCTCTCGGACATCCTCAACAAGTCGATCGCCGCTTTCGCGGTCCAGTACGGCGACGCGCGGGGCTTCTCCTACGGCACTTTCTCCTTCCTGGCGGGGGTGCTGCTGATCGTGGTCATCGACCGCCTCATCCCCAATCCGCACGAGCGGCTGGAAACCGATGATCCGTTCTACCAGCAACATGACCGCGGCCAGATCCGGCGGGTCGGGCTGCTGACCGCGGCCGCCATCACCGCGCACAACTTTCCCGAAGGGCTGGCCACCTTTTTCGCCACCCTGTCCGATCCTGCGGTGGGCCTGCCTCTGGCCTTCGCCATCGCCATCCACAACATCCCGGAAGGCATCGCCATTGCGGTGCCGGTGTACTACGCCACCGGTAAAAAAGGCCTCGCCGTGTTCGCCTGCCTGCTGTCGGGCCTGGCCGAGCCGGTGGGCGCGATCATCGGCTACGTGGTGCTGGGGTCTTTCCTCTCCGAAGCGCTGTACGGGGCGATTTTCGGCATGATCGCCGGGGTGATGGTGTTCCTGGCGCTGGACGAGCTGCTGCCCGCGGCCAAGCGCTACGCCAAGGGCCACGAGACCGTGTACGGCCTGGTCACCGGCATGGGCGCGCTCGCGATCAGCCTGGTCCTGTTCAACTGGTAAGCCGCTTGTAGGAGCGCGCCATGCGCGCGAAACCGCGTGAGCATGATCGCGCGGAATGGCGTCGGCAGGTGCGGCGTGTCCGGAGCCACGCGGCGTGGCCATTATTCACGCGGCTTCGCGCGCATGGCGCGCTCCTACCAGGGACACAGGCGCAAACAGAAACGGCCCGGGGATACCGGGCCGTTGGTCGTTCGGATGTCGCGGATCAGGCGCGATCAGGCGGCAATCAGGCCGCGCATCTTCTTCAGCGCGTTGGCCTCGACCTGGCGGATGCGCTCGGCCGACACGCCATATTCGTCGGCCAGCTCCTGCAGGGTTTCCTTGGCGTCCGCGTTGAGCCAGCGGCGCTGGATGATGTCGCGCGAGCGGTCATCCAGTTCGGCCAGGCCTTCGCGCAGCAGGGACAATCGGTGGTCCTCGCCGTCTTCGCGCTCAAACGCCACGGCCGGGTCTTCCACGGTGGACACCAGGTAGTTTTCCGGCGCCGGCGGCATCCGGTCGCTGCCATCGTCCGCGGGAGCGTCAAAACCGATATCGCGGCCGGACAGACGGGACTCCATCGCCAGCACCTCGCGCTCAGGCACGTTCAGGTCCTTGGCCACGGTGCTCACTTCCTCGGCGTTCATCCAGCCCAGGCGCTTCTTGCTCCTGCGCAGATTGAAGAACAGCTTGCGCTGCGCCTTGGTGGTGGCCACCTTCACGATGCGCCAGTTCTTGAGGATGTACTCGTGCATTTCGGCACGGATCCAGTGCACTGCAAAGGACACCAGGCGCACGCCCACCTCGGGGTTGAAGCGCTTGACCGCCTTCATCAGGCCGATGTTGCCTTCCTGGATCAGATCGCCCAGCGGCAGGCCGTAACCCATGTATCCACGGGCCACGTGCACCACGAAGCGCAGGTGCGAATGCACCAGTTCCTGGGCGGCAACCAGATCGCCGTCATCACGGTAGCGGTGGGCCAGGGCCTGCTCATCTTCCGCCGAAAGCACCGGAATCTGGTACACGGCGCCGATATAGGCATCGAGCGATCCAATCGCGCCCGGCACCGGCAGGCTGCTTGAAACCATTGGTTGGGAGAGAGTGTCTTGGGTCATAGGCGTCTATTTTAGCAGTCTTCATATGTGACTGCTAAGAGCGGTGGAAGTTCCCAGCGTTCCTCTGGTGGAACGCGCGCGGCCTGCAAGCCGTTGATTTCACGAACCTGCGATTCGGGAGCGGGGTGGCAGGGACCAGTCTATCGGCACCTCTGCGCGCCGTTTCAGATAGTCATTGGCGGCGGAGAAATGGCCGCAGCCGAGGAAGCCACGATGCGCCGACAGGGGTGAAGGGTGCGTGGTCCGTAGTACCCGGTGCCGTCGCGAGTCCACGATCCGGCCCTTTTTCTGCGCATAGCTGCCCCAGAACATGAACACCAGTCCTTCCCGATCGCGGTCCAACACCTCCACCACGTGATCGGTGAACTCCTCCCAGCCCCTGCGCTGATGGGCGCCGGCTTTGCCCTGCTCCACGGTCAGCACCGCGTTGAGCAGCAGCACGCCCTGATGCGCCCACGACATCAGGTAACCGTGATCCGGGCGCGGAATGCCGAGGTCGCGCTCGATTTCCTTGTACATATTCAGCAGCGAAGGCGGCACCGGCACGTCCGGCTGCACCGAAAAGCACAGCCCGTGCGCCTGGCCGGGCCCGTGGTACGGGTCCTGCCCGAGGATCACCACCTTGACCCGGTCGAACGGGGTGGCGTCAAAGGCGGCAAAGATGTTCCGAGCCGGCGGAAAGATCCGGGCGCCAGCAGCGGAGCGCTCGCGTAGGAACGTGGAGAGCGCCTGCATTTCAGGGCGTTGCAGGTACTCGCCTATGCGGGCTTTCCAGGAGGGTTCAAGCCGGATGCGATCGCTGTCTGGGGATGGCGAAACCATTCCGCCATCTTACCCGCCGGATTGTGTAGGAGCGCGCCGTGCGCGCGAAGCCGCGTGACGCGGGTGCGTTTGTAGGAGCGCGGTTGGCGGGAGGCGGGACAGGCGCAGCTGGAACAGGACCTTGGTCACCAGCAGGCGTTCCTCGATCGGCTTGAGCACCAGGTCGTTGGCGCCCTCGCGCAGCAGGCCCATCTGGTTGATGCGGTTGTCATCCCCGGTCATCACCAGCACCGGCAGGCGGCGCTTGCTGTAACCCAGCTCGCCGCGCACCGCATGCAACAGGTCGCGCCCGCTCATCTCGCCCTTGAGGTACACGTCGGTCAGCAGCAGGTCCAGGCCCGGCGCGCCGTCGGCACCGGCGTGCTCGCGCAGGTGGGCCAGGCCCTCCTCGGCGCTGACCACGTGCACCACCTCCATGTGCCGCGCCTGCAGCATGCGCCGGGTGGCGACCGCCACGGTGCGACTGTCTTCCACGTACAGCACCTTGGCACCCGGGATCGGCTCGGGCAGCACGTAGCCGCGGATGAACGCCGCCAGCGCCCCCAGCCCCATGGATTTGTCGAAGTAGTCGGTCACGTCTTCGGTGAAGCGGCGCATCTCCAGACGCGACTGGGTTTCGCCCGAGACCACGATCACCGGCACGTAGCGCTGCCCGGCGGCCTCGCGCACGCTGCGCGCCAGCGCCATGCCGTCGCCATCCGGCAGCACCAGGGAGGTGCTCACCAGGTCCACCGGCGAAGCCTCCAGCGCGGCCTGGGCCTGGGCCAGGCCTTCGCACTCCACCACGTCCACATTGGCCAGTTCCGCCCGCAGCACGTCGCCGATCAGTCGGCGCACCAGGCGCGATCCATCCACCACCATGATCCGCGGCGAGTCACTGGCCACGTGGCGCAGGCGATGCGGATCGGAGTCGGGGGCGTGGTCCATGGTCATGTATCAGTGGGGCGGGTCTGGCGCAGGAAGTGTCCGGTCACCACGCTGGCGCCGATCCAGCCCAGGGCGCCCGAGGCGACCAGCACCGCCAGCAGCTGCAGCGGAGAGAATCCGCGCAGGGCAAAGCCGCTGCCGTAGCTGGCGGCCAGCTCGGCCACCGGCGCGCGCAGGGCCATTCCCGTGATGGCCAGCAGGCCCAGCGCCAGCGCGCCCGAGCCCAGGCCGTACCAGGTGCCCAGATACAGGAATGGCCGGCGGATGAAGCCGTCGGTGGCACCCAGCAGCTGCAGCACGCCTATTTCCTCGCGCCGGGCCTGGATATCCAGGCGCACGGTATTGCCCACCACCAGCAGTGCGCCCAGCCCCAGCAATACGCCCAGCACCAGCACCAGTCGCTGGCCAAATTCCAGCCAGTCGTCCAGCCGCTGGCGCCACTCCGCATCGTGCTGCACCAGCGCCGCCTCAGGCAGCTCGCGCAGCGCGCCGGCCAGCGCCATTTCGTCACCTTCGGGGATCACCAGCAGCAGGTTGGGCAGCGGGTTCTCGCCCACGGCGTCGATCGCTTCACCCAGGCCACCGCGCTCGCGCAGTTCCTGCAGCCCCTGTTCCGGGGTACGCAGCTCCACGCTGGCCACGTCGGCGCGCGCGCGCAGCTTCTCCGCCAGCTCATCAGCCTGGGCGGCATCCATTTTCTGCTGCAGGAACACCCCGATCTCGCGCGACTCCTGCACGCTGCCGGACAGCCGCGACACGTTGTCCAGCACCAGCCACAGCCCCATCGGCAGCGCCAATGCCACCGCCATCACGCCGATGGTCAGCGCCGTCGCCCAGGGCCGGCGGAACACCCGTCCGAGGCTGGAAAAGAAACTGTAGAGGTGGTGATCACCCCAGGTGCCCAGGCCGGAGCGCGGCGCCGTAGGCGCTGCAGAAGCGGGGGCGGCGCGCTGCTCACTCATCGGCCAGGTCCTGCGGAGAAATATCGTCCACCAGGCGGCCGTGGTCGAGCACCAACACGCGCTTTTTCATCCGCTTGACCAGGGCCAGGTCGTGGCTGGCCACCATCACGCTGGTGCCGCGCTCGGGCAGGCTTTCAAACAGGGCCATGATTTCCGCTGCCAGGGTTGGATCCAGGTTGCCGGTGGGCTCGTCGGCCACCAGCAGGCGCGGCTCGCCAACGATCGCCCGGGCAATGCCGACCCGCTGCTGTTCGCCGGCGGACAACTCGCCAGGCAGCGCCTTCTCGCGGGCGCCCAGGCCAAGCCGCTCCAGGGCGGTGCGCACGCGCTTGCCGATTTCAGGCCGGCGCATGCCGCGCAGGATCAGCGGCAGGGACACGTTTTCGAATACGCTGCGGTCGGTCAGCAGCCGGTGGTCCTGAAACACCACGCTCACTTCGCGCCGATGCATGGCCACCTTGCGCCCGCGCACCCGGGCAAGATTGCGTTCGCCGAACAGCACCGCGCCGCGGCTGGGCCGTTCTGCCAGGTGCACCATCTTCAGCAAGGTGCTCTTGCCCGCGCCGGAATGCCCGGTCACGAACAGCATCTCTCCCGTCGCGACCTCGAAGCTAACCTCGGACAGGGCCGCATGGCCGCCCGGGTACTGCTTGCTGACATTGTCAAAGCGCAGGACGCTCATCGGCTCGGGAAAGGACAGGGGATCATTTCCGGAAGCTTAGCGGATGCAGGGTGCTTCCGCGGACAAGGCCGCGTGATGCGGCCTTGTCCCAAAAACGCCTGACGTCAGGACTTGGGGTCCGGGGTGCTGCCCACCAGCCGCTTGAGACCGCGCCCGATGCGCGAGATCAGCGAGCCGTTGCTTCCAGACTCAGCCTTCGGCGCTGCCTTGGGGGTTGCCGACCTGGCCGGCACATGGCGCGGACCATTGCCGCTGCGGGCCGGCTTGGATTCGGCCGGCCTGGACTGGGCCGGCTGAGCGCCCGGCTGCTCCTGCCTTGCCTGCGGACGGGCTTCGCGCGCCGCCCCTTCACCCTGCTGCCTGCCGCCACCGCGACCGCCGCGGCGCGAACCGCCACCCTCGGCACGGCGCGGCTTCTGCTCGCCTTCGGACGGCTGGGCCGCCTGGTCGTTGCCGGCCTGGCGCTCCGCACCAGCCTGGGCCTCGCCCTCACCCTCACCGCTGCGCCGGCGGCCACCGCGACGGCGACGACGCTTGCGCGGCGCTTCGCCATCCTGCGGCCGGGTCGGCTGTTCCGGGCCCGTCGGGCCCGTCGCTGCGGCGGGCGCCGCGGCAGCTTCATTCACTTCGGGAGCCGGAGCCGGAGCCGGAGCGGAAGTGGGAGCCGCAACCGCAGTTTCAGTCGCAACCGCCGGAGCCTCTGCCCGGGTTTCCCCGGTCGCAGCGCCACCACTTTCCCGGCGCGGACCACGCCCGCGTCCCTCGCCACCGACCGCACCACCAACGCGCGGACCACTGCGCTCGCCACGGCCACCACGCGGACCACCGCCGCGGCGGGCCTCGTCGGCAGCGCGCTGCTCGCGGGCCTCGCGGAAAATCTCGCCGACGCTTTCGGTCTCGCCATCATCGGCCACCGCGCCCTCGCGCGGCTTGCGCGGCAGCGGGGTCAGCAGCTCCTGGGTCACCGGCTCGGACGGGATCTTCTGCTCGATGAAGGCCTCGATATCCGGCAGCCCCACGGCATAGCGTTCGCAGGCGAAGCTGATCGCGTCGCCCTCTTCACCCAGCCGCGCGGTGCGGCCGATCCGGTGTACGTAGTCCTCGGCGTCGAACGGCAGGTCGTAGTTGTAGACGTACTTGATGCCGTCGATATGCAGGCCGCGCGCGGCCACGTCGGTGGCCACCAGGATCTCCAGCTGGCCGCCCTGGAAGCGCTTGAGCAGGCTTTCGCGCTTCTTCTGCGGCACATCGCCCGACAGCACGCCAACCCGGTAGCCGGCACGCTCCAGCGCCCGCGCCACGCGCTCAACGAACACCTTGGTGTTGACGAACACCATGGTGCGCGCGCCTTCACCGCGGGACAGCAGGCCCAGCAGCAGCGGCAGCTTTTCCTCATCGGCGGGGTAATACATCTTCTGGCGAACGCGCGAGGCGGTGATGGATTCGGTCTCCACCACCATCTTCTGCGGCTCGTTCATGTGCTCGTAGGCCAGCTCCAGCACGCGATGGCTGAGGGTGGCCGAATAAAGCAGGGTCTGGCGCTCGGTACGGGCCGGCATGCGCCGCAGCAGGAACCGGATGTCCTTGATGAAGCCCAGGTCGAACATGCGGTCGGCTTCGTCCAGCACGCAGATCTCGCAGGCGTGCAGGCTGACCACCTTGTGCTGCTTGACGTAGTCGATCAGCCGGCCGGGGGTGGCGATGATGACGTCCACGCCCTGCTGCAGCAGCTCACGCTGCTTGTCGTAATCGACGCCGCCGTAGACCAGGGCGAACTTCAGCCCGACTCCCGGGCCCAGCTTCACCGCGTCCTTGTGGATCTGGATCGCCAGCTCGCGGGTCGGGGCCAGGATCAGCGCGCGCGGATCGCCGGGCTGGCGGTCGGCCAGTGCCGGACGGGTCAGCAGCCGATTGATCACCGCCACCAGGAACGCCAGGGTCTTGCCGGTGCCGGTCTGCGCCTGGCCGGCGACATCGCCGCCTGGCAGGGCCACCGGCAGGGTCATGGCCTGGATCGGCGTGCAGCTGATGAATCCGGCGCCTTCAAGGCCTGCCAGCAGCTGCGGATGCAGATCGAATTCGGAGAAGGGAATATCGGTAAGGGGTTTATCGCTCATGCGTGGGAATGCTTCGTTGCGTTGCGCGCAGTTGCGCGAGAGGGCGTCCGCGTCGCAGACTGCCTGGGCCCGGATCGATATCAGCCACGTATCCGGGAGGCCAGCCCCTTGGATTGGGCCGGAAAACACCCCAGCTTAACACCAAGCGCCCGTCCGCCACACGCTGGCGGATCCATAAGCCATTCAGGAGAACCCCGTGAGCAATAAGGTCATCCACACCACCGACGCCGAATTCGATTCCACCGTGCTGCAGTCCAAGGAGCCGGTCCTGGTCGACTTCTGGGCGCCCTGGTGCGGGCCCTGCCGCATGATTGCCCCCGCCCTGGACGAACTCGCCGAATCCTACGACGGCAAGGCCAAGGTGGTGAAGGTGGATATCGACAAGAACCAGGCGACCGCGCTGAAGTACCACGTGCGCTCGATCCCCATGCTGCTGCTGTTCAAGGACGGCCAGGTGCAGGCCACGCAGGTGGGCGCGGTGGGCAAGGCCCAGCTGGCGCAGATGATCGACAAGGCGCTCTGAGCCGCACGACCCGACCCGGATGCCGGCGCCCGCTCCCCTGCGGGCATGACGACAGCCACAACGTTTGACCGCCCGCATCTTGTCCCCGGCGCGACGCGGTGTTAGCTTAACTGCGTATCCGGCGTGGAGTTGCGCGCCGCACCCTTCTGAAGGCCAACCCTTCCCACTCCCCGCCCGCTTCCTGTGGGCGCTCGCACCGTAGCGAGGAATTCGCACTTGTCTGACAACACCCCCAATGCCGGCGACTCCGGCGTTTCTGGCGATACCGCCGAGAAAGCCGTGCGCAAGCCGCGCGCCACCAAGAAAGCCGCCCGCAAGACCGTGAAGGCCGACGCCCCGGCGACGACCGGGTCCGTACCCGCGACGCCGCCGGCGGAAGCTCCTTCCAAACCGGCGGCTCCTGCGGCTCCGGTCGCCCTGGTCGCCGATGCTCCCAAGGCAGCCGCGCCCACCCAGGCTGCATCCCCCAAGGAAGCCCCGGCTCCCAGCAAGCCCGCTCCCAACAAGGAAGCGCCGGCCGGCAAGGAGAAGGAAGCCAGCGGCGGCAACGACGACGGCAACCAGGGCCAGCAGCGCGGCGGCCGCGACCAGCGTGACGACAGCCGCCAGCAGCAGGGCGGTCGCCGTGACCGGTTCCGCAATCGCCGTGACCGCAGTGGCGGTGGTGGTGGTGGTGGTGGTGGCGGCCGAGGCCGCGACGACGGCCTGCCCCAGGACGGCAATAACGACCAGGGTCAGCGCCTGCCGCCACCGAACGTGCCGGAAGATTTCCCCCAGTACTCGCTGAGCGACCTGAAGGGCATGCCGGCGCACAAGCTGATGGATATCGCCGAGCAGCTGCAGATCCACGAAGGCGTGGCCCGTGCCCGCAAGCAGGACGTGATCTTCCACCTGCTCAAGGTGCTCACCCGCCACGGCGAGGGCGTTGTGGCCGACGGCGTGCTGGAAATCCTGCCCGACGGCTTCGGCTTCCTGCGCGCGGCCGAAGCCTCGTATCTCGCAGGCCCGGACGACGTCTACATCAGTCCCAGCCAGATCCGCCGCTTCAACCTGCGCACCGGCGACCATCTGTCCGGGCGCATCCGCTGGCCGAAGGACGGCGAGCGCTACTTCGCCCTGGCCACCATCGACACCATCAACGAGGAGCCGCTGGAGGCCAGCAAGGGCAAGGTCCTGTTCGAGAACCTGACCCCGCTGTTCCCGCGCGAGCGCTTCAAGCTCGAGCGCGCCGATGGCTCCAGCGAAGACATCGCCGGCCGCGTCCTGGACCTCATGGCCCCGCAGGGCAAGGGCCAGCGCGCCCTGATCGTCTCCCCGCCCAAGGCGGGCAAGACGATGATGATGCAGCAGGTGGCCAGCGCCATCACCTACAACCATCCCGACGTGCACCTGATCGTGCTGCTGATCGACGAGCGGCCCGAAGAGGTCACCGAGATGCAGCGCAGCGTGCGCGGCGAGGTGATCAGCTCCACCTTCGACGAGCCGGCCGCGCGCCACGTGCAGGTTGCCGAAATGGTGATCGAGCGTGCCAAGCGCCTGGTCGAGCACAAGAAGGACGTGGTGATCCTGCTCGACTCGATCACCCGCCTGGCCCGTGCCTACAACAACGTGGTGCCCAGCTCCGGCAAGGTGCTCACCGGCGGCGTGGACGCGAATGCCCTGCACCGCCCGAAGCGCTTCTTCGGCGCCGCGCGCAACGTGGAGGAAGGCGGCAGCCTGACCATCATCGCCACCGCGCTGGTGGATACCGGCAGCGCGATGGACAAGGTGATCTACGAGGAGTTCAAGGGTACCGGCAACTCGGAAGTCCACCTGGACCGCCGCATCGCCGAGAAGCGCGTGTACCCGGCGATCAACGTCAACGCGTCGGGCACCCGCCGCGAGGACTTCCTGATCGAACCGGAGCTGCTGCAGAAGATCTGGATCCTGCGCAAGCTGCTGCACCCGATGGACGAGCTGGCGGCAATGGAGTTCCTGCTGGACAAGATGAAGAACACGAAGTCCAACGAGGAGTTCTTCTCTTCCATGCGGCGCTGATCGTTTTTCGCGCGCCATTGAAAACGCCCCGCATCGCGGGGCGTTTTCATTTGGGGTCCGCCCACAGCCGGAGCGCGACGCGCCTGCCTCCGCAGGGCTGTGATCAACCCTGCAGGGGCGTGAGCAGCCGACGCTCGCGACCGATCATTTCTATCCCTCCGGCCACCTGCGCATCGCTGCGAGGCGCGCCAGGGACGACATGCAGCCAGTCCGGGGCCGCCAACTCGGGGCCCGGGACATACTGCTGCCAACTTGGACCCGAAGCGGTCTGTCCGCTCAGCCCGTACTCGACCGGTATGCGGATCACCCAGTAGTCGGCATCCACCTGGTCACCGGTCGTTGGCGGATTGAACTCCCAGCGCCTGGCCGTATTGATCGACGAAGCGGCAAGCACACGCCGCCAGCGCTCCATTTCCCGCCCCGACGCGTAGGCACGCAGGTTCACACGTTCAGTCACCACGTCTTCCACCGTGCCATCGCGGCCCACCTTGACCAGCAAGTACACCGTCCCCTGCACACCGCGACTCGACATCTCGTTCGGATACCGCGGCGGTGCCATATCGCGGCGTGTCACGTGATCCGTCGCATTGTCGGAATACTCACCGAACCGGCCGCTGGCGATCGACACCTCATACCCGCCGTCCTCCAACGGCCTGGCGAGCATGCGCAAGCTCATCCGTGCACAGGCTGCAACCGGCTGGCCGTCCACTTCCACCGGCTCGAACCGCCAACTCCGGGCCGCCGTGTCCACCAGCTCCACCACATAACCGGGAAGATCATCGCGCTTGTGAAGGACGTACCCCGAGAGTGTGCCGTCGGCTCCGATATCCACGTGCCCGGTCACCACCATGCTTGCCTCGGCCTGCCTTCGTACCTGCTGCGGGCTCTGCGCCATCGCCGGCGCCACCAGCAATGCCGCAGCCATCGCCAGCCAGATCCTCATCCACATGACCTCCCTCCTCCTTCTGGGATATCGCCCGAATATAGCAGCGTGAAACAACAGGCCAGCTGTCGCCGGCGTTCCTTTCTGACGTCAGGGTGTCTGCAATGGGACACTTCCGCCTGGACCCCGCAGGGCGAACAGGGACTCCACCAGAACAAGCTGGCCCTGGGGCTGACGGCCCTCGGCCGCCATGCACTCCGGCGTCGCCTGCCATTTCTCCCGCAAATGCTCGGCAATCTCGCGCCGTGACGTCGGATCGTAGAGTGAGAACGATACCGGCGTGCTGAGCCGCGTGGCGATGGGCTGGCCATCCAGCATTTCCGGCTCAAAGCGCATGGCGGAGACCCAGTCCTGCAAGGCACGCCTGAAGTGGCGGGACAACTGCCTTTCATCGCCTTCGTACTCGATTCCATCCAACACCGCAGACCCATCCGGCTGCACCGTGTAAGCCACCTCCATGTCGCCAGTCACACCCCTGATCAACGCACTTTTCGGATAGTTCGGCGCGTCCACCAGCAGGGAAGTCCCGCCGGGCTGCGCCGGACCGTTGCGGACGAACCGCGCAGACAGAGCGAGTTTCTCTCCCTGGGGCACCGCACACACGGCCAACTGGACCCAGGTGACACCCTGCCTGGCTACCCCATCCACAACCACCGGCTCGAACCGCCATCCGCCCACGGTCGTCTCCACGAACTCGCGGATGGGCTGGGGTAGCCGCTCGGCACCGCTCACCTCGGATGGCCGCCCTTCCGCGTCAACGGCCACCCTGGCCACGGTCGGGAAGGCCACCACGCCCTCCTGATCTTCCGCCAGTGCCGGCAGCACCACCATCAGCAACAGCGCGAACAGAATCCTGCGTTCCACGACACCCCCCCTTTCCCTAGCCAGGGCAAACTATAGCCGCACTGCGCCAGACGGGTTGAACAAGGGAGCCGCTGATGGAACACCGCCTGGCGAACAGCGGCCAGGATCAGCTCTGGTCGCGCAGGAACCGGGCCATGGAGACGCCGGGCTGGGCGTTGGCAGGCGCCAGTTCGGCGGCCAGGTCGATGAAGCCGCGCATGACCGCGATCTCGCGCGGGGTGCGGTTGAGGGTGTCGCGAAGGTCGGGGTCGGCGCCGGCGCGCAGCATGCGGCGGGCGAGGTCGAGCAGGCCGTGCAGGCCGGCCAGGTGCAGGGGACCGAAGCCGCGGGGGTCCTGGGCCTCCAGCGACACCTCTTCGTCCAGCAGCTGGCTCAACGCCGCGCCCACCACCGCTTCATCGCAATCGGTGCCCGGCTCGGCCCGCGCACCCAGCAGCAGCAGCAGCGGGGTTACGCCCCCGGCCGCCCCGGTATCCGCCTGGGCACCGGCCAGCAGGAGGGTGTCGAACAGGGCCACCAGACGTGGCCGGTCGTCGCTGGTGAACCCGTACAGGGCGGCGCAGTGCAGCGCGGTCAGGCCCTGGGAATCGGTGGCGTGCACGTCGGCGCCGGCGGCCAGCAGGCGCGCGCAGAGTTCCGGCAGGCCCAGCGCGGCGGCCAGCATGAGCACGGTCACTTCCCCCGGCAGGCGCTGCTCCAGGCTGGCACCCTTTTCAAGCAGATGGTCCACTACTTCGGCATGGCCCATGCTCACCGCGGCCGAGAGCGGCGTGGCCCCGGAGCCGGCGGGCAGCTGCAGGTCGGCGCCGCGCTCCAGCAGCAGCTCCACCACCTGTTGATGGCCACCGCCGGCCGCGCGCAGCAGTGCGGAACAACCCTGCGGATCCACCACATCCACATCGAACCCCAGCGCCAGCAGGCGCCTCACGGCGTCGGCATCGCCGGCCATAGCCGCGGCGGGCAGGTCTTCCGGCTGCAGCGCGCGGCGCGGTAGGGGCCATCCGCGCCAGTCCAGCCAATCGGCAATATCGCGCCGTCCGGCAGCCAGGGCCACGCCCAGCGGCGTCTGGCCATCGGCAGCGCGCACGCCGGGGTTGGCGCCATGTCGCACCAGCGCGCGCAACGCGGGTTCGCGCCCCAACGCCGCGCTCAAGTGCAGGGCGGTCATGCCGCGACCGTCGCGTGCATCCAGATCGACGCCGGCCGACACCAGTTCTTCAAGCAGTCGCATCCAGCCCAGGCGCACCACCAGCGACAGCGGCGGATCACCCGTCGGCGAAGCGGCAAACGGATCAGCGCCGCGCTCCAGCAATTCCAGCGCCAGCTGCTCAAGGCCGCGCGCGCCGTGATCGCCACGCACGCAGGCAGCGAGGAACCGCGCCAGCCCACCGGCACCCGCCAGAGACACGTTGTGGCGCAGCAGCGCGCGCAGCGGTTCGATCGCATCCGGCCCGCGGGCCAGCAGGGTGAACATGGCCGTATCGCCCAGCGTGCCCTCGCCGTCGGCGCCTTCGCGCACATCCGGATCCGCGCCATGGGCCATCAGCCAGTCGATCCGTTCCGCAGTGACTGCAACCTCATCGTCCAGCAGCAGCCCGCCCAGCTCCTGCGGCGTCAGCAGCGGCACCAGCTCGTCCAGCCGCTCCAGCTTGCCTTCGCCCAGGCCGTCGCGCAGCAGCGACAGCGGCGCGCGGTCCGGCACCTCGTCCTGGCCGTCCTCGGGGCGCACGCTTGAAGGCAGCGCGTAGTCCGGATCCAGCAGGCTCACCAGCGACCAGCGCCCGCTTGCGGCCGCGTGCTCCACCGGCCGCTTGCCATCCGCGTCAGCCAGCTGCGGATCCACACCGAGCTCCAGCAGCCGGCGCACCAGGGGCGGCGAAGGGGTGGCGGCAAGACAGGCCAGGGCCAGCGCACCGCGGCCTTCAGTGTCCACCACCACCGGGTCGGCACCGGCTTCAACCAGCGCTTCCAGCGTGGCCAGGCGGCCACCGCGGGCGGCCTCCAGCAGGGGCGTACGTCCGTGCCCGTCAGTGATTTCCAAATTGGCACCAGCGCCCACCAGCTCGGCCGCGATCTCCGCGTGCCCGGCGAACGCGGCACGGTGCAGCGCAGTGGCACCGCTGCGGTCAGCGCTGTCGGGCCTGGCCTTGTAGCGCAGCAGCAGCTGCACCCCGGCCGGGTCGTCATCCTCACCACCGGCGGCAGCCACCAGTGAAGGGGTGGCCTCTTCAATCTGCGCGCGCGCGCCGCGCTCCAGCAGGAACCGGGCCAGGCGCCAGTTGCCGGCCATGCAGGCCACGCCGAGCGGGGTCAGGCCCTCATGGTTGAGCGCGTCCACTTCGGCAGCGGCGTCAAGCAGCAGCGCAACCACCCCGGGGTCGGAGCTGCGCCCCGCGTGGTGCATGGGAGTATTGCCTTCGCCATCGGTCGCGCCCGGATCGGCACCGTTGGCGAGCAGGGTCATGACCGCATCGGGACGGCCGTGCCAGCTGTCGCGCGTGGCGGCCAGCAGCGGAGTCAGACCGCCGTGGGCGGCATTCACGTCCACGCCGCAGGCAATCATCTCACGCAGCAGCCGCAGGTCGGGCAGCACCGCCGCCAGCACCGGCAGGGTGCGCTGGTCGCGATCTTCCGCAGCCGGCAGCGCGTGCGGATCCGCCCCCAAGGCAAGCAGCTCCAGCGCCCGCTCCACGCGTCCACGGCGGGCAGCCGAGTACAGGGCCGCATCCAGATCACCTTCAACCGGTTCCAGTTCAATCGGCGCCGGCTCGCCGGGCATCTCGACCACCGGCATCGGCAGCCTGTCCGGCGCCTTGAGCCGCTGCAGCAGCGCGTGCACCAGTGGCCATGCCACCAGCCCCAGCCCCGCCAGCACCCAGCGCGCGGCGCCCTCCGCCAGACCCGGCCAGACCAGCAGCAGCTGCAGCAGCAGCGCCACGGTGACCACGCCGGCCAGCCACGCGCCCCGCGTCGCGGAAGCATCGCGATCGGCCAGCACGCGCCAGGCCGCCATCACGCTGTCTCCATCGCGCTCCACCGCATGCCACACCGGCCACGCCCGCCACAGCGCCACCACGCCGATGCCGGCCACGGCGCTCAGCGCCAGCACCGCGCCCAGCGACTCGTTTTCCAGCAGGATTGAAAGCGGCCACGCCGCCAGCAGGGCGGCCACCGCGCCGGCCACGCCCCACAGCAGCAGCAGGCTGCCCAGGTCCCTGGCCAGCAGCGCCCGCGCCGGTGCGGGCCCGGTGCCGCGCCACCAGCGCACCGACAGCGCGAATGCCGGCTGCGCCAGCCAGGTGCCGAACACGGCGGCCAGGCTTCCCAGCCCGGCCAGCAGCACCAACAGCGCTCCAATCACAAAGGCGGCAGCGGCAGGCCCGCGCCTGGAAGTCGACTCAGGCATCGGTGCCCCAGTCCTCCGTCATCGGGTCGTCCGCGGTCGATGGCGGCACCTGCAGGTGGAAACCGCGCGCAGCCAGATTGCTCCGCACCTGTTCCGGATCCTGGCTGGCCAGCTTGCGCTCCGGGGTCAACTCCACGTGCAGCACAAAGTGCAGCTTGCCCAGTTGTTCTCGCAGCGGCGCGGGAAGGCACTCGAAATCATCGCGACGGGCCAGATACACATAGGTATCCGCCTTGCGCAGGCTTTTATATACGTAGGCGTGCATGGCCAGGACAGAAGAAGGGGGCGACAACCATCGGGATTGTGCGTGAAATGGACGGCATGGGGAACCGCAGGAGCTCCAACCCCGGCGCAAAAGCGCCTCGCCAGCGGGAAAAGTGACGCGTACCGGCAACGTGAAATGTCGATTCACGTCACATTTCCGCACCCCATTCACTTTAAACGGGACGGACGTCGCGATTTTCCCTGAACCGGAATGGTACAAAGTTCCGCACAAGGACTTCCGGAGTCTTCCGGGAACAGGGATGTTGGACAGGGGCGCTTGCGCCCCTGTTTTTTTCCGGGGATACCCTCGCATCCGGGACGTTCGGGCCATCCGGCCGCCGTAACAGGCTGGTAATCTGGCGCGCTTTGCATCCACCCGCTGAGCGCCATGATCCGACTCCTCCCCCTGTCCCTCCTGCTGTTTGCCTCCTCGCTCGCCGCCCAGCCGGCGCAGGTCCTCACCCTGGACCGCGTCATGGACGACCCCGACTGGATCGGCCCGCCGGTGGAGCAGGCCTGGTGGTCGCTGGATGGCAGCCGCGCGTACTACACGCTCAAGCGCGATGGCAGCCCGATCCGTGACACCTGGATGCAGGATCTGACCAGCCGGGAATCGACCCTGGTGGAAGGCGCGGCCCGCGCCGAAATCGACGGCGTGCAGCCGGTGTACGACGCCACCCGCGCCCGCGCGGCGTTCATCCGCAATGGCGACGTGTTCGTACGCGACCTGCGC
Source organism: Luteimonas sp. A478 (assembly GCF_054052025.1). Lineage (NCBI taxonomy): Bacteria > Pseudomonadati > Pseudomonadota > Gammaproteobacteria > Lysobacterales > Lysobacteraceae > Luteimonas > Luteimonas yangxiaopingae. Next base: position 17,630 of record NZ_JBSVRF010000003.1, on the reverse strand, counting down.
AACGGCGCGCTGGAGCAGCTCACCCACGGCGGATCCGGCGCCGCCGCGCTGCAGTGGAGCCACGACGGCGCCCTGGTATGGCGCATCGGCAACGACCGCTGGCACCGCTGGAGCGCCGGCACCGGCATCACCGAAGCCGCGGTGCTCCGCGCCCAGGACGATCCGGACAAGCCGCCGCGCGCCGACCAGCTGCGCGAGCACCAGCTGCGCCTGTTCGACACCCTGCGCACCGAGCGCATCCAGCGTGACGCCCGCCGCCAGCAGGAAGCCGACTGGCAGCGCGAAGACCCCACCCGCGCCCCGCCGCCGGTGTACCTGGGCAGCGACGTCTCCATCGCGGGCAGCGCGCTGTCACCGGACGGCCGCTGGCTGCTGGCCGCCACCACGCCCAAGAACGCCGAGCGCGGCCAGGGCGGCAAGATGCCGAAGTTCCTCACCGAATCAGGCTACGAGGAAACCGAGGACGTGCGCATCCGCGTGGGCCGCAACGATCCCGCGCCGATGACCTTCTGGCTGGTGGACATGCGCGAGGGCACCCCGCGCAAGCTCGACCTCGACTCCCTGCCCGGCATCTCCGACGACCCGCTGGCCGACCTGCGCGCCGCCGCCGGCAAGGATCCGCTCAAGGGCCCGCGCCCGGTGCGGCTGGAGGGTTTTGGCGGCAATTCCATGCGCTGGAACGCCGACAGCACCCAGGCCGCGCTGATGCTGCATTCGGTGGACAACAAGGATCGCTGGCTGGCGGTGCTGGACCCGTCCAGCAGCAAGCTCGACACCCGCCACCGCCTCAGCGACCCGCAGGGCTGGATCAACTGGGGCTTCAACGAGTTCGACTGGATGCCCGACAACCGCAGCCTGTGGTTCGTCTCCGAGCACAGCGGCCATGCCCACCTGTACCTGGCCGCCAACGGCCGCCCGCGCGCGCTCACCTCGGGCCAGTGGGAAGTCTCCAGCCCGGCGCTGGCCGCCGACGGCTCGCGCTTCCTGTTCGTGTGCAATCTCAGCGCGCCGGTGGATTACGAAGTGTGCGAAGTGCCGGTCGAAGGCGGCCAGGCCCGCGAACTGACCAACCTCGACGGCGTCAACGATTTCGTCGAATCTCCCGACGGCTCGCGCCTGCTGCTGCGCCACTCCTCCGCCTACGTGCCGCCGCAGCTGGCGGTGATCGGCGCTGACGGCAGCGGCTATGCCGCCCTGACCGACACGCGCAGCGAAGAATACAGTGCCTACGAATGGCTGCAGCCCGAGATCGTGCAGGTGCCTTCCAAGCACGGCGCCGGCAGCATCTGGGGCAAGTACTACGGCCCGGCCGAAATGGAGCCCGGCCGCGAGTACCCGATCGTGCTGTTCGTGCACGGCGCCGGCTACCTGCAGAACGTGCACCACCGCTGGCCCACCTACTACCGCGAGCAGATGTTCCACAACATGCTGGTGCAGCAGGGCTACATCGTGCTGGACCTGGATTTCCGCGCCTCGGCAGGCTACGGCCGCGACTGGCGCACGGCGATCTACCGGCAGATGGGCCGGCCGGAGCTCGAGGACTATCTGGACGGCATCGACTGGCTGGTCTCCGAGCGCCAGGGCAAGCGCGAGCGCGTGGGCATCTACGGCGGCAGCTACGGCGGCTTCATGACCTTCATGGCCCTGTACCGCGAGCCGGGCACCTTCAAGGCCGGCGCCGCGCTGCGCCCGGTGGGGGACTGGCACCACTACAACCACCCCTACACCGCCAACATCCTCAACACCCCGGATATCGACCCGGAGGCGTACCTGAAGTCATCGCCGATCGAGTACGTGGAAGGCCTGCAGGACCACCTGCTCATCGCCCACGGCATGATCGACGACAACGTCTTCTACCAGGACTCCGTGCACATGGCCCAGCGCCTGATCGAACTGCGCAAGGACAAGTGGGAAATGGCCAGCTACCCGCTGGAGCGCCACGCCTACCAGCACGCCGATTCGTGGTACGACCAGTACCGCCGCATCCACGAACTGTTCGAGCGCGTGCTGAAAGACGACTGACGCCCCCCGTAGGAGCGCGCCACGCGCGCGAAGCCGCGTGAATCCGGGCGGCTCGAAAAAGTCTCGGACACGGTGCGGCGGCCGAAGCCCCGCCCCGCAGCCAGGTGTCACGCGGCTTCGCGCGCATGGCGCGCTCCTACATTGGGGCGGCCGGCCCCGTACGACGAAGGTGGGGGCGTTCACCCCCGGCGGCCTGCCGCCGTATCGGGGTCAAACGGTACCGAGCATCACCCGCTGCGGGCGGTAGAGATTTCCTTCCACGTGGGTGTAGCGCTTCACGTGATCCAGGTGCTTGCCGTACACGTGCAGCGACACGGCCACCTCGTCTGGATCGGCATTGCGGCACTGGTGCAGGTCCTGCGGCGGCACCAGGCCGATCACGCTGCCGGTTTCCAGCAGATGGCTGCCGTCCGGCTCCAGCTCTGACAGCGCCCGGTGCTGCGCCTTCAAGCGGTAGTCGCTCACTTCCAGCTGCCCGCGCAGCACCGATTCCACGCCCCAGGTATCGCCGTGGTCGTGCACGGTGCTCACCTGGCCGGGCGCCCAGGTGATCGCAATCACCTCGTAGCCATGCTCGCGCGAACGGTAAAGTTCGCGCCGGGCGTGCTCGTCGTCGCGGGTTTCCAGCAGCCATGCCGGCAGCTCCAGCGGACCGGCCAGCAGGCCCCGCAATCCCTTCACCAACGCCTTCACCGCCTTGGCCGGCTCACCCGCGCGCATGGCGGCATTGCTGAGCACGATCACATCATCCAGGAGCGGAAACGGTGCCGGGGGGTGGGCGATATTGCTGAGACTCATGTCGTTCTTCTGCTTCAAAGTGCGGCCACCATAGCCGGGCAATGTTCAATTCTCCGTAAACGTCGATGACCGTCGCGCTACACCGCCGCGCGGCCCCGGCGCGAGCCGCCTACAATGCGTGGATGGACGATATCTCCCCAGTACGCGACTACTTCACCGGCCTGCAGGACCGGATCTGCGCCGCCATCGAAGCGGCCGACGGCAAGGAACGATTCATTGAAGACGCTTGGACCCGCGAGCCCGGCAACGGCCCCCTGCTTGGCGGCGGCGGGCGCACCCGCATCCTCCGCGACGGCGCCGTGTTCGAGCAGGCCGGCATCGGCTTTTCCGATGTCTCCGGCAATCAGCTGCCCCCCTCCGCCACGGCCGCCCGCCCCGAGCTGGCCGGCACCGCGTGGCGTGCAATGGGCGTCTCGCTGGTATTCCATCCGCACAACCCGTACCTGCCCACCACCCACGCCAACGTGCGCCACTTCCGCGCCGAGCGCGATGGCGAAACCGTGGCCTGGTGGTTCGGCGGCGGCTTCGATCTCACCCCTTTCTACCCTTTCGACGAAGACGTGCTGCACTGGCACCGCGTGGCCCGCGACCTGTGCGAACCCTACGGCGGGCAGCGCCGCTACGACGCGCACAAGAAGTGGTGCGATGACTATTTCCACCTCAAGCACCGTGATGAAACCCGCGGCGTCGGCGGCCTGTTCTTCGACGACATGAGCGGCGATTTCGACAACGAATTCGGCTACATGCAAGCGGTCGGCGACGGCTTCCTCGATGCCTACCTGCCAATCATCGAGCGCCGCAAGGACACGCCCTACGGCGAGCGCGAGCGGCAGTTCCAGCTCTACCGGCGCGGGCGCTACGTGGAATTCAACCTGGTCCTGGACCGCGGCACCCAATTCGGCCTGCAGTCGGGCGGGCGCACCGAATCGATCCTCATGAGCCTGCCCCCGCTGGCGCGCTGGGAATACGGCTTCACCCCCGAACCCGGCAGCGACGAAGCCCGCCTCGCCAACTACCTGAAACCCCGCGACTGGCTCACCGAGCTGTAGGAGCGCGCCACGCGCGCGAAGCCGCGTGAATTATTGCCGCCGACGGTCCTGACCCACCCCGTAGGAGCGCGCCACGCGCGCGAAGCCGCGTGAATTCAATCCCCCGCGGCGCGGCTTCGGCATCCACATCGAATCCGAAGCACCGACCCGCCCGACAGTTCGAACCAATCGACGCGTCACGCGGCTTCGCGCGCATGGCGCGCTCCTACACAGGCCGCAAGCCGGCTCCTACACAGACCGCAGGTCAACCCCGGTTCGGCACGTTCGATGCGTCGCCGTCAGTCCTGGAGCGCACGGCGCCGAACACCGGCGCCCGGCGCAGCACGCGGAAGAACGCCAGCGTCCGCGCACGACGGGCGCTCAGCCAGTACCAGAACACGCACAGCGCCAGGAAGGCCACCAGGATCACCGGGTGCGGTATATCAATGCGCATCGCCTGGCCTGCCAACAGCCCGCAGATCAGGCTGAAGCCCGCCAGCGCCACCGCCGCCTGGGTGGGCCCGAAACCCGCATCCTGCATGAAGTGATGGATGTGATCGCGCCCGGCCGAGAACGGCGACCGCCCCTGGCGTGTGCGGCGCACCGTCAACACCAGGCAGTCCATGATCGGGATCAGCCACAGCGCCAGCACCGGGCTCACCGGATGGCCGGGATTCTGGGTCAGGCGAAACACCACCCAGGCCACCACCAGCCCCAGGAACGCGCTGCCCGCATTGCCCATGAACACCTTGGCCCGCGCCTGCCACGGAAAGCGCATGTTGTAGAGCAGGAAAGCACCCACCGCCACCGCCACCAGCAGCCCGGCCAGCCCGTCCGCGCCGTCAATCATGTTGACCGCATTGATGATGCCCACCGTCGCAAACACGGTGAACGGCACCGACAGCCATCCCGGCGCCAGGCTGTCCAGCCCGACCACCGGTCCGATCTGCTCCACCCGCACGCCGGCGCCGTACACCATGATCAGCGCGGCCAGCACCTGGGCCAGGATGCGCCAGTACCAGGGCAGGTCGTAGCGGTCATCGGCCAGGCCCACGCCGGTCAGCAGCAGCGCCGCCACCGAGAAAGACACCAGCGTATCCGTGGCGAACTGCCAATGGTGACCACCCCCACCGCAACAAACGCCGCCAGCATCGCCAACCCGCCAGTGATCGGCGTGGGGTGCGCATGGTCCTTGCGACCCTTCGGGTAATCCAGAAGGTTCAAGCGGGGAACCATCGGGTGCAGCAACTCAAGCACTATCCAGGTGATGAGCGCTGCTCCCAGCGCCGCCAACATCCCTGTCTCAACCACCCAATCCATACTTCACACCAGTCCAAATCACGCCAAGAAACACGCAAAAAACGGGCCAACCCCAGCGCCCAAAACGTAAGTCATGGATATCACAGCAAGTATTTCGCCCCCGTGACCATCCATCACAAGAGGTGGTTATGTGACGCGCGGCACGCGTTGGCCAGCTAAAGCTGAATCGGCCGAAGCACAATGGCCCGGCAATTCAGGACAGCTGCACCAGCTTCTGCTCAAGAATGCGCAAGCGCTGCCAGACCACCGCCTTGGGCAACGTGATATCCATCGCCTGCATGCAGCGCTCCAACCAGCCTTCGCGCCCGCGCAGCCGTTCCACGGACCTGTCGAGGTCGCGGCGCACATCATTCCCATAGGCCGCTCCGGCCTTGTCCAAGGCCTGTTCCAGCAGCGAGCGGCCAGGTGACATCATCGCCAGGTCGATCAGGTCGCGATTGAAGGTGCTGTCATCCAGTCCCCGATCCGAGTTGGCCAACAGCTTGCTGGCGGCCATGTCCACGCCTGACAGCGTGGAAATACCGCACACCTCGTCATCTGGACCGGGTTCATCCAGTGCAATGCGCCCCTCCCTCACGATCTCGAATTTGATCGGCGTATCCATCATTCGCACCCGCGTGCGTATGCCGTACTGATCGACGCGTACTTCACCCATCACCGGCGGCACCTGGGCGCCATCGCGCACCAGGGCGCTGATGCCATCGCTTCCGCGCACCAACTGGCGCAGCTCCCGGTATCCGCCCTCATCCGACACCAGGAAATCCACGTCCACGGATTCGCGGTACTCACCGAAGCGGAGCGCCATCGCCGTGCCCCTGCCGAACAGACAGTGCAGCCGCCGCATCAATGCGGCATCCAGAACGCCCAACAACAGCGCGATGCGCTGATGGTGCGGGCGTTCAAACATCACTGGCGAATGCGATACGCAGGGCATCGATCAACGCGCGCTCGCCGGGCGTCAGTTCCGCATCGTCCAGATGCCGGGCATTGCGCTCGTAAATGGACAGCGCCTCGCGGGGCGTGAGCACGTCGATCCCCTGCACGTGCCAGGCAAGCTTGCGCAGCTGCGGATAGTCAGACAGGCACACCCGCGCGGGCAGCCAGCCTTCGGCATCGTCCGGTCTGGCGGATTGCCCGGGCTTTGCAAGCGCCCATTCCAGACCAAGTACTACGGCTGCTTCGGCATAGGCGCCCGCAGCCACCGACGGCTCACCCTTCTCTATCCGATACCAGGTGACGCGCGAGATTCCAGCGGATTCGGCAGCCGCCGTAGCGCTGACGCCCAGCGCCTTGCGACGGGCGCGCACCTTCTCGCCCAAGGCCTGGAGCATTGAACGGGAAGGCGTGGCGGCGGCAGCGGATTTGGCGGTCATTTGTTTCTGATTATTTACAAACCGAAATATAAGTCAACAATCAGAAACAAATTACTCAACCCAAGTGCCGCACATACCAGGGCATGGCTTCCGCCAAGCCCGCAGCCAGGTCGTGGGTGGGCTCGTAGCCCAGCAATTCCCGGGCTGCGCCGACATCGGCCAGCGAGTGGCGCACATCGCCGGGGCGGAACTCGCGGTGCACCGGGTCGCGGGCGTATTGCACGCCATTGGCCGCCAGCGTGGTGCGAATGGCCGCGAACAATCCCTTCAGCGTGTTCCGGTCGCCGACCGCCATGTTGTACACCCGGGTGCGGGCGGCATCGGGCGCCAGCGCCGCCAGCAGGCTGGCCTGGATGGCGTTGTCCACATAGGTGAAATCGCGGCTGGTCTCGCCATCGCCGTTGATGAATACCTCTCCCCCGCGGATCATCGAGGCCGTCCACTTCGGAATCACCGCCGCATACGCCCCTTCCGGGTTCTGGCGCCGGCCGAACACGTTGAAATAGCGCAGCCCGATGCTCTGGAAGCCGTAGGTCTGCGCAAACACATCCGCGTACAGCTCGTTCACGTATTTGGTGACCGCGTAGGGCGACAGCGGCTTGCCGATGTTTTCCTCCACCTTGGGCAGCGCCGGATGGTCGCCGTAGGTGGAGCTGCTGGCCGCATAGGTGAAGCTGCCCACCTTCGCATCGCGCGCCGCCACCAGCATGTTGAGCATGCCGTCGATATTGGCCCGGTTGGTGGCGATGGGATCGGCGATCGAGCGCGGCACCGAGCCCAGCGCCGCCTGGTGCAGCACGTGGTCCACGCCCGCACACATTTCGTGGCAGGTGGCCAGATCGGTGATGTCACCCTCGACAAAGCGGAACCTGCCCCACTGCTCCGCCGTCACCAGCCCCTGCACCTCGTCCAGGTTGTGCTGGAACCCGGTGCTGAAGTTGTCCAGCCCCACCACCCGCTGGTCGAGCCGCAGCAGCGCCTCCAGCAGGTTGGAACCGATGAAACCGGCGCAGCCGGTCACCAGCCAGGTGCGCGGCCGGGCGCGCAGCGTGGTGCAGGCGGAATCAAACGCAGTCATGGGGAGCCCCGTGGGAGATGCGCACATATTATCCGCGATGCAGCGCACGTATCATGGCCACCCACCCCCACCGGACCGCTCGACATGGCAAAGGGCAACCCGCTGCAACAACAGCTGCTCAAGGCAGGCCTGGTCAAGAAGTCCAAAGTGGCCGAGATCGCCCGCCAGCAGGTGAAGGCGCGCCACGGCAAGGCGCCGCCCACCGACGATGGAATCCAGCGTGAAGCCGAGCGCGTCCGCGCCGAGAAGGCGGAACGCGACCGCGCCATCGAAGCCGAGCGCAAGGCCAAGGCCCGGCAGGCGGAAATGCGCGCCCAGGCCCGGCAGATCATCCAGGACCGCAAGCTTCCGCGCACTGGCGAAAGCGAATACCGCTTCACCGCCGACGGCGCCATCCGCACCGTGCTGATCGACGACGACCAGCGAAAGAAGCTCGTCACCGGCGCCGTGGTCATCGCCCGCCTGGATGACCGCTACGAACTGCTCCCACGCGTGGCCGGCGACAAAGTGCGCGAACGCGACCCGGCCCTGATCGTCCTCGACCACGGCCAGGCCGAAGACACCCAGGTCGCCGCCATCAGCGAAGAAGACGCCGCCTACTACGCCAAATTCGAAGTCCCCGACGACCTGATCTGGTAGGCCCAGGCGTGGCGCCCCGCGCCCTTCCGCCCGCACCCACGGCCCGGTCGCCCCTCCTAGGAACGCGCCATGCGCGCTCCTACAATCGGGACAGCCGGCGCAGCAGGATGGCCATCACAATCCCGGCCATCCCCCCCACCAGGTTCAACAGCACATCATCCAGTCGCGGCTCGCGGCCCGGGGTAAGACCCTGCGCCAACTCGGCAGCGACGGCCAACGCTGCCACCAATGCCCACCCTCTCCAATTGCGCAGGTCCGGGCGGCCCAGCCACAGGAGCAGCCCGAGCCATAGGAAGATCAGCAAGTGCACCCATTCGGCAACGGCCCATGGGGTGTGGGCGGCAAACCGACGCATCTGGCCGATGCCATCACGCCCGACGAATCCCGTGACCTGCTCTCCCGGAAGAAACAACAGAGCGGACACCGCCAAAGCCGAGCCGAAGATAAAAACCCGGGTCAGCGGACTGCCGCGGCGGGCAAGAAAAAAGCCCGCGGCCAGCACCAGTAAGCCAAGCAGCAAATCGGAAACGGCAATCATCATCGCACCTGGGGAAGGTTGCACTGTCTCATCCGTGAAAAGCGCCAATCACCCCAGCACCGCGTCGTAATCAACTCGATTCATATATCCCTCCAAACACTGCGCGGCCCGCGGCCGACACCCCACCGCACCAGGCCGGGGCTCGGTAATCATGAATCAACTTGCTGACGCTCAGAGCCGTCCATCCACGGCTTCTCGTGGCAGCACGTACTTCACGTCGTACAGCACCGCGCCAGGCTTGCCATGCGCGCGGATGCCGGCCGCGCCTAGTTCCCTGAACTCGTCATGCCCCACCGCCACGATGATGGCGTCGTATTCTCTTTCGCCCGGCGTAGTCAAGTTGATCCCGTACTCATGCCTGGCTTGGGCAGCATCCACCCACGGATCGCACACATCCACGCAGGCGTTGTAACCCTTCAGCGCTTCAATGATGTCCACCACCCTGGTATTGCGCAGGTCCGGGCAGTTCTCCTTGAACGCCAAGCCCAGCACCAGCACACGCGCGCGCACTGGATTGATATCGTTGGTGACCATCAGGCGGATCACCTGGTTGGCGACGTATTCGCCCATGCCATCGTTGGTGCGGCGGCCTGCCAGGATCACGTCGGGGTGGTGGCCCACCTCCTGCGCCTTGTGGGTGAGGTAGTACGGGTCCACGCTGATGCAGTGTCCGCCCACCAGACCGGGGCGGAACGGCAGGAAGTTCCATTTCGTGCCAGCCGCCTCCAGCACTTCCAGGGTATCGATACCCAGCTTGTTGAACAGGATGGCCAGATCATTGACCAAGGCGATGTTGAGGTCGCGCTGGGTGTTTTCGATCACCTTGGCGGCCTCGGCCACCTTGATGCTGCTGGTCTTGTGAGTGCCAGCCGGGATGATGCTGGCATACAGCGCGTCCACGAAGTCCGCCGCTTCCGGCGTGGAACCGGAGGTCACCTTGAGGATGGAGGTGACCCGGTGCTCCTTGTCGCCCGGATTGATGCGCTCGGGGCTGTATCCAACGAAGAAGTCCTTGTTGAACTCCAGACCGCTTACCTGTTCCAGAATCGGCACGCAGACTTCCTCGGTGCATCCGGGATACACGGTGCTCTCGTACACAACCGTATCGCCGGGCCGCAGCACCTTGCCCAGCGAGTCGCTCGCTTTGCGCAACGGCGCCAGGTCGGGGCGCCGGGCGCTGTCGATCGGCGTGGGCACGGTCACGATGTAGACGTTGCAATCGCGGATGCCATCCAGTGCACTGGTGAACTCCAGGTTGGTGGCCTCGGCCAGCAACTCGGGCTCGACTTCCAGGGTGCTGTCGGTGCCGGCGCGCAACTCGGCGATCCGCGCATCGTTGATGTCGAAGCCCACGGTGGCGTACTGCTTTCCGAACTCGACCGCCAGCGGCAGCCCTACGTAACCCAGGCCCACCACCGCAATGCGTGCGGTGCGCGGCGAGGTCTGATTTGGCATGTTCAGTTGGCTCCAATGTCAGCCACGGACCTGCGGGGCGCAGCGGGGTTGATGACGGATTATTACGTGTTTTGGCGACCGATGCGGCCGTGGCCCACACGTGTCACGCAGGTGCACGGCCAACGGGAGCGCAAGGGATGGGGAGCTGTGGGGCGCTTCTGCATCCAGTGATCACATTCGGGTGTCTAGGATCGCGGCCTGACCTGAATGGGAGAAGGGGCAGAAGGATCCGGTCCGATAGCGGCGGTTGCTTCGACCCGCCGCCGGCCCCATTTGGATGGTCTGGCAATAAAGAAGGCCCCCTGATGTACGGACGTGAACGCCGCCGGTCCGGCGACCCCGATCCCGACGCGCTGCGCGCGGGACTGACCGCAGCGCAGGCCAAGGCCCTGCACACCCTGGAACAGTTCGGCTGGACGCTGCGCTTCGTGCGCCGGCCGATGTTCATGGACCCGGTGCCGGTGGCGTTTGACCGCGAAGGCGATAAGTGGGTGGTGATCGAGCCCGACGGCAGCCTCAACGAGAACCCCGGATTCAAGCTTCGGGATTGAGCGTCGCCCGCCCCCGTAGGAGCGCGCCATGCGCGCGAAACCGCGTGACGATTGGCGTGCGGTGTGGCGTCGGCCGGTGCGCCGGGGCCGACGCCTCGTGGCAATGATCATATTCACGCGGCTTCGCGCGCATGGCGCGCTCCTACGGGGGGCCATTTTTCGCGACGCGTGACCCGGCCCGCGGCGGATGGGATCAGCCGGGTTGGAGGTTGGCGTAGGCCAGCACCAGCCATTTGCTGCCGACGTCATCGAAATTGACCTGCACGCGGGCGTGGGCGCCGGCGCCTTCGATATCGGTGACCACGCCGCCGCCGAATTTGGGATGGCTGACGCCCTGGCCGATGCTGATGCCGGGGTTCTCATCCACCACGGCGTGGCCGCGGCTGCGCTGCCTGGGCTGCGGGAAGGCGGGACGTGAGGCGTTCGCACGCGGACGCACGTCGTGCAGCAGTTCAGCCGGAATCTCGCGCAGGAAGCGCGAGGGCATGCCGAACATGTCCTGGCCGTGCAGGCGGCGGCTTTCGGCGTAGCACAGCACCAGCTTCTGGCGGGCGCGGGTGATGCCGACGTAGGCCAGGCGGCGCTCTTCTTCCAGCCGGCCAACCTCGTCCACCGAGCGCTGGTTGGGAAACAGGCCTTCTTCCATGCCCACCAGAAACACCAGCGGGAATTCCAGGCCCTTGGCGCTGTGCAGGGTCATCAGCTGCACGCCGTCTTCGCCGGCCTGAGCCTGGCCTTCGCCGGCCTCCAGAGCGGCGTAGGCCAGGAAGGCGACGAGTTCGGTCATGCCTTCGGTCTCTTCATCGTCGCCGCGTACGAAGCGCGAGGCGACGGAGACCAGTTCGTCGAGGTTGTCGATGCGTGATTCGGAATCGAGCACGCCGCGGCTTTCGCGCGCCCAGTGCTCGCGCAGGCCGGAGCGGGCCAGTACGTGGTCGAATTTTTCCGGCAGCGGCAGGCTCTCGACCTCGTTGGCGAGGTCGTCGATCAGGGTGTGGAAGCCGGCCAATGCATTCCGGGCGCGGGCGGCGAGGCTGGAATCCTGGCTGCAGCGCTGCGAGGCATCCCACAGCGAGAGGCTGGCGGCGCGGGCGGTCTGGCGCACCACGTCCAGGGTGCGATCGCCGATGCCGCGGGTGGGCGTGTTGACCGCGCGCTCGAAGGCGGCGTCGTCGGCGCGGTTGGCCACCAGGCGCATGTAGGCCAGGGTGTCCTTGATTTCGGCGCGTTCGAAGAAGCGCACGCCGCCGTAGACGCGGTACGGGATCTCTTCGCCCAGCAGTTGCTCTTCCAGCGCGCGCGACTGCGCGTTGCTGCGGTAGAGGATGGCGCAGTCGCCGTAGCTGCCGCCGTCGCGCACCCACTGGTTGATGCGCTCGACCACGAAGCGCGCCTCGTCGATCTCGTTGTAGGCGGCATACAGGTCAACGGTTTCGCCCTGCCCGCTGTCGGTCCACAGGCGCTTGCCCAGCCGTTCGGGGTTGTGGGCGATGACGGCGTTGGCGGCGTCGAGGATGTTGGCGCTGGAGCGGTAGTTCTGCTCCAGGCGGATGGTCTGCGCACCCTGGAAATCCTTGAGGAACTGCTGCACGTTCTCCACCTTGGCGCCGCGCCAGCCGTAGATGGCCTGGTCGTCGTCGCCGACCACGAACGCCTTGCCGTCGGTGCCGGCCAGCACGCGGATGAAGGCGTACTGGATGGCGTTGGTGTCCTGGAACTCGTCCACCAGGATGTGGCCGAAGCGCTGGCGGTAGTGGGCGAGAATGGCCGGGTTGTCGCGCAGCAGCTCGTGGGCGCGCAGCAGCAGCTCGGCGAAATCGACCAGGCCGGCGCGATCGCAGCGCTCCTGGTACAGGGCGTAGCTGCGGCGCATGGCGTTGGCCCATTCGTCATCGCCGGGCTGGATGTGCTGCGGGCGGCGGCCCTCATCCTTCTGGGCGTTGATCCACCAGGCGATCTGGCGCGGCGGGAAGCGGGCTTCATCCAGCTCCAGCTGCTGCACCACGCGCTTGACCAGGCGCTGCTGGTCGTCGGAATCCAGGATCTGGAAGCCTTCCGGCAGCTTGGCGTCCTGCCAGTGCAGGCGCAGCAGGCGGTGGGCCAGGCCGTGGAAGGTGCCGATCCACATGCCGCGGGTGCCGGGCCCGGCGCCGCTGCGATCGAGCATGGCGCTGGTGCGCTGGCGCATCTCGGCCGCGGCCTTGTTGGTGAAGGTGACCGCGAAAATGCCGTGCGCGGGCACGCCGTGGACCTCGTTGAGCCAGGCGATGCGGTGGGTCAGCACGCGGGTCTTGCCCGAGCCTGCGCCGGCCAGCACCAGGTAATGCCCGGGCTCGGCGGTCACGGCCTGGCGCTGGTCGGCGTTGAGGCCGTCGATCAGGTGGGAAACATCCATCGCGCCATTGTAAACCCGCGGATGGAACGCCCTTTTGGTAGGAGCGCGCCATGCGCGCGAAGCCGCGTGACGATTGGCCATGCGGTGTGGCGTCGGCCGTTACGTAGGGGCCGACGCCTCGCGGCAAAGATCATATTCACGCTGTTTCGCGCGCATGGCGCGCTCCTACAGGTCCCGGCGATCGGTGGGTCAGGGGTCCGCGAGGTGGCTAATCAGGGTCTCGAAGGGCATGGGCTTGGCCAGCAGGTAGCCCTGGAATTCATCGCAGCCGCGGGCGCGGAGCCATTCGTGCTGGGCGGGGGTTTCCACGCCTTCGGCGGTGATGCCCAGGCCCAGCGCCTGGGCCATGCCGAGGATCGCGGAGCAGATGGCCTGGCTGTCGGTGGCCGTATCCAGGTCGCGCACGAAGGATCTGTCGAGCTTGAGCCGCTGCAGCGGCAGGTGCTGCAGGTAGGCCATGCTGGAATAACCGGTGCCGAAGTCGTCGATCGCGATCGAGGCGCCCAGCGCGCTCAGCGACTGCATGATGCCGGTGGCCGTCTCCGGGTTGGCCAGCAGCACGCTCTCGGTCAGTTCCAGCTCCAGCACGCCGGGCGGCAGCCCGTGCCGGGCCATCACCGCGGCGATTTCCCCCACCAGCTCTTCGCGCACCTGCAGGGCCGACACGTTGACCGCCATGCGCAGCCCCCCGTGGCCCAGCTGCTCGAGCTCGCGCCAGCATCGGGCCGCCTGGTCGAGCACCCAGCTGCCCAGCTGCATCACCAGCCCGGACTCCTCGCAGGCCTCCATGAACGCACCCGGGCCCAACAGGCCGCGCTCGGGATGGCGCCAGCGCACCAGGGCCTCCATGCCGGCGGGCCGTTGCCAGACGTCGAACTTGAGCTGGAACTCCAGTTCGAACTGCTGCTCCTCCAGCGCCCGGTGCAGTTCCTGCACCAGCGCCAGGCGCTCGGCGGCGTGCGGGTCGAGCCCGGAGTGGTAGGCCACGCTGCGGTTGCGGCCCTCATGCTTGGCACGGTCGACCGCGCGGCTGGCAAGGCGCAGCAGCTCCGCTCCGGAGCCGCCGTCGCCGGGGTAGCAGGCATAGCCAAGGCTGGCGGTGGTGAGCAGTTCGATGCCACGCACCGGCACCGGTCGCGAGACCGCAGCGCGCAGCGCCTCCGCCCGTTCGCAGACCTCCGCGCCGGTGAGGCCGCCCAGCAGGATGCCGAACTCGTCGCCGCCAAGACTGCCCACCACGTCACCGCTGGCTGCGGCTTCCTCCAGCCGCCGGGCCTGCGCCACCAGCACCTCGTCACCAACCACTCTGCCAAGGCTGTCGTTGATGAGCTTGAAGTGGTCCAGGTTGATGAGGCTCACAGCGATCCCGGCGCCGTCTCCGGCAGTCACCGCCGCGTCGATGGCGTCGTCGATGCGGGCGATGAGCGCATCGCGGTTGAACAGCCCGGTCAGCGCTTCGTGAGAGGCGCGCCAGGCCAGGTCGCGCGCGGCCATGCGGCGGGCGGTGATGTCGGTGAGGATGCCGACGAAATGGGTGACCCCGCCCTCCTTGCCGCGCACCGGCGAGAGCCGGATCTCGCGCCAGTACTCGCCCTCGAGTGCCCGCGGGCCGGCGACTTCCACCGAGGTGCCCTGCCCGCGCTCGATCGCGCTGCGCAGGATCGCGCGGACCCCGTCGTCGGCAATGGTGTCCACCGCCACCCGGGTCATTGAGAGCCCCGGCGCGCCGCCGATCCCGCACAGGCGCGCGAACGCCTCGTTGGCATACACCAGCTCCTCGCGCGCGACATCGACGATGAACACCCCTTCCCCGCTTGATTCCACCGCGCGCCGCAGCAGGCGCAGATCGGCCTCGGCGCGGACCTGCTCGGTCACGTCCAGGGCCAGCATCAGGCGCGCCGGCCGGCCGTCGAAGGAGGAGATGTCGCGGGCGAACACCAGCGCGCTGAAGGGTTTTCCGTCGGCCCGCAGGTGCGGCCAGATGCGGCGGCCGTAGGCATTGGGATGGTTGCGCAGCTCTTCGCGCACGTCGTCCTCGGTAACGCCTTCGGCCAGCACCCGCGATGCCGGAAGGCCCAGGAACGCTTCGCGCTCGTAGCCGTACTGTGACTCGGCGGCCGCGTTGACTTCCAGCACCTGGAGGGTCTCGCGGTCATAGACCACGGCCGGCAGCGGATGCTGCTCATAGAGGAACCGGTATTGCGCTTTGGCATCACGCACGCGCTCGCGCAGGTCGCCGACGGTGTGTTCACTGGCGTTGAGCGAAAGGCGTATCTCATGCTCGCGGCGGGTGGCGCGGCGCAGGAAGTACAGCCCGGATCCCCACGCGGCCATCAACAGCAGGATGCCCAGCGCCAGCGCGCATACGAAGGTCCACCAGCCCGCATGCAGGACTTTCGGCGGAATGCCGACCGTGGCGACCAGGGGCCAGCCCTTTACGGAGCGGTAGCCAACCACGCGGACCACGCCATCGAGCCGGCTCTTCGAACGCACCACGCCGGAGGGTGCTTGCTCCAATGCCGCGAAGGCCGGCGAGTACGTCGCCTGCAGGCCCGCCTGCAGGACGCCGGTATCGGAGCGGGCAAGCAGGGTTCCGTCGTGGCCGAGCACCGAAGCGACGCCGGAACTGCCGACCTCGTGGACGCGCAATACGCTGCTGAAGACGTCCACGTCCAGCTCGGCGCGCAGCCACTGGGCATTGCCATCCGCGCGTCCGGGCACCCGTACGGCCACCGGCAGACGCCAGTTGCCATCGGCATCGGAAGCAGACAGGCCGAGGTGCAGGCGTCGTGGCGCTGCCCCGGCTGCAGGGACGAAATCCGGCGCGGCGTCTTCCAGCCTCAGTCCGGCAAGGGCCGGGTTGCGCCGGGCGATGCCCGCCAGGCTGTCATGCAGCAGCAGTGGAACCGCTTCGGGAGCCGTAGCGCCGATGACGGCGAGGCCATCGGCGAGCGCCCGTAACTCCGCTTCGACCGCGGCCAGCTCGTGGCCGACCTCGCGCGCATGGCTGTCAGCCAGTGCCTGCACGTAGCGCTGGCCGGCCTGCTGGCGCACTTGCAGATCACCCCAGGCCACCAGCGCGGCCGCGGCCAGCAGGCCCGCGAAAAGCATGCACCCGGCGAGCCAGGCCCGGCGCCGCTGGGCCAGGCCAAAGTCCGTGCCTGGCAGCGCATCACTCAATGGATTGCCCCCTGGGCTTTGCGACGCCGGACGGGTACATGGCGGCCTGCGGCATCAAGACTGTCCCCCTGACAGGTCATCCGCAGCCTATCCCCCCCGCCGCCCCAGCGCCAGATGGCGCGGGCATGTCGTGCCACACCGGGGCACACCGTGTGAAACATCCACCGACGCCCTTTTGTAGGAGCGCGCCATGCGCGCGAAGCCGCGTGACACATGGCGTCGGGCTGTTCCCGTCGGGGCCGGATCCGTAGGAGCGCGCCGCGCGCGCGAAGCCGCGTGAACCCTGACCTTGCCGCGTGGCCTCGGATACGCCGAACCCGCCGACGCCTTGCCGCACGATCACATTCACGCGGCTTCGCGCGCATGGCGCGCTCCTACAAATGGGTTGGCGATGCTGCGTTGCACGTGGGGATACGGCCGCGGGGCTAGACTCGATGATTCCCCCATTTCCGGAGCGCCGACGATGATCGACTTCTACTACTGGCCCACGCCCAACGGTCACAAGGTGACCCTGTTCCTGGAAGAAGCGGGGCTGGAATACACCATCAAGCCGGTAAACATCGGCGAAGGCGACCAGTTCCAGCCGGAGTTCCTCGAGATCTCGCCGAACAACAAGATGCCGGCGATCGTGGATCACCGGCCAGCCGACGGCGGCGCCCCGCAGAGTGTGTTCGAGTCCGGCGCGATCCTGATGTACCTGGCCGAGAAGACCGGGAAGTTCCTGCCAACCGGCCCGCGCGAGCGGATCCAGGCGCTGGAATGGCTGTTCTGGCAGATGGCCGGGCTGGGGCCGATGAGCGGCCAGTACGGGCATTTCCACGTGTATGCGCCGGAGAAGATCGGCTACGCGATGGAACGCTACGCGAACGAGGTGAACCGGCTGCTGAAGGTGCTGGACAAGCGGCTGGAAGGGCGCGAGTTCCTTGCCGGCGCGGAGTATTCGATCGCGGATATGGCCGCCTACCCGTGGATCAACGGGTACGACAGCGCGCCGGTGGACATGGCCCCCTACCCCAACGTGGTGCGCTGGCAGGAAACCATCGCCGCCCGCCCCGCCACCGAGCGTGCCTATGCGCTGGCAAAGCAGGTGAACCCGGATCTCGGCAAGCCGATGACCGAAGAGCAGAAAGCGCAGCTGTTCGGCAAACGCTGAAGGATCCCCGGTAGGAGCGGGGGGGGGGGGGGGGGGGGGGGGGGGGGGGGGGGGGGGGGGGGGGGGGGGGGGGGGGGGGGGGGGGGGGGGG
Organism: Luteimonas sp. A478; assembly: GCF_054052025.1. Taxonomy (NCBI): domain Bacteria; kingdom Pseudomonadati; phylum Pseudomonadota; class Gammaproteobacteria; order Lysobacterales; family Lysobacteraceae; genus Luteimonas; species Luteimonas yangxiaopingae. The sequence continues at coordinate 9 of NZ_JBSVRF010000003.1, read as the reverse complement.
GGGGGGGGG